>JAQUWM010000185.1 GCA_028692885.1 Acetobacterium sp. | reverse complement strand
ATTAACGGTATTTCATGTAAATTTGAAAGCCACGAAGGTTTTGATTTTATTACCCTGACCATTCCCGAGGCCATTTCTGAAGATGTTAAACCCCACCGGATTTGCATTCATTTTCGTTCCAACCTGCTTGTTTTCATCTCTGATCGGGTCTCTTATTTCAGCAACATGATCAATTCTGCCCCGACCACCGGTATTCATATTTCTGGATTGAGCAAGTTCTTTCATCTTTTCTTTGACAAGTTGACCTATGATGACCGAAACGTGCTGGTTTCAATTGAAGAGGAAATCGCCAATCTGGAAGAGGAATTTATTGTCTCCATCAAAAATGATCTGGTCGATTACCTGATCACTTTCCGTAAACGTCTTCTCAGTCTCAAGCAGTATTATGAACAGCTTTTTGAGATATCGGAGGCTATCGAAGAAAATGACAACGACCTGATTGATAAAAAGGATCTGCGTTATTTTAAAATTCTCACCAATCGGATCAACCGGCTCTTTACCAATGTGCTGAACCTGCGGGATTATGGCACCCAGGTTCGGGAAGCCTATCAGGCTCAGCTGGACATTAACCTGAATAAGGTCATGAAAATTTTTACCGTGGTTACGTCCATCTTTCTGCCACTAACCCTGATTGTTGGCTGGTACGGGATGAATATCATGATGCCAGAGTTTCATTGGGAATATGGTTATCCTTTTGTGATTGTTCTGTGCCTTGTGGTGGTGATGGGCACACTGCTGTATTTCAAAAAAAACAAGTGGTTTTAGGACTACTTGCTTCAGGTTATCGCCTCCGTACCGACCAATTGTTAATCTGTTGTATGCCGCAGACTCGGACAGGCTATCGCCGTGTCCGCTCTGATGCACACAACATGATGTAACAATTGTCGGTACTACCTCAGAACTATATTTCCAATCACAAACAAGTGGTTTTAACACCACTTGTTTTTTATTTCCAAAATTAATGTTTAAATTAAAACCTTGCATTATTATTCAGGTTGTTGTATCATACCCACATGGTGGCATCGCTATGAGCTGCACATGATTAACGCATCACACGTATTAATGTCTTAACTGATAATTACCTAAAAACCTGCTCTAATCCCTGGTGATAGAGACTGAATAAAACCATGCTGTTTGCATTTTTATAATGTAATGACAGGTCTTTTGCAGTTGTTTATTTTCAGTGCAGAAGACCTTTTTTCTTTGTGTGACCGGTGTTGCTCTGCGCTTTGCCAAAATAACCAAATACTATTAACAGGTGAAACGCATGAAAATCGGATTTATTGGTGCTGGCAAAGTCGGCACTGCCATGGGCATTTTTTTCAAACAAAATAATCTGACCCTATCAGGTTACGTAAGCCGTCGTGAGACCTCCTCTCAAGGCGCTGCCAAAGCAACTGACGCGGCTGTTTTTTTCGACCTTCCCAGCCTTGTTTCCGCCAGTGACGTGATTTTTATCACCACCGGGGATGATCAAATTTCTACAGTTATCAATCAACTCATTCAAACTGCCTGCTTAACCGGACATCATACCCTTGTCCATACTAGTGGCGCCCTGTCGACCGATCTTTTTGATCCGATTTTAGCTTCAGGCGGTGGGGTCTGTTCGCTTCATCCGATCATGAGTTTTGCTGATCCCATTACGGCGTCTCTAAATTTAAAGCAAACGGTTTTTACCCTGGAAGGCAATGACAAGGGGCTGGCCGATGCGCAAAGAATCCTTAAGCTTACCGACAATCGCTATTTTGTGATCGACAGGCACAATAAGGTGCTTTATCATGCCGCCGCCTGTATCCTCTCTAACTATCTGGTGACTCTGATTGATTCAGGTTTTGAACTGCTTAAGAGCACCGGAATTGCCAACGACGAAATCACCCGAGCATTTATGCCGCTGATCACCGCCACCCTGGGAAACATCGAAAAATCCGGAACCGTCAATGCCCTCACTGGTCCCCTGGTTCGGGGTGATGAAAACACCATTGGCAAACACATCGAAGCGATCAAAACCCAAACACCGGAATTTCTGGCGCTCTACCAGACCATGGGTTTAGCTACCATTGATATGATCAAGGACAAGCGGATTGATGGTGAAACCTATGATCATTTGAAAAATCATTTAAAATAAAAAATAAAGGAAGTAACTTATGAAAAGCAAATTTACTGTCAGCTCTTTTTTACAAGCCAAAGCAAATCAGGAAAAAATCACGATGCTCACAGCCTATGATTATTCAATGGCCAAAATCGTCAACGATGCCGGCATCGATGCGATCCTGGTGGGCGATTCTCTGGGGATGGTGGTTCAGGGCTATGAATCGACCCTGGAAGTGACCATGGACGACATGGTTTACCACTGCCGCGCCGTCGCCCGGGGCGCTGAAAACGCCCTGATCGTCGGTGACATGCCCTTTTTGTCCTATCACATTTCGGTCGCCGACGCCGTTCGCAATGCCGGCCGGTTGATTCAGGAAGGTAAGGCCCACGCCGTCAAACTTGAAGGCGGTATCGATCAGGTTGACAATGTCAAGGCCATTGTTAAGGCTCAGATTCCGGTCATGGGACATATTGGTCTGACGCCTCAGTCGGTCAATATGTTCGGCGGATTTAAAGTTCAGGGCAAGGATATTAGCCAGGCTCAGAAAGTCATTGATGATGCTCTGGCACTGGAAGCCGCGGGCGTCTTCGCGATTGTCCTGGAAGGGATTCCAGAAAAATTGGCGACCCTGATTACTAAAAAAATATCGGTACCCACGATTGGCATCGGTGCCGGTCGCTACTGCGACGGTCAGGTGCTGGTAATTCATGATCTACTGGGGATGTACTCTGGTCAATCGCCGAAGTTTTCCAAGCGCTACGCAGCACTGAATGAAACGATTCAAGACGCCGTTAAGAACTATGTCACCGAGGTAAAGACGGCTCAGTTCCCGGAAGCTAAGCATACCTTCACTATTGATGATGACATCATCAATGAATTGCAGCAATAAATCATGAAGATTGCCAAAACAATAACGGAACTAAAGACTTATCTTGAAGCTATTGGTGGCGATAAAACAATCGGTTTTGTCCCCACGATGGGCTATCTTCACGACGGTCATCTTTCGCTAATCAAAGCA
>JAQUWM010000184.1 GCA_028692885.1 Acetobacterium sp. | reverse complement strand
TCTTTCAATGGCCGGTGCCAGCGCCATCAATATTTTGGTTCCATCCGATTCATCGGCAAGATCAAGAGCGTAATATTCAATATCGCCTGACTTTGAAACACCGTAATGTATGGATGTGGCTTTTAATTCACTTACCCGCAGTCTTAACTCTGCTTCGTTAGGAGCACTGGACAGTGCTTTCATCAAATTTTGCAGTGCATATTTAATATCGTCCGGAAGATTATCTGGAAGAGCGTCATGCTTGGACAATTCTTTGTTGCTGATCTCGAACTTCATGTCCTGGATACCTAAATCGGCCTTTTGGGCTGCTGAAACAATGGCCCTCAGCATGCCACTGTCCTCTGCATGTTCGATGATTTGATTCGGGATATCGGTGTAATCACGTGAAAATAATATGTTCTCACGAAACCACTTCATTGCAGCAATACAGGGTTGATAATTCATTATACAGGAAACGGCAAAGAAGAGCTGGTTTGATGCAACGGCCTCGCTGATAAGCTCTTTTCTTTTTTTCTCTGGATCGGTAGGGAAAAAGAAATCGGTTCCCTTTCGCTCAAAAATCATAGCCTTCTGTCCCTTCGGACTATGGTATAGACATTCAGATACTATATTTGTCTTAGTGGCAGAAAAGCCATAAATATACTTTATTCCATCTTGCATGTCAGTATATTCAAAGGAAGTGGGTTCATTTTGTGAAAAATCATTAAGAGAAAAAGGCTGTACCGGAATAGATGCCTTTTCATGCTGTGTCCGCTGCGCATTGCGGACAAACTGAACACCGAGCCAAAAAGCACGAAGCAGATTACTCTTACCACTGCCGTTCTTTCCGTAGATCGCAGCTGCAGGTATCACTTTTTTACTTCCGAAGGGAATTAAACAGTCTTTATATTCCTTTAGCCCTGAGGCCACCATGGATAAAACGGCTTCATCCCGAAAGGAACGATAGTTGGATACTTTAAATGTAATAAGCATAAAATCACCTCTTAAAATTATTGTACCCATTATTTCAATAAATACAAACAAAATTTTAGAAAAAGAAAAAAATATTAATCCAATTTATTTAATTGTTCGACATATTAAAATTATCTATGGAGAAAAAAGAGAATGCCCTTTTAATATTTTGAAGAGATACTACTCACATGCTTGCTTTCATCTTCGCCGGGGCCAGCTGCAACAAGTTTTGATTTTGCTTGCTGAAGATGCGGATGAAGGTTTTATTACAACTGTTGATCAAATTATACAATCGCCTGATATACGGTTTCACTTGAAGCATCTTATACTTGAAATAATCGGGCAGATTGATAAGCCGAGTGAGTTTTTAGTCGGTTATTGTCAAAAACTCTTTACAGATATTTGTTGGGAGCAACATTTGCTTGAGACTGTTTATTATGGACATCCTCATTTTATAATCAACTTGATTGATAATGGAATTATGGCATATTGGCTGGATTGCGTTGAAGATAAATACATTAATCGTGCTATTTGGCTTTTGGCATCGGTTATACAGGAAATACCAGAAAGGATCGTTGATATACTTGAGCCGTTTATAGAGAAAGGAGCGGCCTGGTTAGATAGAATTTTGAATACTATCGGCTGGATGTCTGAGGTAGAAGATGATGCAGTATTCGAGCTTAGACTAAAACTAGCTCGATTAGGAATTTATATTAATATTCATAATTGGAATGATCTATGCAAAAAGCAACCCAGGAGAGCGTTACGACTGCTTGAAACAATCGTATCTACCTGGGATATAAATAAAGAAAAGGTTATTGGAAGACCGAACATTATTGGATTTGAACATTGGCATAATGAAGAATTAAATTCGTTTAAACAAATAATATCTGATTACTACGTAGAAACATGGGATATGTTTATGACCCATATTGAAAGACTAACCCGTTTCAATTCAGCCGACTACGTAAATTTGTATAGATGGCAAAAGCCCAGGAACTTATATCGTACTATTGAAATTGAACGAAGTCTGGTTGATATATTAATCGTTGCAGGGAAAGTAATGGCTAATAAAGAACCGAAATTGTTTTTAGAACGCTTTGATAAAATCAAAACCAATCCCTCAAAGATCATACAAGAGATTATTATCGAATCCTTGTCTCATCTACCCCATAATGAAGCAGATATTGGTATTCAATGGTTATTGGAGGATTTTTCTCGAATACAAATAGGGGATGATTTTAGTGAAGAAAAGTGGATGTCAGCATTTAGACTGTTAAAAGAGCAATCGCCATATTGTTCATTTGAAAATTTTGAACAGGTTGAAAAATCATTAGTTTTTTACCATGAGCCTGATGAAAAAGACCATGCCAAGTATCGCCTAAAAGGCTGGAAACACGGATATTATGGACATTATTGGGGCGAAGCCCAATACTTCCTTCTGCCTGCGCTTGCAACGGAGAGAATTAGCCAGCCAACGGCTGAGCTTATTAAGACTCTGAATCGAAAATTTGATCTGTATCCAAAAGACTATTTTAAACGTGGACAAATAACGGGAGGGACAATTAGCTCCAAGCTAAATAAAAATATTAATAAAATAAGTGACCGTTCGTGGCTGGAGATATTATCCAATAGCAAAGTTCCTCTAGATGGACATAAATGGCAGCAGATCACCCCGGGACACGCAGTTGAGTCATCAATTTTGCAATTCGCTAGGAGCCTTGGTTTTATAGCCGAAAGGTATCCTGAAAGATTCGCCCGGCTTATACTGCAATTTCCGAATGATGTACATCCGGCTTATGTTTCCGCCATAATTGATGCGGTTGCGTTAACTCAACCGGGTAACAGGGTTCCTGAAGAAGAGAAGGCTGAGTGGGAACCCGCATCCTTTTCCAGTGTGTTGGCTAGTTTAGATAGTATAAGAAAACTGGATGATCAAGAAGCAGCGCTTTCTTTCTGCCGGCTAATTCGAAATCGTGCAGAAGAGGACTGGCCTGACCAGATTATTGAAAGACTAATTGACCTGGCTATTAATCATCCTGATTTAGAACCGGGGAAACTAAATGTAAGTTGTGATAAAAACGTGGAAGAAGTATCAAGTAATACCTTATTTCAAAATACAATTAACTGTGTCCGTGGGGCCGCCGCTGAAGCAATAGGT
>JAQUWM010000183.1 GCA_028692885.1 Acetobacterium sp. | reverse complement strand
CAGGTGGTATGGAGTTTTAATTGCCTCGGCATTACTGATCGGGTTGTTCATAGCGATAAAACGGGCCCCCAAATACGGGATTGATCCTGAAATTATTTTGGATTTTTTTCTGTATATGACCCCAGCGGTGATCATCGGAGCCCGGCTTTACTACGTTATTTTCAGTTTTGACTATTATGCGGCTCATCCGGAAGAAATCATCGCAACCTGGCATGGCGGATTGGCTATCCACGGTGGTATTATTGCCGGCGTAATTGTGGCCATTATTTTGTGCCGGGTCAAGAAGATCAGTTTTTTCGCATTGGCGGATGTGTTAATTCCGGCGTTGCCCTTAGGCCAGGCCATTGGGCGCTGGGGGAATTTTTTCAACCAGGAAGCCTATGGCTCACAAACCGATTTGCCCTGGGCGATTACTGTGAACGACGCAGCACTGGGAATCATCAAGGTACACCCGACCTTTCTTTACGAATCAGTTTGGAATGTACTGGTTTTTGGTTTTCTCTTTTTTTATGAAGATAAAATCAAAATGGTTGACGGCGAATTACTCTTCGTTTACCTGGGTCTGTATTCGGTCGGACGCTTTTTCGTAGAAGGACTAAGAACTGATAGCCTGATGTTTATGGGATTGCGAACAGCCCAACTGATAAGCCTGGCATTGGTGCTAGTAGGTATCGGTGGCCTCTGGTATCTGCGCAAAAACGAAGATCGATTTGCGAATTCTCTGGCTAAGAGAAAATAATAAGACGTAAATAATACAGCATAAATCAAAAAGACTGTCAGCGCAAGAACTGACAGTCTTTTTTCTTCGTAAGGAAAAAAACACGATGCGGCAATTATTGTGGTTACCGGGTCATACCCCGGTATTGAATCGCTTCGGACAAGTGGCTGATTTGGATGGTTTCAGATCCGTCCAAATCGGCAATGGTACGAGCTAGTTTTAAAATACGATGATAGCCCCGGGCACTGAGTTTCATCTTGGTATAGACTTTTTCCATCAGGCTTTCTTCGGCGGGACCAAGATGGCAGAAGGTTTCCAGCAGTTTGGGGGTGAGCTGGGCATTATAAAAGATATCGAGATCCTGATAGCGATGATTCTGGCGTTCCCGGGCAGCATCGACCCGCTTTTTGATGGTGTGTGAGGTTTCGCCCTTGGGTTTAGTCTGGAGTTCATCGTAGCTGGTGCTGGGGATCTCTACAAAAATATCCAGGCGATCCATCAGCGGGCCGGAGATTTTACCCTGATAATTTTTAATTTGCTGGGGGGTACAAATACATTCATGGGCCGGGTCGGTAAGATAGCCACAGGGACAGGGGTTCATCGAGGTGATCAGGGTAAAACTGGCCGGGAAGGTCAGGGAAGCATTGACCCGGGAAATGGTGACTTCCTGATCTTCGATGGGCTGACGTAAAACTTCGAGGGCTGATTTTTGAAACTCGGGCAGTTCGTCAAGAAACAATACCCCCAGGTGGGCCAGGGAAACCTCGCCGGGCCTGGGAATCCGGCCGCCCCCCACCAGGGAAACCTTGGAAATGGTGTGGTGGGGAGAACGAAAGGGCCGTTGGCTCATAATGGCGTTATTTTTCAATAGTCCCGAAATGCTATGGATCTTCGTAATTTCAAGGGCTTCATCAAGGGTCAGATCGGGCAGGATCGAAGGAAAACCCTTGGCCAGCATTGTTTTTCCAGAGCCGGGTGGGCCGCTCATCAGGACGTTGTGAGCCCCGGCGGCCGCGATTTCCAAGCCGCGTTTGGCCAGATCCTGGCCGCGGATGTCGGAAAAATCAATGGAATGACAGCTGTTATCCACGGATAGGAGCGTAGTGAGATCGACCTTGAAGGGGTCGATGATCAGTTCGTTCTTTAAAAAAGAGACGGCCTCATGACAATCTTTTAACGGATAGACATTCACATTCTGAACCACGGCAGCTTCATGACGGTTATCATAGGGAACCAGAATATTGGAAATGCCCGCTTCTTTGGCGGCCAGCACCATCGGCAACACGCCGTTGACGCTTCTTATTTCGCCACTGAGGGATAATTCCCCAATGATCAGATAATTTTCAGGATGATCCCAGGTCAGTTGCTCCGAAGCGCTTAAAATACCCAGAGCAATGGCCAGATCAAAGGCCGGGCCTTCTTTTTTTAAATCTGCGGGAGCAAGATTAATGGTGATCCGTTCCATCGGATATTTAAAGCCATTATTTTTGACGGCTGAAAAAACCCGATCTTTTGATTCCTTGATACCGGTATCCGGCAGACCGACCAGAGAATAGGACGGTAATCCCCGGGAAATATCTATTTCAACAGTGACGATTACGCCATTTACGCCTTGCAATCCGCTACTTTTTATCTGTGATAACATACAAAGTTTACCTCCATTTATTATGGATATTATACAGGAAATAAAAGTAAAAATATAGAGAAAAAATTGAGTGAATATGGTATCATCAAAGAATAAGCTGAAAGATAGAAAAGGAGGTATCGATGGATAAAACAACAAAGGGAACCTTATATGTGCTCATCGCCATGGTATTGTTTAGCACCGGCGGGTTTTTTATCAAGCTCATCAATGCCAATGCCTATACCATCGTTTTTGGTCGGGCATTCATCGCCGGGCTTATTTTTTTGCCGCTGATTCAATGGAAAAAACTGCGCGTTTCAAAAAACTATTTGGTTCTGGCAATCGGGTATTGCTATCTGTGCATCATGTTTGTGCTCACGACCAAAATAACAACCGCAGCCAATGCCATCATCCTGCAATGCACAGCGCCATTATGGCTTTATTTATACTATGTGATTCGTGGAAAAAAAATAACTGGCCGAGAATTGATTCCACGGTTATTTATTCTCGTTGGGATCATTGTCATTTTCAGCGCTTCAGCGGGAGGAAATCTTTGGGGTGATTTATTGGCGTTGACCAATGGTATTGCTTATGCGATGGTGCAGCATTTTATGGATAAAGAATATCCGGTTTCAGATAATTCAATCATCGGTCTGAATAATATCATCCTTTGCCTGGTGATACTGGTATTGTTTCCAACCCAGATTGATTTTTCGGGATTATCTATGGCTGGGTGGTTGGGTTTAATTATTCTCGGAGTTTTTCAAATTGGGG
>JAQUWM010000068.1 GCA_028692885.1 Acetobacterium sp. | reverse complement strand
TTGATCCCCCACCCGGATGGTTTCTTTGACCCGTACAATCGTTGTGGTATTGCCAATCATTCCTGTGCCTAGGGGCACAATCACCCAGGATAATAACAACGCAAAGACGACTACAAAAAAACCAATCAGCATCTTACCTCCATTTTTCACTGATACACCATCCTTTCTAACAGCATTAAAGCAATCATAAAACCCGAGCACAGAAATGGTGCGAAGGCAAACACTTCATTGCGCTTCAGATGCCTGGCCCGGGACCATAGGATACTTAAGAGTAATCCGATCATTAGACCGGTTACGCCAGCATCCCATCCCAGATAAAACCCACAAGCGGTGACGAGTTTAACATCCCCTAAGCCAATAGCCTGATCCTGTTTGGTCGCTTTTTTAATTAGCCAGCCAGAAACAGCCATCAGACTTCCCAGCGTCACTGCCCCAGGGATGGCCTGATTCATTAACCATTCCCCGTTGATCCCAAGACAACCCACTAACAAAATCAGGGGATGGACAAATCGGGGTATCGTTTTTGTCTTAAAATCGAAGTATCCGACGTAAAACATCAGACACAAAAACAATCCGGTGCGTAAAATAATCACCGGATCATCAATCACCAATAATAAAAATAATAAAGGCGTTACCACAATGAATGTCGTGGATAAAAACGCCTTTTCAAACTGCCTTTTTAATACCGATCCCATATAGAACCAGCACCCCAATACGCCGGCAAACCCTAATGCTGCCATTTCCCCTCCTATTCCCACTCATTTAAATGGATGTAGGCATAGTGCTTACGGCCCCGATAATAACTGATGATGTGCGAAAGCATATCCAGAAAAGACTGATTATCTTTCTCGCTTTTCTTCAAAATCAGATAAGAAGACAACAGAATCGCCAGGCCACCGAAAAATGTTCCGATGGGATCGGCAAAGGTAACATAGTAAAGGGCACACAGAATGACGGTGATGCAGACCATCACTCCCATCAGGAATACTTCCTTTACCTCCATTCCCTCAATCACCTGACGGTTGGCTTTAATCCCCATGGGGATATACAGTTCCTCGTGATACTCCATCAATTCCTCCTTTCTCTGTTTCCCGAGGAAACAGCTTTATGTGATATAAGCCAGAATCACATCCCGAAACGGGATCAGACTATTGACAATGACACAGAAGATTAAAACGTGCCTGATCCGCCTGACGTAAACCCCTTTTTCATCAGGCGAATGAATCATATGGGTAATACAATAACCCACCCGAAAGGCAACACCAACATTGATCAAGGTGAGCAGTAGGCCGTAGATGTTATTCAGATCCGCAAAATAATCAATGGTTTCCATGAGACTCCTTTCTTCGCAATTTTCTGTTTTTATTTTACCGACCGCACGGCCACCTCCGTGACTCGGGCAATGGTTAACGCCTTTCCCGATAAATTGGCATTGCCAGCATGAACCATAAACTGTTGTAGCAAGACCGGTGTGGAAATTCCTGCTGCAAGGGCACCAAAGCCAATGGCAAAATCACCGGTGGCCATCAGTACATAGGATAGTGACAACAGTGACAGCTGGATAATGGTGGTAATACCGGCCTTGAAAAAGGTCATCATAAAGGGGGCAAACACCCCGTTGTCACTTTCAATGAGTCCCACACAGGCCAGTGGAAAACCGATCTGCATGATCCACATCTGAAAACCTCGGGCCAGCATTTGAAAATAGAGGATCAATGCACCAATGAAAAAAACAAGCACCGCAAATGGCCCCATATTTGCTTCAATTAAGTTCTTAACATAGTTTTCTTCGTATAGAAACTCTGAATTCATACTGTTCAAGATTTCATACAGCACCCCCGTACACACCCGGGCAAAGATCTGATAGAGCATCGGAAAAGCCACAATCATGACCACCGCTTTAACCGTTCGTTGCAGCATCGCCATGGGATCGCTATCCGGATCACCGCCTGTCCAGGTGATATAGGTTTCAAAGCCACTCTTAGAAAACTTAATTACCAATAGTAAAAGGGCCAGTTGATAAAAAATTTGCGTCAGCCCCGTGGACAAATTGAGTCCCGAAACATCTCCGATATATTTATCGATGTAAAACACCTGCTCCGCCAGATTCTTGATGCTGCCGGTGATCACTCCGCTATTATTAACTGAATCATAAATAAAATTTTTAAAGATTGTATACATGGTTCTTCCTTCTCTCTTTGATAAAAAAAGAAAAAGAACGGTTCAAACCACAACCGTTCTTCTTAAATCTTTGCATTTAAGATGTGGGTATATTTGAGAACAACGCTTGAATGTTTGAAGTAATCGACGGTAAAATCGTATTCCCAATGATGTCCCGAAATCCAAACAAAAACAGTGCCACGCCCAGCAACCCGACAATCCACATCCCCGCGCCCTCAATAATTGAACCGGAATCGGTTTTCACTTCTTTCGCTTCGCCGTTTACAAATTTTGCGTGCTTAAGCACCAGGGATCTACCCAACGATTCTGCGACATTTTTTAATTTTAAAGCCATTAAATTTCTCCTTTAAATATTATTTTTAATTTCTCATGTTTCCTCGGAAAACAACTTTTCAGGAACTCGGGAAATAGCTTAAGAGCATAGTGATAAAACCATTGACCGTCATTCCAATAACCAGATAAACCAGCGTCGTTTTCATGTTTTCTTTATACTTAATTTTTTCATGATCGTCAGCCTGTAGCCGTTTGACCACATTCCAGCCGATGACAATCAGCGCCAAAAGCGGCAAAACAATATAGAGTGCCAGGGACGCATCGGTCAAAAGCTTAACTAATCCGGTTACCCATACAAATTCTGTCAACATCGCCATCACCTCCTTTCATCAGAAGTTTCAACGCTTCCTTAAATCTGATAGCGCTTCCAGATTCCCCATAATTGGATTCCATTCTCCTGGTGGGTTGATCTGGCATCGCTGCGGATCATCCGGAGCTTGTTATTATGCTCTTTGCTGCCTAATCCATAGAAGTCATTAAATGACCATTTGCTTAAGTCCGGGGACGTCATAATCGCCGGATCATTCCGACTGGTTGCCAGGTTATAGGGACGTCGGATCCGACTGACTTCATTGGCTGTCAGCAGCTCCCGGCCCACCAGATTCACCGATTGACTGGAATTGGAAGTGTAATGCTGCTGGGACGATGACAAGGAATAGGATGTGGTGGTATATTTCCCCAGTCGTTCGGACACCTCTTTTTGGGTTTCCAGATCCTCGGCCTGAAGATAAATCCAGGTTTCACAGTTGGATCGGATAATCCGGGCAATCTCCCGACCATATTTTTCTTCCAGTTGTGCCAGAGATTGAACAAAAATGTTAAAGCGGATCCCCCGACCGCCACCAACAGAAAGCTGGGTGGCAAACTCTGGAATCTTGGTAAAGTTCCCAAACTCATCCAGCACATAATTGACCCGGATCGGTAAACGTCCGCCCAGCTTATCTGCAAAATCCGACAGCGCACTATAAACTTGGGTGCAGAACAGTGAAGCCAGAGAGTAATAGGTGGTTTTACCATCAGGTAGAATCATAAATACCGCCGTGGGCCGACTGCCAATGTCTTTGGGGCGAAAATCCGTTTTCCGGGTCATTTCATAAATCAGCGGATTGGTAAAGAGTCTTAAGGTCGTCAGCGCGCTGGTGTAAAAGCTGCCCCGGGTCTTTGATGGGGCAATATCGGAAATAGCTACCAGCCCCAAGGCCGGATGTGTCGGATTCTCAACTTTCAGTTTCTTCATATATTTGGCCAACATCATCTCGTCCCCTTGTTTGGGAGCTTTACACATCTCGGCTATGAAATAAAATACGTTGGTCAGGTTCTGATACTCCGGATTATCCATGTTTTCAAAAACCACGATCATAATGCAGCTGGCAATAATACTGGCTTCACCGTTGTTCCATAGTTTTTCCCCCTTGGCTTCCCCGACCAGCATCCCGGTAATATCCCAGACATAATCAATAGCCTGAGACATATTTCCGGTTTCAACCGCATCGATTATTGATTGAAGAAAGTTGTAGTGATTACTTTTAAGGGGCTCTTTAAAATCCAGAGCGAACACGTCAACCCCGCATTTTCTAAGAAAGGGGGCCGTGTAATCATAGTTCTCACCTTTGGGATCCGAAACGATTTGCGACTCTCTGGCCAATGCCAGCAGGCCGATGGTTTGCAGGATCACAGTTCGTCCTTTACCACAACGGGTAGCACCAATATTTAAACCGTGAACGTCTTCCCCGATAAAGTAGATCTTTTCATTTCGTAATCCCTGTCGTTCTTTTCCCAAAACTAATCCACCCATTTTGAAGGGTTTTTTATTTTCCATGATGGTTTTCTCAACCCAGTAGTTACCTTTTTTAACCTGTCTTCTTTCCTCCTTTCCGCTACGTAACAAAAATTGAATAATGGGATTATTCTTTCGGATGACCACATAATCAAAGGCCCGATCCTTCTTGTTGGGATCCAGCCACCGGGCCGAACCATGCTGATTCTGACCGGCCGGCCGGGGGGTTTGAATATCTGGGGTTATACTGATCAGCTCACTCTTATACGTCTTGCTTTGGCCAATAAAAAAAGCCACTGCCATAAACAGGGCAAAGGCCAGACACAAAAGATACATCTGAAATGTATTCTCGCTTGCAAGAACAGCGTCAAACACTTCCTTTAACGGAACGTTAAAGGGCAAAATCCCCTGTCCCGTCATAAATCCATCAATGGTCCGGATAAAAAACAGACTTCCGATGGCCAGCAGCACAAAGATGAATCCTGCCATCATTCCACGAACAATTTTTAACTTCACATTTTCACCGCCTATTCCGATACCCGGACATAATAGAATGTTCCGGATTCATTCTCCAGCTTAAGCCGATCCTTCATTACCAGTTCGGCCTGAAAGTCCCGGCTTGTCCCGTTTAGTGATAAGCTTAAAGTGCCATCGGTAAAGGTGTAGTCTCCCTGATCATGGCCCTCATGCCCTGCTTCATCTTCTGATAAAGCGTGGCCATCGGTCATCGTATAGTGACCGTCTTCTGTCAGGATCAGCTGTAAACCGCCTTTTTCATAGTCCCAGGTGCCTGCTAAACTTTTTAGGTCTGTACTCACCGGCTCACCGCCGATTTTTTCATAGGTGAGATTGCCCCCTTCCGATTTTATTTTCAATGTGCCATCGCCTTGCAGTTCATAGGGCATGACAATTTTACCCGCTCCACCGGTTAAACTGCTCTGGTTCCAATCCTCCTTCGTTCCATCAGCCTTGATTGAATAATTTAAGTGGAGGGTAATTTCCTTCTTGTCATAATCATAGGTACCGCCTGTATTGGCATTCCCTTTGCCATACCCCATGGTAAAATTTCCATCCTCATTAAGTGCAATGTAGGTATTGCTGTCCTTGTTGTACCATTCGCCGGCAAGCACCGGCTTTTTAAAAATATCCGTTACCAGATCGGTTATAAAGCATCCGCTGGTTACCACTGCCACCATACCAACCAACAATATCAGTAGTATTATTTTTTTAATCTCTGTTCATCCTCCCTTCGTTTTTATTTAGTCCCTTTTAACTGGTATCGAAATACAACATTCTATCCTCCATTTCCTGATTTCCGTGTTTCCCCGGGAAACACGTTTGGCTTAATCCTCTATTTTTTTATTTCCTGTTTCCCGAGGAAACAGATTTCCTTCAAGCTTCCTGCGCCCACTCATCTTCTGCTTCGTTTTGAAGGGCTGCGTTTTCTCTCTCTTTGGAAATATGCTGCAACAATTGATTCCAGTCTTTATGCGGTTCTGTCGGTAATTTTAAATCAAAGTTATATTTCCCCGGGCTTTCTTCCTCAACAGCATTAATCAGCTCCAGAGTATTTTTATGTCCGGGTTCATCATTATCCAGGCACATGACCACATTCTCAATCTCCGGGTGTGTTTCCAGATAATGCAGCAGCCCAATATGCGCTACTCCATTTAACGCAATATAGTGATCATCCTTATTCTGGGTAATATCCCCAATTTGCCGTTTGAGCGTTTGAAACGAGAGCATATCAATGGGTGCTTCAAATACCAGCACCTGGTTCCCTTTACCTTCATGAATAAAAGGATAGTGCTTGTCTGAGTTTTTTACGATCCCTTTAAACGGTTCCTTTCCGGGGACATCATAGGTTCCCCGAAGGGAAATACTCTTGATCACCCCATTTTCATCGAATCCACAAAAGGCGCAATTATGATTTTTGTCTTCATAGATTTTATGTTGCTTGACATAGTAGTTGACCACCTCCGGATCGATGCAGCGGGTTTTTACCAGATACGCAAAAATCCGCCGATAATTGGCGGATTTTTCTGGTGGCTTAAAGATGCCATCATTTGTTTTTTTATACTCCCTGGCTTTTGTGATATAGGTTTTTGCCACCTCACTGGGTTCGGGATGATGATTAATAAAGGCTGCCAGTTCATGGATCGCTTCACCCATGCTTTTTCCCTCCATATACATGACAAACTGAATAATCCCACCGCACGCTTCTTTTGAATCATCGGAAAGTCGATTCCACCGGTTTAAATCGGGATCAATAAATAGACCACCCTGCTTCCTGAGTTTAACTTGATTTCCGATCTCAACCAGTTCATAACCATTGGCCATGGCATAATCAACGATGCTGATCGCTTTGACCTTTTCAAACACTTCCTCCGGCAATCTCCCCATCACCTGCTCCTTTCTATTTCCTGTTTCCTCGGGAAACAAGCTTATGCTTCCTGCGCCCAGTCTTCTTCATAATCCGGTTCCGGTTCATGGCGATTTATTGCTGAAATATCGATAATCTCCGGATCATTCTCAATTCCCTGTTTTAACTGATCAATCCGTTCCATCATCTGATCGGCTGATACATTGGATCGGGCATAGCTTGATACATCCAGTCCCTCGTCGAGTCCAACGCATACCAGTTCCCACTGTTCATTTGAAAACGCTTCTTTAAATACCCCCTGATAGGCCATAAAATCTTTATAGGTTTCCCGATCCATATCCTTCGCAATAATCGGTTTATTCATTTCTTTGGCCAAAATAATCTCACTGATCATGCCTTCGGATAAGGTATTACCATGCACCCAGATCTCTTTGCATTGCTTAAGCAGTTCGATCCCCATTTCAAGCCCCTTTTCCCGCTGACTTGGGATGGTATCATCCAGGTATTGGGTAAAGATGGTGTGGGGTGCCAGTGGCAGCACATTTAATTCGCTGGCCTGCCGGCACCATTCTTTGGCCCGGTTCATATTGTCTTCCATGCTTCTTTCTTCGTTCGCCTTCAGTGGCGAACACACATATACCATTTTCATGTCAGTTATCCCCCTTATTTTTGTTTCCCGAGGAAACAGCTTTGAGTCGTTGCATAAAAAAAACAGATCATCATTTGTGATATCTGCCTGGTAAGTTTCTCCTTCTTTGAGCAGCTCATTAATCATAATCGCTTCAAAAAGGGATATCATCATCGTCAGCCATTAACTGAAAATCCTCATCAATTCCCATCACCCCATTTCCCATTCCGGATGAACCATTTGGATTACTGCCGTTATTCTCCTTTCGCTTGGTGGAAATGAAATAGACCTCATCGGCCACCACTTCGGTCACGTACCGGCGCTGACCATCCTGGCCATCATAGCTCCGCACCTGTAATCGCCCCGACACCCCAATTTGACTGCCCTTGGATAAATACTGTCCGACAAACTCGGCCTGCTTCCCCCACACCACAATGGGTATAAAATCAGCTTCCTTTTGTCCGTCTTTGTTTTTAAAGCGCCGATCCACCGCCAGGGTGAATGTCGCCACGGCCTTACCGGTGGTGGTATTTTTTACCTCCGGATCTCTGGTCAGCCTGCCAACTAAATTTACTTTGTTCATCAACTTCTCCTTTAATTTATATTTCCCTGTTTCCCGAGGAAACAGGAATGAGCCAATAAAAAAAGATCTATCTCATTTGCTAATAATACGATTCAGCTTGATATAAATCTCCGTTAGTGTTTTCTGTACTGATTTTAATTCAGGGGCATTGATCTTTCCCATATGGCAAAGCTTGGTTAACTGATTAAGATTCGTGCCGATCCTGGTCAGATCCTTTGAAAAATCTTTGAGTCCGTCTAAAACGACTAACTGCCCGCCGGCATAGGTTTCTCTGACATATTGTCCCACCGTCATGTTGGCCGTTTTTGCATTGGCTTCTATTTTAGAATACATATCCGCTGTACACCGAAACGAGATGGTGCAGGGATAGGTTTGGCTTTTATCTCTGGCAACGTCTAGAGTATTTTTAATGACTGCATCCAGGTCATCCCGACTCAGGTAGAAGATCAGGCCCAGCTGCTGTTTCATTTGGTCACTGGGAATGGTTAAGCCATTTTCATAGCGATAAATCTTTTTTCGTGAGACTCCCAGCATCGTCGCCAGGGCATCCTGGGACAACCCTTTATCCAGGCGCAAGCTACAAAGTGTTTTCTTTTTTATCTCAATCACCTCCATCCTGTTTCCCCAGGAAACAAGATTTATAAGGAACAGGAAACAGCATCGATATAAATCATAATTATTTGACCATCTTTTTGAGCGACAAATTGATTAAAGCCGACATAGATATCACTTAATCCATTGTTGATCAGATCTGTTACCTTGTTTTTTTCTTGCCATTCTATCAAGTCATCAAAACTTTTTAAAAAGATTTCCTTTTCGCTTTTTTCAATACAGATAAGATAGACCCCATTCTTTTCAATATCTGCTTCGAAGCAGTTTTGGCTTTTTCTGCCGCCCAGGGTGCCAAGATATTCCATATTGAAAATTTCTTTATCATTTGCCCAGTTTGCAAACTCAATTGTATTTTTAAATTCCAGTTCATTCATTTGTTTGTCCTCCATCATAATTTTCTATCTTGTTTCCCGTGGAAACAGGAATTTTCTTTTCCGGGGGTTTGGGGGTGTCCCCCATACTTCATTTTCTCAGAAAGAGAAAACAAGATCTGAATGTTTCAGATGGGCCGTTCGCCCATCTGTAAACATTCGGGAATCTTGCCCTTCGTCCCAACTCTGGTCTTTTGGGCGTTACAAATGGGCATTTGTAACGCCCGAGTGATTGAAAAAGAAAATAGGGGGCTGATCGGCCATAATCTAGGCATGTTTTTCGATCCTTTCATGCTTTTTCAAAATTTCATCGATTTTTATTGTGGTTAAATTAGTGATACTTGCTATCTGTCGAGGGGTTTTCCCTTCACTTTTTAAATTTAAAACCTTATTTTCGATGGATTCTTCGCTCTCACCTGGGATTTTCGAAATATTTTCGTTTTTAATTTCTTCAATTTGAAGGGTCTGCATGGGTTTTTGTTCAAACAACTGATTTATTCCTGAAAATAAATTGGTTTTGAGGTTTTCAATGTAGGCTTGATTATCATTTAATTTATTTTCCAGTTTTTTAATGATGAAATCCTTCTTTTCATTTTCATTCTTGTAATTTTCCAGCAAATCCATTTTTCCGGTTAAGCCCATATCCACGATAATTTCTTTCATTTCGCTGTTATGATATTTTAACCGGTCATTTTCTAATGCAAATTCTTCTTTTTCGGCCTGAAGCTTGGCGATAATTTTTTCCAATGTCGTAATATCTTTATGATCAGCTTTGATCACAATCTCATCATTTGAATTTTTATCGTCATTCTGGTTGGCTAATTCTGCTCGTTGCTTTTCAATCGGTAATCGGTCATGATCATTTTTTTCAAGTGGATGATCCACTTTATGTTTTAATTGATCAACATCCGACTGAGGAATATCCGGTTCAACCTCACTGATTATTGCATCCTCATAATCATCTCTGGGTGATTCCACCACTGTTTCATCTTCCTTTAGTCCCCATGGTTTCTTAGGCTTTTTATTAAATACCATTTGATCGAATGATCTGCCTTTATTTTTCATTAATCTTACACTCCTTTAAATTTTTATATTTTCATGTCAGTCCATCGTTACGCACCGGGTGCGTTTTTTGCTCCGATCATCCAGTCTGGTCTGCTACCGCACTGGGTGCACTTTTTGATCTGACCTCCGGCTTGATCGGCTACTGCACCGGGTGCACTTTTTGATCTGCCCTCCGGCTTGATCGGCTACTGCACCGGGTGCACTTTTTGATCCGTCCTCCGGCTTGATCGGCTACTGCACCGGGTGCACTTTTTCATCCGTCCTCCGGCTTGATCGGCTACTGCACCGTGTGCGTATTGTATATGTTTATTTTAAAGAAATAAGTTTCTTTTTAATCATTTTGTTTCCCGAGGAAACAAATTTATAATTCCTGCTCCCAATCATAGCTGCTGTTTTCTTTTTGCTTGATCTTTTCTTTTAGCGCTTCTCCTTCCAGCTTCTTTTTCATGTGAGTTAATGGATAATAATTAGACTCCTTACTCTTACCGGATCGTAAAGCCGTAAGAATATTCCTAGCATTTCTGGCGAAATCGTCCATTTCTTTCTGGTGCATTTTTTTCGTCCGCTCACTTCTTCTTTGGCAATTTCTCTCAAACTGCTCCAGTAATTTTTCTTTAGTGAACCGCTCCGGCGGATAGAGTTTATTATTTCTGCACTTCTTACCTTCTGGCGTTGTAAACGTGATGTGCTTATGATGATCCCATTGGACTTCATAACCAAGCTTTTCCATGTTCGATATAAATTCATCCTGGCTAAAGGAATGCTTTACGCACTCTTTAACGGCCAGAAATAATTCATATTTCCAGCTCTGTCCCTGCTTCTGCTTTTCATACTCTCCCTGTTTAACGGTATGCAGCTTCTCATTATTGTCTTCAGGCTGAACCACCTGGTCCTGGTCATTTTGCTTATCCCACCAGATCCGGATATTTTCCTCCCGACACAGCTCCAGGGATTTATCCTTGATGTCCTCCAGATCGGCTTTGCTAATATGCCATTTTGCACCAGTTTCAGCATTCACTGAATTGATACAAAAATGGTTATGGATATGATCCCGATCCGTATGAGTTCCAATAACGACCTGGAAGCCGTTAAAAATATCGGTTTCTTCAATCAGTCGGCGCCCAATGTCATGGATAAGCTGCATGTCCTGTATTTCTGGTGGAAAACTCTGTTCGGCATGAATATAAAGTCGTCCACTTTCCTTGTTATAAATATTTTTGATCAGCATGAATTCTTCATAAGCACTCTCAGACGAACAGTTTATGGTTGACACCAGGTGATTTTCTTCTTCCATTTTCTTGGTGTAGTCAATACAGTTCCGCATTCCGGTTTTTGTTTGGCCATGCATGAACTTGATGATTTTAAAAACTGCCATTTAACTGCTCCGGGAAAAATACTGATCCAATGCCAACTCAACAGTCATCTGGATGTCACCTTCATCCTCCAGATCTGGAAAGTATTTTTCGATAATCTCCGGTGAGATTTTAAAGGTTTTTTCCGTCTTCTTTTTTAAAGCCTTATCATTGAAGATATCATTGAGCACTTCCATTGAAATTTCGACACTTTCCGCTTTTTTCCGGATGATATTTGCTTTATGGTAGGAAAGCTTATTTCCGTCCAGCATAAAGGATCTCACCACGTCCTGTTCGGCATCAGAGAGATAAGACAGCTCCACCGCCGACTTGACGCTCAGTTTCCCTGAATCACAGAGATCTTTTAACCCTGTGGTCAGATTATCATCAATCTGCACGTAATAAAAAATCTGTCGTGTACCAATATTGAAAGGATTATCTTTTTCCAATTCATTGAATTTAGATCGTTCAATGTCTGATAATTGATCTTTTCTTTTATTTAAGTCCTTCATCAGTTTATATCGACGGGCTACAATTTTTGCTTTCTCAGATATTTTGAAATCATTGAGATTTCGCTTTTTGATATTTGTTTCAATCAGCATCAGTTCAGCAGCACTATCGTCTTTTAATTCCTCATAGATGACCGCATGGATATCTCTTTTCCCTAGTCTTTTACAAGCTTCCACACGATTATGTCCGGAAATAATCTCAAACATCCCTTCATACTCATTATGTGGTCGAACCAGGATCGGATCTGTCACTCCCATATCTTCAATACTTTCCATCATCGATTTCATTTCACTTTCATTGTACTTGGTAAAAATGTGATTCTTGAAATCAATGAGACGATTAACTTCAATTCTAGCATAAATTGAAGATTCAGAATAATCAGCCATATTTACTTAACATCCTTCCTATATTGTCAAGCCTCAAATCATTGATTTTTAAGGCTTTTATTTAAATAGTTACCTCGATAACCAGAGCTAAAAGTGCAGAACAGTCATTGTATCTTGTACTGAATAGCTAAAAATAGGTATAACTTATAAAGCATCCTTTTGTTTTGCTTCATAAAGGCTATCATTCCTCTGTTTAGCTATGATGGTGAACCTTCCGTGTCTAAAGGGATCATGTCCCAACTTCCTTCGTCCCACCTGTTCATACACCGAGTGCCAGCTAAGCTTTCGTACAGGGTCATGCCCTACGGAGAGAACTACTGCCAGCTACAGCTCTTGTTTGTATTTGATTTTACTGACCGCTTTGATTTTCAAGGTACTGATATTCAGTAGACGCTACACCTTGTTTCTCGCCGTTGGCCTTGTTGCTGATGGAGTACACAAGTTACTTCATCATAATTGGGTTACTTTCCAGAACCCTGCTCGAATCCAGATTTGTCTGAATCCCAGCAAGGGTCTGGAATGATAATACGGGCTACTTTTTTCTGTTATGCTGCAACAGGTTCCAGTCTGCCTGGTCTCTTTATATCCCCCATTAACTTCTTCGGATCATATACTGTGCCTTTTGTAAGAATTGTGTAAATCACTCGAAGCAGCTTACAGGCAATGACGATCAGCGACTGCATTTTCTTAAGCGGATTTTCTGGCCTCGTCGTATAGTAGACATGAAGTTCTCTGAATTCCTCTGAATGGACCACGACAGACCTCGCCGCCTGGAACAACCAATATCTAAGCCGTTTGCGTCCTCTATGACTGATCTTGGTTTTTCCTTTGTGCTTACCGGAACTACACGCCACCAGTCCTAATCCACTCAATTTTTGTATTTCCTTGACATCGTCAAATCTTGAAATATCACCCATCTCTGCCAGTATGGAAGAAAGTATGTTTTCTCCAATACCTGATATTTCAAGGATGTTCTGCGTATGCGGAATTTCCTTGCATTTCTGATGTAATTGAATCTCTATCTCTGTAAGTTCTTCGTCTATTTCCATGATTTTTTCGACAAACCACTTTACAGCCGTTTTACTTGCATCGGCTCCATCCTTCATGCCAACACTTTCCCGGGCATGTTTCAAGATTTCTTCAGCTCTGCTATAACCGCGACCTCTCAGCTTAGCATTATGCCAGATCTGTTTTATTCCATCATCGCCCAGTAAAAGAAGATCCTCCGGAAAAGGTGCTTTTTTTAGCAGTTCCAGGCTGAATGCTCCATCAAACTTTCCCAGTGCGTCCTTATACTCTGGAAAATATATCTTCATCTCTCGATGCAGTCGATTGAGAAATCGGATTCTATCTTCATTCAACTGTTCCCTGAACATCGATAATCTGCGGAGATCTGCATACAGTTTTTCAGGAAGGTATGGCATTCCAAAGTTGCCATCCTTAACAAGATTTGCAATAAGTTTTGGATCCTTGATGTCGTCCTTAAGCTGGCTATTATCCTCAAGTTCTTTGGTCTGCTTTACTGCGTATGGATTCACCTGAACAACGCTGATTCCATTCGTAATCAACCATGTAGCCAGGCAGAACCAATAATGCCCTGTCGGCTCCAGGCCTAATACAATCTGTTTTTTATCATTTACCGCAGCTATTCTGACTGCCCAGTCTTTTGCTCTTTCAAATCCCTCTACGGTATTGCTAAAAGAAAATGCAGACTTATTTAGTTCCCTGCCTCTGCTATCAATTGCTCTTAAATAGTGAGTTTCGCTGCCGATATCGCATCCTAAAATGAGCATATCATCGCTGATAAATGTAAGCTTATCATTCTTAGTGAACTTACCTTTGGTTTCTAACTGATGCCAGGTAGAAGCTTTCAGATTACCCTTTATCGCCTCCATTTTTGCTAAAATTTCTTGCTGTTTAAAAATATTTGCTGTAATAACTTGATTTTTCTTCTTTTTACCTTTAATATTCATTTTAGATACCTCTTGTATTCTTTGGATTTTTACCAACTGGCTGGTCAGTAATAATCTAAATTTACTTGAGGTATTTTTTATTGTCAATCCCTTGACCTATTTAAATTATACAGGAAGCTTTTGTCCTTTCTTTTTTGCAATAAAAAAACAGCCTAAGCTGCTGCTTGTCTGATTGCCAATTCTGCTTCCACTCTGGCCCGGTAAATAACCGGTACCATCGGGCAGTTCCATGCCGATGCATCCGCTTCGGTGAGTGCCCGTAATTGCTGCTCTACTAA
>JAQUWM010000182.1 GCA_028692885.1 Acetobacterium sp. | reverse complement strand
TTGGATTGATGGCGGTAGTCAGGATTAAACGTGCTTTTTTGTCTGATTTTTTCTTTAACAGATTGTAGTCAACCTTTGCTTTATACTTACCGTATAAATCCAGATCATCTTCTGTTAAACCCAATTTCTTAGCTATCTCACGGATATCCTGTGGGGTAGCCTCTTGTGCAATCTCAATATCTGATTTAAAACCCATATTATTTCCTCCAATACTTTGATAAATTTTTAACAACTGCTATCAGTTTAACCTATTCTGTGATAAAAATCAAATATTAGTTATGATAAAATTTTACTATTATTTTTAGCTTATTTCAAAATTTACTTGTTAGTTTTGTATCATTTTTTACTCTAGGTGTCTTTGCCTCATTATTTTTTTCATTATAGTATATCATTACTCTATTTTTTATTTTTAAATTCGATTTAATGCCAATTTTTTTACCAATTCACTATTTTATTTTCTTTGAAAGCGTTTTATCATGATGTTTGTAAACTACTAATTTTTACTATTTTCTTCCTGTCAACTTTCCCAGTAAAAGAAAAACCTCCGCCATTAATGAGGCAAAGGTTTTTTTATGCGAGGATCAACTCCAGCTGACACAAAATGGTATCGTCCTGATTGACAATATCAATCCGGTAATGGTTCTCTTCCCGCCGTTCGCCCAGAGCCCGGATCTGATCTCCATAAAAGCACTGAGCTTTATAGACAATCTTCGCTTCCGACAGCACCTTGGTTTTAACCACTTCCAGGGGTAGCACTTCAATTGCCCAGGCCAGATACTTGACGTGATTGACGTGCTTATTAAAATCAATATCGAGAAACCGGACCGAAAAGGACTTCTCCAGATCGATCCGATTGATTTTCGCAATCTTTTTAAAGATCGGTTCCCCTTTTTCAAAACACTCATAGGCTTCAAACTCTGGATGTTCGTCAATGCGCGCCATCTTTTCGGACTCCCGGTTGATCAGCAACCACTGGGTATCAGCGACGACCTGCACCACTCCGGTAGGATCTTCAATGGTAAACCGCCTGGTGGCACAAAATTTCTCCATGCCAGTGGCTCGGGTTGTCACATTGACCTCGTCCTGATAACGAGGATAAGTGTTAAACCGGATTGCGTATTTGACCAGAAACCAAGCCAGATTATTGGCTTTTAGATAGTTTCCGCCCAAACCCAGCTCATTGCCCTGGTTGGTGGAAGCTTCCTGAAAATAGTTCATGGCGGTGGTTGGCAGCATTTTTTCGGTAGAATCAGATTCGTAACAGGCCACTCGCTTTTTTTCCTGATAAACAAGGCTCATCAGCTGCTCCTATTCAAAACGACAGCGATACAGACTGATCCCGTCAAGGCTCCAGTTGGGTTCGGTAAAGCTACCCGGTTCGACCCGATTGAGAGCTTGTTCCATTGTGTACATCCGGGCGTCAATCATGTCAATGTGGTGGAGCAGTTCGGCTTCCGGGAACATTGGTCGCTTAGGACTACCAAATTCCGGCTGGTAATGATGGGATAGGATCATATGCTTGAGCATCATTAACACCTCGGGGTCGGTGCCCAGTGACTGCCCGACCACTTCCAGTTCGACAATTTCCTGGGTAATGTGGCCCAGCAGTTTGCCCTCCGGGGTATAATCAGAAACCGATCCATTTTCGTCAGAGACCATTTCATTGATTTTACCGATATCGTGGAGGATAATGCCGGCATAAAGCAGATCCCGGTTAATAAAGGGGTAAATTCCCACCAAGCCCTTGCCAATTCGTAGCATCGAATAGGTGTGGTAGAGCAGTCCGCCCTTAATCGCATGATGGTGCTTTTTAGCCGCTGGGAAATAGCTTAGCGTCTCGGTCTGATCGCTGAATATTTTTTTGGTGATGGCACCGATGTCGGTATTGGTAAAATCATCAATGGTATCGCCGATATAGCCCAGCATTTCGTCGATATCGACTGGCACGGTTTCAATGAAATCATTGATCTCCACCTCATCACTTTCGTCGGCCAGCCGCATTTTCTCGACAATCAGCTGCAGCCGATTGTTGAATTCCTGTACCTTGCCCTTTATTTTGACCAGTTTACCATTGGTGAAGATTTCCTCATCTTCAGGCTTGACATCCCATTTTTTGCCATCGATTTCGTCAAAATCGGCATCATTCAAGACCATGTTAAAATAGCGGCTACCATTGGTGGCGGTTTTGGTCATCTGCGACTTTATAAATAAAAAGCCAAGGTAATCCTGACCTTTCTTTACTGACTTAATTTTCAATTTTTTCTCCTTAATTTTTTTATTATTTACACTGCTCTGGAAAAGCCTGGGCATAAGCACTCAGGCCATGTTTTAAAATTTCCATGCTTTTTTTCATTTCCTCGCCGTTGAGTACATAAGCGATACGCACCTCATCAGCACCGTCCTGGGGGTTTAAATAAAAATCATTGGCTGGTGATAACAGTACCGTTTCGCCGTGGTAATCAAAATCATTGATCATCCACTCGATAAAATGACAGGCCGCTTTGATTGGCAGCTTAGCCATAAAATAAAAGGCGCCTCGGGGCTCTTTGCAGATGACCCCGGGAATTTCCTGCAGGGCTGCATAAACAATCGCCCGTCGACAGGTGTATTCCTTTAAGACCCCGTCAAAAAAATGGCCATCCAGCTTCAGTAGCGAAACCGCCCCGATCTGATCCATCGTGGAAACGGACAGCCGCATTTGGACCAGCTTTTTCAGCTGCTTCATCAGGGTTTTATTTTGGGACACAATAAAACCAATCCGTGCCCCGCAGGCACTGTAACGTTTGGAAATACTGTCAATCAGGATAAAATGCTGGGCCAGTTCCCGATACTGCGCCGGACTCAAATAGTCCTGGCTGTCGTAGACAAACTCCCGGTATACCTCATCTGAAATCAGATAGAGGTTGTGTTTGACGGCCAGTTTTACCATCACCTCAATTTCTTCCTTCGAAAAGACCTTGCCGGTGGGATTGCCGGGATTAGTCATTAATAAGGCTTTGGTTCGGGGGGTAATGGCAGCTTCAATCACTGCTGCCTCCGGCAGGGCAAAGCCATCTTCAGCATAGGTTTTAAAACCCTTTAAGGTAACATCCGTGGCCGCAGCCATTTCCTTGTAAATGCTGTACAGCGGTTCAGCGGTGAGG
>JAQUWM010000181.1 GCA_028692885.1 Acetobacterium sp. | reverse complement strand
AAAGCACGATTCGTAACATTAAACAAAATTTGGTCTGGGCATTTGGTTATAATGTCGCCGGAATTCCCATCGCCGCCGGACTGCTCTATCTGTTTGGCGGGCCACTGCTGAATCCTATTTTTGCCGCTGCCGCGATGTCACTGAGCTCTGTTTCGGTGCTCACCAACGCACTCAGATTAAAAGGTTTCAAACCATAAAAAATTAAGTAAAAAGAGGAGCAGAGATTATGAAAAAGAAAATTATTTTAGCCGGGGCGGCCCTATTATTTTTAGTTGTCCTAGCTGGTTGCCAGCAGACCGATGTCGTCGGCAAGACTTCTATCACATCCTTTGATGCGGTTCTTCAGGCGATCCCCAACCAAATTGTCGAAGATGAGATAAATGACGGATGGGCGTTATCAGCACCAGATGGAACTGCCCGGTTCATCTGGAGTAAGGATTACAGCAGCGGCACCCCTCACGATGTGATGTTAGAAGTGGCTGCAAAACCTTTTATTGAGGCCGGACTTGATGTCACTAAACTTCCCGCCGGGATGATTATTGACGATAAAATTATGGTCGGAACAATGTTAGGGGATGAAAAATTAACCTACAGCGGCGAAGTGACGCCGCTGGCGTCCTATGAACAGATTGTCAATCTGAAGCGTGATCATATTAAATACCACACCGCCCTTGATCATTATGGCGTTGACCTTGGCGATGGGAATATGTTTGAGTGGGCCAAAGACCTGAGCACCAATGACAAAGACATTGTCTTTGTTTTAAACCCACAGGTCTTTATTGATGCCGGCGTTGATCCGGAAAAAGTAGAAGGCTGGGTTTTTGCCAAGGTCAGCACCGAAGATCAAGATAAAAAACCAATTGAAGTGGATAAATTCTTAAAACCGTTTAGTATTAAATAGTCGAGAGGTAGTAAAGAGTGAACAATCATTTAAAAAAAGTGCTTGTTGTTGATGATGAGCCCAAAATAATTGAGGTGGTAAAGTCTTTTCTGGAAAGTAAAGGCTTTACCGTCTTTGCAGCGGAAAACGGCAAACAAGCTCTCGAAATATTTGAGCGGGGAAATATTGCTCTCATTGTTTTAGACCTGATGCTTCCAGATATGACAGGTGAAGAAATATGTATTCAGATCAGAAAAAAATCCCGGGTGCCAATTATTATGCTTACCGCAAAAATTGAAGAAGTGGATATGCTAAGAGGTCTTAATATCGGAGCAGATGATTATATTACCAAACCATTTAGCTTAAAAGCTCTTTATGCCAGAATCGAAGCAGTTCTTCGCAGATCAAGCGATGATCTGGTACCGCTTTATAATAAAGCCTCTTTCAATGGTAGTGACTTAGAAGTTGATTTTGAAAGTCATCGCATTAAAAAAAATCAACTAGAAATTAATCTTACCCCAAATGAATATAAAATACTGGCGGCATTAATAAAATATCCCAGTAGGGTTTTTACCCGGGAGGATTTAATCAAAATAGCCTTAGGCGATGAATTTGAAGGTTATGATCGAGCCGTCGATAGCCATATCAAGAACCTACGGCAAAAAATCGAAACAGATCCTAAAAATCCAGTTTATGTGCTGACGAGTTACGGGATTGGTTATAAATTTGGGGGTGAAACCCATGAAACATAGTTTGAGAACAAAGTTTTCCTTGACCTTTGCATTGGTATTACTGTTAACGATTGGTTTAATCAGTCTGTTGTCCAATTTTTTTATTGAGAAACAATTTACCAATTATCTGGCGGTTCAACAGGATAAGCGAACGCTGGAAATTGCCGATAACCTTAGCCAGCAATATGATTCAGCAGCAAAAACCTGGGATGCTGACTTTGTTCATACCATTGGGATGTACGCCTTAAATGACGGCTATCTTATTTCGGTAATGGATGCCGAAGGACAAATAATATGGGATGCTCAAACATGCGATATGAGTCTCTGTGAACAGGTGACAGACGAAATCAACCAGCGAATGACAATGCTGCATCCTGATCGGGAAGGCGAATTCACAGAAAAATCGTTAAGTCTTATCAAAAACAACGAGATCATCGGAACCGTTCAGATCAGTTATTACGGACCTTATTTTTTAAATGAGGACGATTTTCAATTTTTAAAATCACTCAATACAATTCTCATCGGAATTGGTTTGTTTTCTTTGTTTTTTTCTTTTATACTGGGGACTTTCCTGGCTAAAAGATTGAGTAGTCCAATTTTAAAAACCGTTAGTGTTGCAAAAGAAATTTCCGATGGAGACTATGCAGTTCGTATTAAAGAAAGCTCGAATACAAAAGAGTTGGATGAACTTATTATTACCATTAACCATTTGGCCGACTCGTTAGGAAAACAGGAGGCGCTCAGAAAACAATTGACAGCAGATGTTGCTCATGAGTTGAGAACGCCACTCACATCCGTTGGAACTCATATTGAGGCAATGATTGAAGGGGTTTGGGAACCGACAACCGAGCGGTTGAAAAGCTGTCATGATGAAATATTGCGGATTGGAAAAATCATCCAGGATCTGGAGAGTCTGGCAAAGGTTGAAAGTGAAAATATAAAACTGCAAAAGTCTAAAATAAATATCGCCGAAGCGATAGATAAGGCATTATACAGCCTTGCTGCAGAAATAAAGAAAAAGAATCTGGATGTTGTCACAAAAGGGATGGGTTCTGACATTGAGGCCGACTTAAACCGGATAACTCAGGTGTTGATCAATCTTATTTCCAATGCGGTTAAATATACCCCTGAAGGTGGAGCGATAGAGGTTAGCCTGTCTGAATCAGATGCTGATCTAAAAATTCAGGTCAAAGATAATGGTATTGGGATAGGTGAGGAAGATCTGCCATTTATCTTTGAACGCTTTTATCGTGCTGATAAATCCCGGAACCGAATGACCGGAGGCACGGGGATTGGGCTGGCGATTGTCAAATCGATTGTCAGTGCTCATGGCGGAACCGTTGAAGTAGAAAGTCGGTTGAATGAGGGAAGTTGTTTTACGATAAAGTTACCTAAATAAAAAACGACTAGACCAGCTAATAAAAGTCAATAGTTAATTTCAATTTTTTTTAGAAATAAGGATTGATAAAAAAGGCATAACGAAACAAGCCATTAAAAAATCCGAACAATGGCCAAAATCAGGTTATCGAAATTT
>JAQUWM010000180.1 GCA_028692885.1 Acetobacterium sp. | reverse complement strand
CTGTTCCAACAAAGTTTTTCTGGGATAAAAACCAAAACGCTCATAAAAGCTGAAGGCTTCCTCGTTGCCAACTGCTACCGTCACAGTTTTAGTATGCGCCCCCATTTCGTCCATCCAGACAAGGGCATTGCTAAGCAGCTTCTCACCAATTCCCAATCCCCGATAGTTTTCCAGCACGTATAAGGATTCCATTTCAGCATCACCAGAAAATTCGACCCGGGAAATGCAGTACCCGACATTTCTGGCGTTTTCCTGATCAATGGCAATCTCAATGCGCATTTGCCCATTTTGGGCCTTTTCAAGCAGCTTTATTTTTCGCATTTCAAAGGTAAACTTATCATAGTGTGATTTAAAATTCACGGCGGCGTCACGATGATGCTGGTTCAGCGCTTCCCAAAGCTCCCGGATGTCATCCAGCAGCGATTCATCACCGCTACGATAGATAATGGTTGTCATCTGATTTTTTTCACGTTTCATCGGGTTTTTCTCCTTGTTTATGAATCGAATTGTTGGGACATGGGGCCAATAAGTTAAGTATGCCTGGCACCGAAGAACCCTGGCACCGAGGCTACCTCATCTACTTTTTTTTGTGCAAAATGAGCCACTTCATCAAATAAGGCCGATCATTATTTGCGGGCACTTCGTACCATTCTGAACAGAGAAAATAATTTATGCCATGAACGCTTACCGGGTTTGCATAATACCTGACTGGCTTAACTCCGCCGGTTGTTTCCGTTTTTAATAATAACGGAAATTGAATGTCAAAGGTCTCCTTAGAATATTCTCGTGTCTGCATTTTTTCAACTTCTTCAGGTGAAACAGCGCCATCTTCTAGCATACTCCGCAATACTGTTCTTACAATCACACCAATTTTCATTTCTTTGAGCCCATCAATATCGGTATTTTCAATTTTTACCATTTCTTGAGAAATCCTTCCTGGCACTGAAGCCCTCTGCTTCTTATTGACTCTCGTTTCTGTATTAACAAATAGATTATACATCTGCAAACTTCGCATGAATAACTCGGACGTATCTGAAACCTCACCAAGCATGCTCAAAACAGGTTCCAGAATGCTCTCCCTGAAATCATCATTGGCGATAATCCGCAATTCAAAATCAAGATCTACTGACTTTAGAACATCAGTCATGTCGCTCATGCATTCATTGATCGCCATCATAACACTGGGATTAATTTTGGGCGAAGCAAAAATGATTGTGCCACTTGTTAAACCAAAGTAACCATAAATACACATTGCCGTGCGAATGCATTTTTTAACGACACGGGTTACCGTTTCCTCTTTCGATCCATAGTTAAGACCCGCCTCATGAAAGGCCACATCAATTGCATAAATTTTACTTTCTGCCCCATCATACGCGATGCCAAGCGCATCGATTTCAGCCTGTGCCAAAATTTGCGACAAACCACTGTTGGACTTAAACAGATCATAACTAAATTTTTCACTAAAGCAGTTTGCTGAATTATTCAGCAGTTGTTCGATTTTTTCCTGATTTTTCAGTTCCCAATGCGAAGATGCTTTCCAGTTGGTTTGGGCGATCTGGCATTCTTTTACATGCCGCAGCCACGATAGCATCAATGATTCACCGACTTCTATTTTCATCTCTTACCTCTATAAAAATGTTTTGTTCTGGTTTGTAATGGTAGGCAGTCCAAAAATTTACTACAACCGATATCTTTACCTGACGATTGTCAAAGACCCTCTTTCATTAAGTTAAGTGTGCCTGGCTACCGGGGCCATTTATTCCGGGCTTTGCGCAGGGCATAGAAAATATCGTCAATGGCTGGCGCAATCAAACCTTCCCGTTTCAGGGCTTTGATCCGGTTGGCGTGGGTGTTTTCCACTGCCGGGGGCGCCACCTCGTCAAACGCCATCATCAGATTAACCATCGTTTCGCCAAACAGCCCCAGTTTGATCAGGCAGGAATTGCCGTCAGTGTACAGATAGTCTTCGGCCAGACTGCCCATCCCGGCCAGCACTGGAAAGTGATCGTTTAAAAAAGCATCGTTTGATTTCATCAAAGCTCCCCTCCCTGTATGTGTAATCGGTGCGAATTGATTTATTGTATCATTTAATGGCGGGGAGATAAAGATTTAATCCGGTTTTAGGGCAAAAAAAATGAACCTGACCCACTCCGTAATGATAGCGTGTCACATTCATTTTATTATTTCAATTGTCGTCCGAATATCTGATGCGGATGTTTAAGATCGCTTCCCAGTTTTCCATGAATAAATCAGTAACTTTGGGATCAAACATCTGCCCGCTTTGTTCCCGAAGATAATTTTTCACCTTTTCCAGAGGCCAGGCATCCTTATAACAGCGTTTATGAGAAACAGCATCAAAGACATCGGCAATCGATACAATGCGACTGTAAATATTGATATGCTCCCCTTTAATCGCGGCGGGATAGCCCGTGCCATCCCATCGTTCATGATGGCTCAAAGCGATGATCCCTGCCATTTTCATAATTTTATGGTGCGATTTTTTCAGAATATCATGACCGATGGTCGTATGGGTCTTAATGCAGTCGAATTCCTCCCGGGACAACGATCCCGGTTTATTTAAGATCTGATCGGGAATCCCGATTTTGCCAATGTCGTGCATCGGGGCGGCAATTTTTAATAACATCGCATCGTCATTATTTAATCCATACTTGAGTCCAATCAAATAGGAATACTCAGCCACCCGCACGACATGTTTGGCCGCCTCTTTTGAGCGCGTTTCAATGATCTCGCCCAAGGTGTAGATCACTTCTTTCTGGGTTTCGATAATTTCTTCATTAGCCTTTAGCAGACGTTGCTCCGCTTGCTTCATATCGGTAATGTCCTGAATGACGCCGATGATGCCGGCTGGTTTACCGGTGAAATCGTTAAACACGGCTTTGTTAAAAATAACATCTTTGTTCTCTCCGGTGGGTCTCGCCAATTTAAACTCATAGCTCTGCGGTTTCTTTGTCTCAAGCAGTTCTAAATCTGACTGATTATAAACAGCCGATAACTCCGACGTTGAAATATCAAACACCGTTTTGCCAATGTAATCTGAGGGCAATAATCCGGTTGCTCGTTCAAAGGCCTTATTGCCACCAAGGTAGACTAAATCGATATTTTTATAGAAAATTGGTGAGGGGACCGCAT
>JAQUWM010000179.1 GCA_028692885.1 Acetobacterium sp. | reverse complement strand
CAACGCATTGGCCGTCTGGCTGCTCTAATTTAATGGCCTGATCTTCAATTGAAACCAGTTTGTGGGCCGGCATAAAGACCGTGCCAAATTTTATCAGGCGGGCTTGAACGTCGCTGAAACTCTGCCAGCTGGCATCGGGACCAATGCGATCAGCCATTTCCACCACAAAAACCTCATTATCCTGAGTTTCCAGCAGCTCAGCCGTTTCAACCCCGGTCATGCCTGAACCGATAACGGCGACTCTTTTACCGCTGAGTTTGATCTTGCCAGTGAGAATATCAGTGCTGGTGCAGACATGGGCTTTTTTGACACCTTTGATCGATTGAGGAACAATCGCTTCAGCACCGGTGCCCACAAAAACAGCATACGGATTCAGGGCGGTAATGGCATTATGGGTGGCAGGCGTATTGAGCCGGACATCCACGCCCAGCTTGGTGAGTTGGGTTTTATAATAGTCAATCAGCCAGTTGATTTTATCTTTATGCGGTGGTTTGTTGCCTAAGCAGAGCTGTCCCCCCAGTTCACTATTTTTCTCAAATAAGACGACCTTAAATTGACGTTCGGCCAGCTTTCGGGCAGCCTCCATTCCCGCGGGACCACCACCGATAACAACTACTAAACGGCCATCGCCATCCAGGCGGGCATCATTATAGAACCATTCCCGGGCGGCCCGGGCATTGATAGCGCAGGCAAAGGGTTCACCCTTGATGCCATTGGCAATCATCGAGTCCATGCAGTTCAGGCAGGAAATACAGCGGCGGATATCATCCACCTGTCCGGCGGCGGCCTTATTGACCCAATCGGGATCAGCCAATAACCCCCGGGCGATGGTAACCCCGTCCACCCGTCCTTCGGCAATGATTTTTTCAGCAAACTCAGGGTTGCGGATCACACCAACCCCAAAGACTGGCACGTCCACCGCTTTTTTAACCGCTTCGGCCAGATAGATTTTCCAGCCTTCAGCAAAAGAAATTGGCTCCCAGGCCTGATTCATGGTTTCATAAATACCGGCGGAGACATTGATGGCATCCAGGCCAAAGGGCACCAGGTATTTACAGATTTCCACCGCTTCATCCAGCAGCAGGCCATCTTCGGAAAAGGGGAACATCGATTCCCGGAGAAACTCATCGGCTGAGATTCGCAGCATCACCGGGTAGTCCCGCCCGACCCGTTCGCGGATCCCTTCAATAATTTCTTTAATGACCCGAGCCCGGTTTTCGGTGCTGCCACCGTATTCATCAGTCCGTTTATTGGTCAGCGGGGAGATGAACTGGTTTAACATATAGCCATGGGCACCGTGCAGTTCAACCCCATCGATCCCGGCTTTGTAGCAACGCTCTGCGGCGTTGATATAATCCTGAACAAAGCTTTTGATTTCAGCATTGGTCATTTCCCGGCATTCGGCCTGGGTCAGCATACTTTTGATGCCACTGGGGGAAATGGTCGCCCGCCCGCCGATGGCCATGTTATCGGTTTGGCGGCCGGGATGATGAAGCTGGACAAAGATGGCTCCGTCATAAAAATGAACGGCGTTAGCCAGTTTTGCCAGCCCCGGGATGCAGTCATCGGTGGCGGCGGAGGTTTGGCGGGGCATCATCACCCCGGTTTCGTTGTTGACCCGGGTGACCTCATTGATAATCAGTCCAACCCCGCCTTTGGCACGCTCGGCATAGTAGGCGCATTCGCATTCCGATACCGTGGCATTATCATGAGCCGTTCCCGAGCCCATGGCGCCCATGACCACCCGGTTTCTAAGTTTTAGGGTGCCAATATTAATTGGCGATAAAAGATTTTGAAATGACATCGCGTTCTCCTTTTTAATCTTAAAATGTACACGGGTTTGACACCGTGATATAATGAGTTAAATTCGATAAGATAGTTCTGAATTTAGGGGATCAGTTAAAGAAACCGGATCGAAGCAGAAACTATGACGAACTGATTATTCCTTATAGGATCCTTAGCTTCAGGGTGAAGCAAATATTAAGAATTTAATCCATCCGGTGGCGAAATCGCTAAAAGAATTTGGATGAGAACAAAGGCAGCAATTTTTTTAAAACTCTGGTAGCCGATATTAACCATAATCAGGATACCACCCTGACGGCTAAAAGTCTACATGTTCACTACAATACCCTCAGATACCGGATTAATCGGATCATCGAAATAACAGATTTTGATTTCACTGACAGCGAAACCCTGTTTAAGATTCAGCTATCAGTGAAAGTGAACGATATACTCGATTGTTTATAGAAAAAAATGGAGAAAGAAGCACGATGAAAATAATAAATGAAACCCATAACTTGGACTTAAAAGAAAACTTTTCAATCAAACGCCTGCGGTTGGAGAAAGATTATCAGTTGAGTAGTGAGGAAATGACCGATCTGGTGATTGTGGAACATCATCTGAATGCCTACATCAACGATCAATTGGCCTTTAAGCTGGTCTGCACCCCAGAAAAATTAGATGCTCTGGTGCTGGGATTTCTCCTCAGTGAGGGCTATATTGAAAATTCCGCTGAAATCGAATTTATTTATGTCTGCGAAAGCGGAGAGCGGGTCAAGGTCCAGCTAAACAAAGCGCTGGCATTGCCAGAAATTGACCATGACACCGCTAGCAACTCGATTTCCTGTGGCAATAACCGAAAAATCCGCCAGGCTGCTTATGCTAAAAGCCTGCTTCCCTTGCCGGTTCATGACTGGTCCCATGAAACAGTATTGATGCTGGCCAATGCCTGTAACCACAATGCCGGACTGTTTGCCGAAACCGGCGGAACCCACTGCTGTGCCATGAGTATAGCTGGGGAACTGGCTTTTATCTGTGAAGATATTGGCCGGCACAATGCGGTGGATAAAGCCATTGGCCAGGCCTTGATGGCCGAGAAAAACCTCGGTGCGGCGATCCTCTTTACCACCGGTCGGATTCCCTCGGACATGGTCATTAAAGCCATCAGAAGCCGAATTCCAGTGATTGCTTCCCATTCAGCGCCCACTGACGAAGCTATTTTACTGGCTCAACAGTTTAATCTCACCCTGATTGGATTTGTCAGAGGCAAAAGAATGAATCTTTATGCCGGGTAGTTTATGCTGGAAAGTAATTTCCTGTTTTTTTCTTAACTGCAATATCATCCAAGAGATAAAATCAGATCAATGTTACACTGGGA
>JAQUWM010000178.1 GCA_028692885.1 Acetobacterium sp. | reverse complement strand
GATATGCTTTTTTGTAGTCCATTATATTTCCTTTCTCCAACACCCGGGGGTGTTTACTGATGATCAGGGCAGTCCGTAACTGCCCCGACAGAATTAACTGCCTATTTATTTAATAAGGTTTCTAAATATCGCTTAAAATCTGTCCCCAGTTTATTGTCCCTCAAACCATACTCCACGGTGGCCTCGAGAAAGCCCAGCTTATCGCCGACATCATAGCGTTTACCGATAAAATCATAGGCAAACATCTTTTCTGCGGTGGACAGCATTTTTAATCCGTCGGTGAGTTGAATTTCGCCTCCGGTACCCTTGCCAGTATGCTCAAGAATATCAAATATGCCCGGAGTGATGATATAACGTCCTAAAATAGCCATCGTTGATGGAGCAGTGCCAACGGCCGGTTTTTCAACCAGATCATTAACCTGGTAAACACGCTCACCAACGGCATTTCCTGAAACGATGCCATATTTGTTGACCTGATCAGGGGCAACCTGTTGTACCCCAATCACTGAAGCTCCGTAAGTCTCATAGATTTCGACCATTTGTTTCAGCGCCGGTTTTTCGTCATTATAAACAATATCGTCCCCCAGCACCACTGCAAAGGGTTCATCGCCGACAAACTCTCTGGCACAAAGCACCGCATGACCCAGACCTTTGGCTTCTTTCTGACGTACTGAAAATATTTTCGCCATGTTTGTGATGGCTTCGACTTCTTCCAAAGCGGCAGTTTTACCCCCTGCTTTTAACAAGGCTTCGAGTTCCGGTACCTTATCAAAATGGTTGATGATACTTTCTTTATTACGGCCATTGATAATTAATATTTCTTCGATCCCTGAAGCAACAATTTCTTCAATAATATATTGGATCGTCGGTTTATCGACGATCGGCAGCATTTCTTTCGGAACCGATTTGGTAATCGGTAAAAACCGGGTTCCCAACCCTGCCGCTGGAATAACTGCTTTACGAACTTTTTTCATTTTATTTTATCTCTCTTTCTGGAATCCCCAGGCCTGAATAAACAAAGCCTTTTGGCGGTTCATCCCCGAACAAATTTCTGAAATCAAAGAAGAATCGATCCTTCATAACCCCGCGAACCCGCTCCTGGTCGATTCCTCTAAACTCACGCCAACTGGTTATCAGTACCAGAGCATCAGCATCCTGAGCCGCTTCATACACGTCATCGCAGTAGCTGATCACGTCCTTCTCGTTATCGAATCGCCACTTGGCTTCCTGGTTTCCTTCGGGACAATAAATTCTGATTTTAGCCCCAGCGGAAACCAAGCCTTTGACGATAATAATCGAAGGCGCTTCACGCATATCGGTGGTTTCCGGTTTGTATGACAGCCCTAAAATACCGATCGTTTTTCCGGCCAGATTGCCCATTGTTCGTTTAATCTTTTCGACCATCTTGTGCTTCTGTTTTTCATTGGCATTAATGGCACTTTTTAGCACCATAAAATCCTCACCATAAGCTGTCGCGATTTCGACCAGCGCCTTCGAGTCTTTGGGCAGATCACTTCCGCCATAGCCGGGGCCAGCCTCCAGATAACCGGTGCCAATCCGTTCATCGCGCCCCATCCCATTAGAAACGTCGATTATATTGGCATTGGCATTTTCGCAAAGCAAAGCCATCTCATTGATAAACGAGAGCTTGGTCGCCAGAAAAGCATTGACGCCATATTTAATCATTTCGGCACTTTGCGGATCAGTGATCATATAGTTTTCTTCGCGAACATGAAGGCTGTCGTAGACACTTTTTAATCGCTCAACCGCCGCCTCGGAATCCGATCCAATGACAACCATATCCGGCACCAGACAATCCTTAATCATCGAACCTTTGCGGGCAAAATCCGGATTGCTGATGACGTCAAAGGAAATATTGACCTCCCGTCGATCTAAAATCTTTTGGATCGTTTGTTTGATGATCTGGCAGGTGCCGGGCGGAACTGTTGATTTGATCACCACCGTTGTATAAGCAGTGATATGATTGCCAATGCTTTCGGCAATCGGTTTCATAAACCGGAGATCCGGAAAATCATGATCATTACTCGGCACCTCACAAGTAATAAAGATAATTTCGCTTTTTTTAATGGCCTTTTGAATATCTGTACTAAAGCACAACCGGCCAGTTGATACTGAGGCCGAAATAAGTGCCTTTAATCCCGGCTCATAAATAGGCAATTCGCCCTCAGTAAGTCGATTAATTGTTTCTTCATCGGTATCGACACAGATGACGTTCACATCCGAATCGGACAAAATAGAACCATAGGTAATCCCTAACATACCCAGGCCAATAATACAAATATTCATTTCTCATCCTCCGTTTAGTCTGGTTTCTTTTGTCAACTAACCATCACTGTTGCTATTAAAGCTGAATTTTATTCGCCATCATCCATTGATAGACACTATCGTTAACTTTTGACTTAAATTATAGCACAGAAAAAGGGTCTTTAAAATACTTGCCACCATAAAAGGGCAATAAAAAAAGAAAGCCGCGATTCTCAGTGAATCTCGACTTTCTATTATTTAATTATAAATCTTTAAATCACGAACCTTCTTTTGAGTTAATCCGAGCAACTGCCCTTTCCAGAGCCGCTTGAGCCCGAGCAGTATCGTACTTTTCATCCTGAATCCGCTTAAGTGCCCGTTCTTTTGCTTCTTGAGCCCGTTTAAGATCAATTTCTTCCGGCCATTCAGCTGCATCGGTTAAAATAATCGTCTCTCTGGGATTAATCGTCGCAACACCCCCTAATAGGGTGCCACATTTGCTTGTTTTATCGCCAAAAATAATATTAAAGGTACCAATGGCTATTGTCGTGGTCAGCGGTGTATGCTCTGCAAGCACCGCAAACTCTCCTTCGGTTCCGCGGATGACAATCCGCGCGATATCATCGTCGAAAAAAACGCCGGTTGGAGCAATGATTTTTAATCTGAACGTTTCAGCCATTAAAACTCACCTCAACTAACCTTTTATTTTTTTTGCTTTAGCAACAGCGTCTTCGATCGTTCCAACCATCAGGAAGGCACTCTCTGGTAAATCATCATGTTTTCCTTCAAGAATTTCTTTGAAACCCTTGATGGTGTCGCCAATCGTTACATAAACCCCACCGGTACCGGTAAATTGTTCGGCAACAAAAAATGGTTGGGAAAGGAAACGTTCAATTTTACG
>JAQUWM010000177.1 GCA_028692885.1 Acetobacterium sp. | reverse complement strand
CTCCGCACACTCGATTTGTTTGAGATCATTTTTGATAGTTTTTCAGCAGCAGTGTTAGAGCGCTGACTCTGTATAAAAGAAACCAAGCTGGACAGAAAAACTAGCGATAAAATAATGATGACTGTGAAATAATCTGGATTTTTGGATGTCACAACATCAGTAAAACAGGCAACAACAGCAACCATCAATAAAATGATGTTAAAGGGATTAATAACCGCTTCCTTCAATCGGTGAAGCGTTGTATTTTTATTTCCTGTGGTAATAACATTTTTACCAAATTCATCTTGCCTATTTTCTACTTCCTGATTTGTAAGCCCTGTGTGTGCAGAGGACAGATGTGTCAACAACTCCTCCGCTGTCAAAGAAGCATCGGAGCGAAGCTTGAGCTCGGTGTCGTGCTTGTTTTTTTGAATCTGCCTGCTGTGAGTTTCCTTGTAGATAAAATTCACTGGAATCATTCCTTTCTTTTTAGAATTCCCCAGTAAAAATACAATATTGCAACAAAAAAGCCGCCCCAAAGGACGGCATCAAATACACAGGCAAAATACTCCATCAGCGTAGGCGCAAATGGACAAGAGCCCGCTGTAAGTAGCGTCACATTGGTTTATATTCTCACATGGGGGATTGAAGCTATTTATCAAACTTCGAGGGTTACTGTCCATTGTCTCACTTCCTTTCAATTGATATATCACCTTAACATAATAATACTAAAATGTCAATCAGTCGCCGATAGGCCTCTATTTCTTTCTTTAGTGCAACCCAACAGGCGACGCGTTGCATTTACCCTGAGAATGCCTGAAAATTAATACGGGCATCGAAGCTGTTATTTTTTGGGAGGAAACAACCATGTACAAACAGCTTACCGCAATCGAACGAAACTATATGGAGGATTGCCTGAACCAACGGGTGCTGGTTTATTCTAGCACTACATATAGCTTAATCCAAAGAGCAGTTCGCATCCGACACCTAGTTATAACTACAAAAAGTGCCTCAAATAATGATGACATTCGTATAGCAGGTTTTGATCAGACTTGCTATACGCCATCTTTTGAGGCACTTACAGTTCCTTGCTCCATTTTCCCAGTGCGCTTTAACCAACGCCGAGATTTTCAGCGCAGCCACGCAGACCGAGTTCCTTGTGTTTGTCTAGTGCCGGACTGCATCCAGTTTGAATTGTTTTTCATGTTGTTTAGCCATAATGAGATCCCCCTTCAGTACAATTATTTTATCGTACCATGTTTTTATTAATTTGGGATTTTCTCATTTCGATTTGTACTATTTTTATTCTAGCACCATCCGTGCTTTACTCTTCTAATTCTTCTGTGATTGTGTCATCTGATCTTGATTCGTTTATCACCAAGACTATTTTATCAGCTTCAAATTCCGTCTCAATTCCTTCAGGAAATTTTAGGTCACCGACACATATTTTGTCATCCAAATTAAGATCTTTTACATCAATTTCAATAAAATCCGGGATATCTTGTGGTAATCCGGACACAAGTATTTTCTCCATCTGTTGAACAACATGTAGTTTCCTAAATTCGAGTGCTTCCTTGCCGACTATTTTAAGATTCAAATTGAATTTGATTTTTTCGGTTACTGACACCTGCTGAAAAACAACATTTAAAAGTTCTCTCTTTATGGGTGAATGTTGCATTTCTTTTATCAATACATCATACGATTCTTGTCCCTCAAGATCAAGAGTAAATAAATAGTTCTTTCCATATTTTAATACGTTTTTCATTAATTCATCATTTTTTATTTTTACCGATACCGATTCCAGACCTTTTCGATTGATGGCCCCCGGGACGTAACCCATTGTTCTAAGTTTTTTACCCTTATTGCCAGCCGCTTTTTCTCTTTTTTCAATCGCAATTGTTACTTTTTCATTCATATTATTTCTCCTCTCTTAAAAAACTGTCACATAGTATTGCTGTATTGTTTTTTTGATTAATTTCAAATAAACACTGATAAATTATGCTTATTAATTTTATTCAACTATGTGAATTTAATTATATCAAAGAAATGAATTTATATCAAGATATTTAAGAAAATTCAACAGACCTCACTTAGCCCAGTGCTTCATTGAATATTTCGGTGTGATTTTGTTCTTCCGCAAAAACCCGTTATCCGGTTTATGAATGTGGATCATACATCAATTTTGCCGTCAATAATTTTTGACCGCATCGGCCATACATGGTTCGTTTTATCATTTTAAGTTTATTGTTGACCCCTTCCACTGAAGCCATAATTACACATTTCCTCTTCTGATTTATAGCCTCTGCCTTTATGGTCTACTATCTTAACCGTTAAACAATCTTCTAAAAGCCAACTGAGACTTCTTCGATCAAGAAAAACTGCATAACTGATATTGTATGCTGAACACATCTCTTTAACGCTCTGATAGCTCTTTCCTAAATGATCCTTAACCATCTTTAGACCCTCGTTACCAATACCACCGTCTTCCTGAATATTATCTGTTGATATAAAACCCAATTTTTCGTATATCGGAACCGCAAATAAAGAAGAATGAACCGTGACAGTATTTATAATATTTTCTTCGAGAACTGCGTTCCACAGCATTCTTCCAATTCCTTTTCCTTGGTACATACCTTTCACAAAGAATAGCGCTACATGGCTGCCTTCGTTTCTGGTGGCAATGATTCCAACTATTTCTTTATTTTCGAATGCACCATATGCCTTTAACTGTGCAAGATATTCCTCCGAATGAATCGCGTCCCAGAATGCCTGTTTCCTTTTTTCTGAATAATTCACTGTCTCGTATTCCAAAAACACATCCCATATGAAAGGCAATGCTTTGTTTATTTCTTTTCTGCTTAATGCCTTTATTCTCACTTATAGACCCTCTTTCTCGAAAAGCCCTTATTTACTAGACTTTTCACACACCCGCTATTTTACCCTTGACATCAATACTACACTCTCAACATGGAACGATAGCATCACCTTGATGTCTGGTATGTATTTTTCGTTTTGTCCGTTCTCGGGAACAAGTCAATAGTCGCGGAAGTATTCAATTTCAAAAAGCAACGCACACTGATTACGGAAAACTAAAGCCACATCCAAATTAGCCTTTTATTTTCATAGCGCTGTTCCACACTGACCGCAAAATCGAGCACCGAGAACAGCGCCGGAGCCACATTTCGAGCAGAACTTTATCTGCGGCTCAGCTTGGTATGTCA
>JAQUWM010000067.1 GCA_028692885.1 Acetobacterium sp. | reverse complement strand
AGCGTCAAAATAGTCGAAGATGGTGCGATATTTTTTAAAAATACTGCGATGGCTCTCGTCAATAATAATCAGGTCAAAATGAGCCGGGGTAAACAGTCGCTGACCGTCCTCGTTTTTTTCACTATCAATGGCGTTGAGCATCGTGGGATAGGTGGAAAAAACAATCCGGGCGTTTTTGTCCTCGCGATTGGACAACAGATTGCACAGCGACAGATGGGGCAGATAGTTTTTGAAATCATCCCGGGCCTGTTTGACCAGGGCGGTGCGGTCAGCCAGAAACAGGACGTTGGTGATATAGCCACCCCGGGACAGTACATCGACCAGACTGGAGGCGGTCCGGGTTTTGCCGGTGCCGGTGGCCATCACCAGCAGGTTTTTGCGATGCCCCTGAGCTATGCTGTCGCACACCGCTTTAATAGCTTCTTTCTGATAATAACGGTCGGTGATGGCGTTGCTGATCACCACGGTGTTCAAATCCCGCTGTTCCTGGCAGCGGTTCATCAGCTTCTGGAGATCAGATTTGGCAAAAATACTGCTGACCTTGCGCTGGGGATAACTCTGATCATCCCAGAAATAGGTTTCAAAACCGTTGGTGGTAAACATCATTGGCCGGCGGCCGGTTTGCCGCTGTAGACTGTCAGCATAGAGCTGCGCCTGCTGACGGCCGATATTGGGGTCCTTACTGGTCCGCTTGGCCTCAATCACCGCCAGCGGCAGGCCGTCTTTGCCGTACAGCACGTAATCCGCATAGCCCGCCTGACCCGGCTGTCCGGTCATGTCCATCACCGGTACCTCTTCCAGCGCGTCATCCCCGAGGGTCCAGCCCAACAATTTTAAATCCACATCAATATAGGTTTTCCGGGTTTTAAACTCCGACAGATCATCGGCGGTAAAAGCCCGCTGCTCCTGGTGCTGATCCTTTTCGGCGGTATAGTACTGAGACAGGGCTGCAATTTTTTTACGCAGCGCTTCGATCTCACTGTCCTTCTGAGTCAGCAGACTTTCCTGGTCGCGGATTTTAACTGTATCGACCACCACCTTTTGCCGCGGAATGGCGGCCTCATCAAAGTGCCGTTCGCGATAGTCTGACCCGTAACAGTAGTCGATCCATTGGACAAACTCAAACAAACCCCGAAGGGCCAGGATAACGTCGCTGCCGGCGATGGTTTTTTCGGTATGCACCGCCAGATTACCCAGCTTGATGATAAAGGGCATCTTTTTCCAGGTGTCATAGACCACCGCATAACGGAAGCTGGCCTCGTGGATCAGCGACTGGAGGTTGTTCTTATAGGGCATCTCGATGGTCGTATCAGCGGCATAGACCCACTTCACCGCCAGCTCCAGAGCCTTGCGGCAGCCCACCGCTGCCATCGCCGGTGAAGAGGCAAACACCCGCTCAGCCTCGGTGCAGGCAGTGGCGAACAGGGCATATTCTTTTTGAGTGATCAGGTATTCAAAATTTGATGGCATAAGGTTACCTCGTTTTGATCGTAGTTTTCTTCTGACTGATATAATGCGTATTAGAGGCGGATAATTCGGTCATCCTATAAACCTTGTTTTACGGCAAAAAAGACGGCAAAATTTAAGTATTTGAAAATGCAATCGGCTTTGGCAAATCCTTCCGCAAGGAGCCAGTCCATCTGCTCGTTCAGGGGGGCGGTTTGATCAAAGGAAGTGCGGTGATAGTAAGCCTGCAGTTCGTCATCCGGGATTTGTCTGATTTTGACAAAATCATGCCAGATGCTGATAAACTGGGTTTCGATTTCGGGATCAGGACTTAACACCTGATCGGCATTGACAAAAATCCCCTGCGGTTTAAGGTTTGCAAAACAGCTCTTGTAAAGCCCTTGCTTCTTTTCATCCGCCAAGTGGTGGATCGACAGCGCCGATACAATAGCGTCATATTTTTCCGTAAACTGATAGGATGTATAGTCAGCGGCGATATAGTCAATCTGCGCCACACCGGCAAAGCGTTCCCGGGCCAGATCCAGCATGTTTTCGGCCTGATCAATCAAGGTAATCTGCGCCTGGGGGTATGCTGCCAGCACAAAGGCCGATAACAGACCGGTGCCGGCACCGAGATCGAGAATCTTTGGCGAGGCGGTATCAAATTGCAAAACTGAAATGGCTGCCTGATAAAAGGTATCATAGCTGGGGATGAAATGCCGACGGTTGGCATCGTAATCCTGGCTGTATTGGTTGAAAACGTCTTTTAAATGCATCTTTTTTCCTCTTTTCGTTGTAATGGCTAGGCTGGTTGGTTATACATCTGGCTTAACCAGACACATCAATTTTCGTATAGAATGCGTTCATAATTTCGCATAGGATGCGCACATTGAATTGACATTATGAGCATTCCATACTATAATCAAATGATAAGAGATAAGGAGGTGTTTATTATGGCTACCAGTACAAATTTAAATATTCGTACCGATAAAGATGTCAAAGAAGCTGCCGAGAAAATTTTTGGCGAGCTTGGCCTTAATATGACCACTGCTATCAATATCTTTCTCAGACAGGCGATCCGGGAAAATGGGATACCTTTTGAAATGAAACTCGCTGTACCCAATAAGGAAACAGTCGCTGCCATTAACGAAGGTAGAAAACTGGCAAATGATAACAGTGTCAAAGGTTATGCCAACATGGATGATTTGCGAGCCGCGCTGGATGAATGAAATACGAAGTTAAATTCACAAATCAGTTTAAAAAGGATCTTAAGCTGGCCAGGAAACAAGGCAAAGACATTGACCGACTTTATGCTGTTATTGAAAAACTAGCCGATGAAGAACCGTTAGCACAAAAATATCGCGATCATGAGTTAGGCGGTAATTTTAAAGGATGCCGTGAATGCCACGTCGAACCTGATTGGCTTCTGGTCTATGAGCTGATGAACGATATTTTAGTGCTTATGCTCTATCGTGTCGGAAGTCACTCAACGTTGTTTTGATTAACAACTTCAAATCTTAAACATTTTAAGAATATTTGCAATGATACAAAGTCTTCATGGGGTTTTCCGGTGAGGGCTTTTTTTGATGCAAAATTGAGATGAGAATTATGCCAAACAAATGTCTCGAAGGGGTCGAAGAGATTTACTGCTGTTTTTTTGTATGAGTGATTAGAATAATCTAATCACGGATTTTCACCATAATAGTCCTTTTGCCTTTCCTCCCTTTCCGATGGCTTTCTTAAGCCATTCTTTCCTTTCCGAAAATATATTTGCCTTTCTTTTTTTGTTTAACCCTTTCTCTTTTTGTGATAAATATCACAAAATGTCAAACAAAGCTGGCTTATTTAACAAAATCTCCTGATCAATGCTTCGCTATGTCTTTTATTTTTGGTGACGATGAACATTTTAAATCTCCTGGCCATCTACGTTTCCAAACTTTTTCTGGCTCACTTCCTCGAGTTTAGCTAAATCAGACACCGTTAGTACCCAGCGCACCACTTTCTTTTGATGTTTGGCAGCTTTCTAATCAAAATACCGGCTCATCAGGCTGTCAAAGAGGGTTTTTGTTTCGTCGATGGATTGCTGGATCAGGGCTTTCTGCTGCTCAATTTTCTGGACGATGGCGGCGAATTGGGTTTGGAGCTCGATAGGTGGAACTGGCATATTAAAACCTTCAATTTGACTTTTATTAACTTTTGGTATATTTGTTCTTCCACTAAAATCAAGTATATATTTTAAAAAATAATCAGATCTCAAAACATAAGCAAGGTAATATCGGTCAGTTTTTCCCTCAATAGGCAAAATTGGATAAGCATCTGCTGAACAAAGACCAGTAAAGGTCGGAAGAGCGACTTTGTTTAAATTAGGTCTAATTTTACTATAAATTACGTGCTTATTTGAAAACAAGTATTTTCCACTAGTCAATCCACAATCTTCAACTAACCGCAAATTTATAATTTTCCCGGTTTCTTTTTCAATGTTCTCAATCCCGATGTGAGGAACTTTTGAGTAGCTATCAAATTCTTTTATCATCGTAGTATCAATTATAGCAGTATTTCTAAAATTTTTGATCTCCCATCCTTTTTCATTCGACACCGGATCCCCGAACATCTGATAGAATACGGACTGGATTAGCGCATCAAGCTCGGCCAGTTGCTGTTGGTGGAGCTTAAATAAAGCGGTGGTGGTGTTTAGGGTGACCGCGATTTTTTGCTGGATTTCCAGGGAGGGGAGGGGTATTTCTAAACTTAACAAATCGCTTTTACCTAAGTTAATCTGCAATCCACCACTGGAGAATTTTTGATAGTATTTTTTAACAGAATCTCTATCCAATACCAAACACAAGTAATCTGCACTTATTTTACGCTCATTATAAATTAATTTACCAACTCGTTGATTGAGCAAACACTTGTATCCTTCTGTTTTTACTATAGTCGGTACTCCAAGAATTTTAGGTTCATTTGCCATATCAGTCATTGCAATTATTACGTCACCATCTGTTAATCTAAAATTTTCATACTTTTTAATATACTCATCTGGTAAATATTTCGCGTTATATAAAATATTAAAAGTTCCATTCGGCCTTATATTACTCATTCTGCAATTCAGAGTATTAGAGTGCTCTATATAATCACTTGATTTAAAAGCATAGCCGTTCAGTAAATCACAAATTTCATAAAGCCTCACCATCTCCCACTTACCCATTAATCATCTCCCGCAATTCTGCCATCTTTGTCCCAATCTCCCCGGCCAGTTGATCCAGCCGAGCCATGATCACCTCGGGGGGATCGTATTCTACCTGCTCATAGATCACTTCTTTGTAGCGGTTGATCGAGAGGTCGTAGCCGTTGTCGACGATGGCCTGTTTGTCGACGAAGAAAGATGGTTCGGTTTTGGCCCGGTCGACTTCCCCGGCCAGATTATGGAAGCGGGCAATAATATCGGGGATGTCGTTGGCGGCAATCGGGTTGCGTTTGTCATCAAGGCTGAAGCCGTCGGCCTTCATATCGTAGAACCAGACCTTGTCGGTGCCACCGGCGCCGGTTTTGGTAAACACCAGAATCGCGGTGGATACCCCGGCGTAGGGTTTAAAGACGCCGGAGGGCATCGATATGACGGCCTGGAGCTGATGGTTTTCGACCAGTTCCTGACGCAGGGTTTTGTGGGCCTTGGTCGAACCGAATAGCACCCCGTCGGGGGCGATGCAGGCACAACGGCCACCTTTTTTAAGCATCCGCAAAAACAGGGCAATAAACAGCAGCTCGGTCTTTTTGGAATTGCAGACGGCTTTGAGATTGTCGTTGATGCTTTCGGCATCGACGGTACCGGTAAAGGGCGGATTGGCCAGGATCACGTCGTAGCGGCTAGCCAGCTCATTCTGTTTGGACAGGCTGTCCTGGTAGTCAATATGGGGGTTGGTAATGGAGTGGAGCATCAGGTTCATGGCCGACAGCCGCAGCATCGTGCGGTCGGTATCAAAGCCGGAAAAGGCGTCGGTGTCAAAATGCTGCCACTGGTCGGCGGTCATCTGGGCTTCATAGGTTTCCCGGATATACTCGGCGCTGGTGACTAAAAATCCGGCGGTGCCACAAGCGGGATCACATATTCTATCATCCGGGGTCGGTGCCACCAGCCGCACCATCAGATCACGGATCTGTTTGGGGGTACGGAACTGGCCGTTCTGGCCGGCGGTGGCCAGCTTGCCCAGCATGTACTCGTATAGATCCCCCTGCATATCCCGGCCGCTGAGATCCTGCTCGTAAAGTTCGTCCAGGCCGGTGATAACTTTCTGGAGCACCTGGGGGGTGGCACCAGGAACATCGCATCGTCCATATAACGGGAAAAGGCAGTCTGGGATGAGCCATTCATCTTTTTGATAAAGGGAAAGACCTGCTGGTTGATAATCTCGTAGATGGCCCGGGGGTCTTTTTCTTTGAAACGGCTCCAGCGCAGGTTTTGGCCGGCCGCGGTGGGTGGAAAGATTTTGGGCATGGTTTCGCCGGTGAGATTTTCAAAACTCTCATTTTCCAGTTCTTTTTCATCCAGTGACCGGATAAACATCAGATAGGTCAACTGTTCGATGACCGTAAGGGGGTTGCTGATCCCGCCGGCCCAGATATCGGTCCATATTTTATCGACTTTGTTTTTTACTTCGCCTGTGATCATTTTTTCTCCTGATTTCCTATGTCTATTATATTTGCTGTGGCAAATTTTGATTTTTGCATTCGCTTATCATTATACGCCTTTTCGCCAAAAATGGCTATTGCAAATTGCTCTTTATCCGCCACGCTTTTTTCCCACTTTCACTTTTATTAGCGCCTGTCAAAACTTTTCCTGGTTCTCAGCTGACCGCTGATTAATTTCAGCGGACTTTATCAAAATCGGCAACGATAGCCCTTTAATTAAGACTCCTTTGATACAATTCCAAAAAAGAATGATTATCGCTGATGAACAATGGCGAGGAGGTGTCCCATGAAAATAATGTCCGCTGTCGGGCTGCTCGGTGTGTTGCTGTTTGTGTTAGCGTTCCCCATTCCCTTTCACGCCCAGGCAGCCACAACCGCCTCCCTGGGCGTGGCTTATCGCGGCCACGTTCAGGATTACGGGGATCTGCCCACAGATAACGGCGTCGTCGGGGATGGCGGCCTGCTGGGTACCACCGGGGAAGGCAAACGGATTGAAGGGCTGACGGTGGAGTTAACCGGGACTGCCACAGCTACCGAAAATTACAGCATTCACTACAATGTCCATATTAAAAATGAAGGCTGGCAGGCGGCCACCGACGACCTGCTCAACTGGAAAAAAGATGGTGACTTTGCCGGTTCCCAGGGCAAAAGCCAACGGCTGGAAGCGATTCAGCTGCAACTCACTGACGCCAGTGGAGCGCCGGTAACTGATTATGCCGTTGAATACCGGGTTCATATTCAGGATTACGGCTGGTCGCAGGGCTGGAAAAAAGATGGGGCCATCGCCGGCACCGCCGGTGAATCCAAACGGCTAGAAGCGATTCAGATCCGGATTGTGCCCAAGTTTACTGGCAGTCTGGATCCCGCGGTCTTTAAAACTTCCAGCCATCGCCTCGGCCAGACCCAGTTTAAACCGGAAAACGTGGCGGTTTCTGATGGCCAACTGGCGATCACCATCCCGGCGAAAACGATGGCCAGCGGCGAAATTTCCACCACCGCTTTAAAAAGCTATGGCAGCTATGAGATTTCGATGAAACTGCCCGATGCGCCATCGAGCATCACCGGTTTCTTTCTCTATGCCCCCCCAGACTATGATCAGGAAATCGACATTGAAATCTATAATCAGCCGGATGGTAAAATCATGTTTACCAGCTATGCCAATGGCGCTCAGACCCAATCGGTGACCAGCGATCTGAGTTTTGACCCGACCGCCGATTTTCATCACTACCGGATCGATTATCAGCCGGACACCATCGATTTTTATGTCGATGATATCCTCCTGACCCACTTTAGCGAGGGGATTCCGCACAACCCGATGTATCTGATGGTCAATGCCTGGTTTCCCAACTGGCTTGCCAAAAGGCCAGCACCCCAGACCCAGCAGCTATTGATTGATTGGATCCGCTATTAAAAACAGCCGCGATAACCTATTTAAAACAGGTTGCCGTGGCTTTTTTTATCTCTGATGGACAGATCATCCGGCAAATTGATAGCGGCCCGCAATCAAGTTTCACCGTCAATCCAATCGCTGTGAAACATTCTTTCCACCATCCTTTACAATTCTGCCATTGACGAACTCTTTTTTTATCGGTACACTTAAAAAAAGACCCACTCCGCCGGGAGTGGGCTAATCTGCGAAAGAAGGTCGTCGTCGTGCTGGAAAAAACAATCACCTCTCCCCGGGGCACCGTTTTCTACTGGATCGCCCGGCATCGGGATCCCCAGGCAATTTGTCTGGTCTTTACCCATGGGCTTACTGCCAATCATCGGATGTTTGATCAACAGGTTGCTTATTTTAGAAAGCATTATACCGTCATCAGCTGGGATCTGCCGCTTCACGGGGCTTCCCGACCCTATGCGAATTTTTCGTTTCACCATGCCGCCGCCGATCTGGATGGCATCCTGATGCAGGAAAATATTCCGGCAGCGGTACTGATCGGTCAGTCGCTGGGGGGCTATGCCTGCCAGCAGTATGCTTTGGATTTTCCGGACAAGGTGCTGGCTTTTGTCGGGGTGGACACCTCGCCGTTTGGTCGTTCCTACTATTCTCGGTCGGACCGCTTCTGGGTCCGGCAGGTGGAGTGGATGTCCCGCTGCTATCCCCACGACAAACTGGTAACGGCCATTGCTAAAGAGGCCACCTATACCAAACGGGGCTTTGATAACATGGTCGCGATGCTAAAACCCTATGACAAGGCGGAACTCTGCCAGATCATGGGGATCGCCTATGCCAGCTTTCTCCGCGAAAACCAGGATACGGCGTTTGAGTTCCCGGTGCTGCTGACGCTGGGCGAATATGACCGCTTCGGCAAGGTCTCCCAATACAACTGGGCCTGGGCGGCCAAAACCGGCTATCCCCTGAAAATCATCCCCGCGGCCGGCCATAATGCCAATGTCGATAACCCCGTCGTTTTTAATGCCGTGGTTGAGGATTTTCTGGATCGATTACGATGATGCACTAGTGCTCCGAAATTTCTGACACCATTTTGACATGATTAAAGCTTAACATAATGGGGATACAATTAGTGGAGGTGGTCATCATGGCAAAACCTAAAAAAATCAACCTGCGGTTGCTGGTGCAGATCTTTTTCTTTACCTTGATCGCCCTGATATCGGTCAATAAAACCCTAGCCGCTGCCAGTATGGGAATTCCCTTTCTGTCTGCGGCGTCGCTGCATGCCCTGTGCCCCTTTGGCGGCGTGGAAACCTTTTTCACCCTGGTAACAACCGGATTATTTGTGCCTAAAACCCAGATCTCTGCAGTGATTTTAATGAGTTTAGTCTTTCTGCTGGCGCTGTTCTTTGGTCCCGTTTTCTGTGGCTGGGTCTGTCCCTTTGGCGCCTTTCAGGAATGGCTCGGCAAAATCGGGAAACGCCTTTTTAAGAAACGCTATAATCATTTTATCCCCCCAAAAGTAGACCGGGTGCTGCGCTATTTACGCTATGGCGTACTGGTCTGGGTGCTGACGGTATTTATCGGCGGGATTTTCGGGTCGATGGTCCTGGGCCTCTGGAATACCCAAACCAACAATCAGGATTCGGGGGGCAAGAACAAAGGGGACGGTCAGAAAAATCAAGTTCAAATAGAAGAAGTTTCGGATTAACATGGATGAAGGGCGGGCTTACACCCGCCTCGGCGAGCAGCTGTCACTACAATTTTTAGTTCCAATAAGAATTGTTTATAAGCGTATACGAATTTTATACAAACGTTTACATTTTGTCTATTTACTTCTTGATAAATGATGATATAATAAGACCATATCAAAGATTAACTCAATCATTTTCAGTAACGAGTGAAAGAATCCTAGTGTCAACCACTCAATAACAATTACGACGCTGGCAAACAAATCAATGTACCGACCCGAGGTTGAAGGTGAAAATTTGACCATGATGAAATAATTGATTAACAGGCCGGGAAAACAATCTGCAACAAGTCAGATCTTCCAACGATTAAAAAGCGAAATCTTTTTAACAGCTGGATATCCCCTTATAAGTGTGTAATGTTTAAACTGAAAAGTGAAAAAGAAGGTTTTTGATAAAATCAAAAGAAGGAGTCCAAACGGATGACTACTGAGATTGTGAACTAGGCCGGTTTCGCAGGTTAAATGGCGGAATCGGTTCTAGTTCTTTTTTGGGTTAAAATTAGATACTGCTGCCGGTAATCAAACTTCGATTTATTTTTCCTATTCGTCTCAGAATATTAACGGGTCCGGTTATCTATCTGTTCTAAGCATCTAAATCTTTGATGGTAACGGTTTTAGCATCAAAATCGATCAGTCCATCCTGGCGCATTTTGCTGAGCTCCCGGCTCAGGGAGGATCGCTGTATCCCAAAACGCTGGGCCAGATCTTTTTTTGATGATGGCAGTCGGATTACCTGACTTTTCTGAATCCGGGACTCATAGTGTAAAAAATCAATGATACACTGGCGGATTGTTTTCATCGAGATGGCATTGATCTTGTCGGTGAGAATCAGGGTTTTATCGGAGATGGTTTTCATCAACCCGATCATAAAGGTACGGTTCATCTGACACAGTTCCACAATCATTTCCTGATGAAGATGGAGGATCACCACCGGCGACTGGGCCAGCACCGTCATCGGATAGTTGTTGCGACTGGAGAAAATCAGATTGGCCCCCAGCACGTCGCCATCCTGAAAAATACTGATGGTCAACACATTCCCCTCGCAGTCGAGATTCTGAACCGCCACCCGGCCGCTCAGAATCAGATCCATGGTTCGGCAGCATTCGTTCTGAAAATGGATCACCTGATCTTTTTCATACTCTCGTTTCTCATAGTAATGGGCTCTGAAAATCTGATTCAGGGCTTCGTCTGAAAAATCTGAAAAAAGGCTGTGGCTGGATAAAATTGTCATGAAATCCTGGTGATTCATAAAATAACCTCCTGAGGTGTGACCGTGGTAACTTTTTATTCCGCTGATCTACAGTATACTATAGAAAATTCGAATTTTGAAGCTAAGATTCGCATAATCAACTTGGAGGTTAACGCATGGATATTTTTACACTGATTTTCTGGGTGATTACCCTGGTATGGCTGGGATTTTCGCTAAAAAAAGACAAGAGCAAAACCCTGAAGGCGATTAAAATGTCTGGGGGCATGATGAAAGGGATCGCCGGGGATATCCTCGGCATCTTGCTGTTGATTGGTCTGATCCTCACCTTTGTGCCGCCGGAAACGATTAAAGCCACCATCGGTCAGGCCAACGAGATTGTTTCGACGGTGCTGTTTGCGCTGCTGGGTAGCATCACCCTGATTCCCGCCTTTGTCGCCTTTCCACTGGTGGCCTCGCTGGTCGACGCCGGTGCCAGTATCGTTCCGATTGTCGCTTTTCTGACCACACTGACGATGGTGGGGGTGGTGACCTTTCCGCTTGAGAAACGAGAATTCGGTCTGAAATTCACGCTGATCCGCAACTCACTGAGCTTTGCTTTTGCCCTGGTGATTGCCCTGGCGATGGGGGTGATCCTATGACATTTTTAAAAAGCCAACTCAAAAACAACCGCTTTCTGATGATCGTGATCCTGGCTTATGTGGCCGTCGGCATTTTTGCTCCGGAAAAATTTCTGCCATCTCTGGGCAACACCTGGTATTATGTCAAGGAAATGCTGATGATCATGCCGGTGATTCTGCTGTTAACCTCGCTGATATCTGCCTGGGTACCAAAAGAAACCATCGAAAATGCCTTTGGCAAAAACTCGGGCCTTAAAGGTTCGCTGTTTGCTTTTTTACTGGGCAGTTTTTCAGCCGGTCCCATTTACGCCGCCTTTCCGGTCTGCAAAATGTTACTGAGCAAGGGCGCCAGTATTGCCAACATCGTTATCATCCTGTCCACCTGGGCGGTGATCAAAATCCCGATGCTAATCACTGAAAGCAAATTTCTGGGACCCGAATTCATGCTCGTCCGCTGGATTCTGACCACCCTGGCGATTTTTCTGATGGGCTATATCACCTCCCGGTTTGTCAAACCGGCGGATCTTCCCGCCGACGATGAAGCAGCCGCCACTCTGGATGGTCCCCTTGCTGTGAACGCGGACTATTGTGTGGGCTGCGGCCTGTGCGCTAAAATCGCCCCCAGCCATTTTAAGATGGTCGACAAAAAAGCGACCGTCATCAGCCAGACTTTGTCGCCCGGGGACGACCTGGCCATCAAGGATGCCGTGGCAAAATGTCCTGCTAAAATCATCCAGTTTTATCGCTGAAAAAATCCCTCTGCTGCCGTTCTATTGGCAGCAGGGGGATTTTAGTGTTTTTATCGGCTGCAATCATCAGCGTCTATCAAAACGGTGAATGACGCTTTGTCTTGATTGTTTTGACATTTTTTACTGACTATTCTCACTATCCCTGACAGCTTACGCGGTTTTTAGTAATCCTTTTTCGCCGCACAGTCGGGTCAGCTCTTCGCCGATAATCCGGGTCATCTGATTAAGGTCAATGTTTTCACCATTGAGGACATCATACCAGCCGCCGGTCACGGCATCACCAACCGTTTCTTTGAGAATGCCGCCGACGCCATTGTAAATTTTGGTGATCGTCACGGTGGTTCCGCTTAAAGCCACCTGAATAACATACTTATCCACCGGCGGAAACTGAATGCAATGCATGATTCCTTTTCCGGTCAGCTGGGGTTCCCCACAGGGATAGCTTCCTGCTTTCATAATCTCATGTAGCTCTTCATAACTCAGTTTTTGATTGAGTTTCACCTTGTCATAGCTTTTAATCATATCTTTTGATCCCTGCTTGAACTTGTCAAATAATCCCATTATTGTACTCCTCGCTAATTGAAATGGTTATAGCACTTTTTAAAAATGCGCTTCTATACAAAGTTTAACCTTTTCATCAGCTAGACACAATCGCAGTTCACGCCGAAAATTAGCCGTTCACGAAGTCCTTGAATTACTATGCTTATCAATAAATCTGACTAAATCGTTAATCAGCCGGATAGAAAACATGTTTGCCATCTACGCCGATAGTGGTCTTAGCCAATCAGTTATAAATAGATCATATTCTTTAAATGGTCTTCTACGTTAAACCCGTAATGTCTTTAACGCAGTACTCCAGGCAATGACCTGATCAAAAACGTCATTGAGAGAATCTTCGTGGCGTGGGTCGGGTGTGAAGACACTCATGTTTTCAAAATCGGTAAACAGGTTGAGCATCACCTGTGCCCGAACATCGGCCATGTGGAGCTCAGCGGCAACCAGGCGGAGCGCTTCAACGGATCGGGTTCCCCCCGCACTGCCATATGCCACAAATCCGATGGCTTTATTTTTCCATTCCACATTCAGATAATCGATAGCATTTTTTAATGCCCCGGGAATATTGTGGTTGTACTCAGCAGTTACAAAGATAAATCCGTCAAATTCACTGATTTTCTTTGACCAGATTTTGGTATGGTCTTTAGTATACTGCTGCATCATGGCCGGACTTGGTTCGTCTAAAAGGGGCAGCTTGTAATCTGCAATATCCACCAATTCAAAGGTGGCGTCTGATCGTTTCTGTGCCAGTTTATCAACCCATTTGGCGACCGCTTCACCATTTCGTCCTGGTCGGGTGCTGCCTAAAATAATTCCAATTTTTGTCATTATAATCCTCCTTGTATTGCTAATTATTTTAACCAATATTAAATTGATTTAATATGATTCTACCCGTTAAAATCAGAAATAAACAAATACAAAAAAATGAGGGAACTTTTTAAGAAATTGACAAATTCAACCTGTTTAACCGACAGCTACCTTGTGAGCCCATGATCTTTAAACGGCAAAGTGAAAAAAACGGTCAAACAAATAACGACTGCGCTTGCGAGCCAAGTCGCTTTTTCAGATAAATTGGTGGAATCGGTTCCAGTTATTTTTGAGGATTCCTTTAAAATAAAATATTTTTCTTTTCAACACATCTTTATTCTGCTTATGGTTTACAAAAGATTTCAATTTGATATAATGACAATAAGCCGATCAAAATTTTTATCGTCAATAAATGCAAACCGGCTTGATCATTGTTGTATATTGTAACCTGGGCATTCAGAACAGCTCCTCAAAATGAACAGACAAACTAATTGTTTGTATTATACACATACAAACAGGATAACAATTGTATTGGTACATTGTATTTAAACAACCTGAAATAGTTATCAGACTATTTTCAAATACGGGAAAAGAGGAAAAAAATGAAAGTTGTCACACCTAAAGAAATGGCTGTTATGGATCGTCATGCCATTGCAGCCGGTACATCCAGCATTGAACTGATGGAACGGACGGGTCATGCATGTGCCGAAATTATAAAAGAAGATCTTGATGCAGATGCTCAGATTATTATTCTATGCGGACCGGGTAACAACGGTGGCGATGGTTTGGTCATCGCTCGATCATTGATTGAAGACGGCTATACTGTCCATCTCTTTTTAACCGCAGCTGAAACAAAGCTGTCTGCGGATAGCCGAACCAGTCTAAAGCGGCTCGAAGAAAAAAACATACTCGTGCACACCCTTCTTGAAGATAGTGATTTTGAGGATCTCGGTCTGATCATGAAATCCGCTACCCACATTATTGATGCAATTTTTGGCACCGGCCTGGTCGAAAAAGAACTTCCGGAAAATTATCATCGAATTTTTGATATGGTCAATAATTTTGAAAAAGAAAAAATTGCCATTGATATCCCTTCCGGTTTGCGGGGCGATCTTGGTCTCACCATCGGCAATGCGATTTTTGCAGACCGAACCATTGTAATCCAAAATTACAAAACCGGATGTCTGTTAAATGATGGTCCCGATTATGCTGGAGACACGGTTCTCATCGATATTGGCCTTGACGAAAACAGCATTCCCAATGAAAAATATTATACTCAGGAAATCGATTTGAAATTTCCCCAAAAAAGAAAAAAGAATACCCATAAATACGACTACGGCTCTGTGGTCGTGATTGCCGGATCCAAGGGGATGAGCGGTGCCGGTATCCTTTCGATTGAGGGCGCCTTAAAAAGCGGTGGCGGTCTGGTTACCTGCTATGTTCCCCATGATATTTACATTCCGGTGGTTGCCCGGGCACCAGCAGAAGCTTTAATCAAAACCTATGACTGCAACATCACCTCAGACGACATCAAAAATGACCGAAAAAAAGTCGTTTTGATCGGCCCAGGAATTGGGCGAGCCAAAAATTATAGCTTTATTCTGGAGCATCTACTGGAAAGCAGCCTGCCAGTCGTGATTGATGCCGATGGCATCCATC
>JAQUWM010000066.1 GCA_028692885.1 Acetobacterium sp. | reverse complement strand
GTCTGGTATTCAAAATCATAGACCAGACAGCCCCGCAGGACGTGATAAACCACCCCCTGAACCTGATGGTCGGCAATCATCTGTTTGATCCGATAGATCCGTTGACTGTTGTCGACAAAGGTCGGACAGGTGCAGGGCCGGGTGTAACGATTGGCCAGCGACCGCATCAAGCCGTCAAAGCTCTGGTCCACCACGACGGTGGGATCGTAAAGCGAACGGTCACCCATACAGGTTTCGTCGCCCACCAGAATGCCCCCGGTTTCTTCAATCAATAAGGGAATTTTGATGTTGGGGAAAATAATCGGTGAGCCGGTGATCATAATCCGGGGTTGCTTGTCTTTGCTGACGTAGTGCTGATCTTTTTTACGCTGGGCCAGCTCCTGATTAAGGATATACAGCTGCTGACTCCACTGCGCCACCGGCAGGTACGAAAAAGCATTCATCAGCGCCATGGCGTGGGTCCCTTTGATTAAGGCCGGAACATGTTTTTTATAAGTGTTAAACTTTGACATCTGATACTGGGCAAAGCCCATGGCATCAATGCTCTCTGCCAGGCTTTGGCAGGTAATCGTCTGGCCGGTGACCGCTTCCAGTTCGGGAATCAGCTGATAGAGTTCCTGGACATATTGTTCCATATCGCTATCATCACTTTTGGCGGTGGGCACATGGAGGGCGTAGGTTGGCACCCGTTCCTTTAACATGCCGGCCATTTTCTTTTTACAGTCGCAGGTAATCGGCACCACCATCAGGGCACAATCATCATAAATGGGCATCACTTCCATGGCCTGAAAACCCATCACCGCTTTGACCAGCGGGCAGGCGTCCCGGGGCACCAGATCATCACCAATGGCAAAGGCGGTATAACTGCCGCTGCAGAGTTTCACCGGCTGGGCCCCGACGGCGTAGATCAGCTCATCGGGGACCATCACACAATAGGTGCCGACGATTTTGGTATCGGCCGGTTTGGCGACATTCTTCATATCCACATAGATGTCGCTGAGGACCTTAAAAAAGGGCTGCATGGCCGCCGGGGCACCATCTAATTCGGCCAGCCGCCGCAGATATTTGGCGGACACCTTGGTAGCTTTGTCGACAAAGCGCTGACGTTGCCGTTCGGCCATGGTGGTCGGCGGGCTGCTGTGATGGTCGTCACGCTTGTTTTCAATGACGTTTTCAATGACGCGATTCATTTCGGGCTGATCTTTTTTATTATTGATCTCTCTCATTTTTTTCTCTTTTCCTGATCAAGCGTTTTAACCGCTTTTCGGTTTTTTTATGACCCGACATAAAGGTCTTGCGGGAGGCCTGGTAAAATTTTACCCCGCCGAAACTCATCGCCAGGGCCTTGTTTTCCGGACATTTATCAATACACTCGCCGCACATAATACAATCGGCGGTGGTAACATCACACTTTTCCCGTTCGGTATAAATGGTTTTAATCCCCATCGGACAGGCTTCGTAGCAGGCCCCGCATTCGGTACAAGCCTGACAGTCTTTTTTGATGCGGAACAACGAGATCCGATGACCGAGGCCGATGAGGTAGCCCAGCGGACAGATGTTGCAGAAGAAGCGGCGCTTGAAAAAGCTGCCGATGATCACCACAATCATGAAAAAACCGCTTAAAAACAGTGACACCTTAAATCCCGCCAGAGCCGGCGAAACCGTGATGGCCGGGCAGATATTGCAGAAGTTGCCGCCGACAAAGCTGAGCCCCAGAAACAACAGCAACAGCGTCCATTTGATCGGTTTTAAGCGCTGATAGAGTTTTTCGTTTAAGGACAGTCCTTCAATTTTCAGACCCTGCCGGGTTTCGTGGGTGAGATCCTGAATCAGCCCCATCGGGCACAGGAAGCCGCAGATAAAGCGGCCCAGCACCACGATCGAGAGCAGCAGCGAGCTAAAGAAGATGCCGATTTCCGACCAGCTCATCCCCACCAGCGAGTTTAAATGGGCCAGCGTATAACAGCTGCTGTCAATCAGCTGATCCTGATTGATGGGACAGGCAAAAATCGGCAGTTCGATATTACCAAACCCCTGCCCCAGCCATTTGACCCCGTAGATCAGGGCGAAAAAGCTGATCAGCATGATCAACCAGCGCATCGTCATAAAGCCGAATTTGCGCTGGCCCCTGACGGTGCCCCCCGGCTTCAGGCTGATCCGTTCGGCGGCAAAACGGCCCATCACCGGATCATTGCGGACAATCCGGCGCCGCAACCACAGGCATAACACAATGCCGATAACCGCGAGCAGCAGGATGATCAGCACCGGGGTGATGGCATAGCCGCTGTCGTCGGACCCGAACGCGTAAAAGACCAGGCTGCCGGCAAACAATGACAGCAGCATCAGCACCCCGCAAATGGCGATCACCGTCGGTGTGAAAATTTTTCTTGAATTGATTTTTAGCTTGTGATCGTTTTTTTTCATACGGCTCTTTTTTCCTCACGATAACGATGATGCGCCAGCATTTCCATAAAGGCTTCCATCCGAATTCTTAATTGCTCCACATCCTGGTACTGGTAGTCGGTTTCCAGCCGGAAGACCGGGATTGTGGCGGTTCCAAACAGTTGTTCAAAACGTTCCAGTTCAAAATCATATTCAATCTGGCCTTTCAAGACATGGAAAACCACCCCGTCAATCCCACCCTGTTCCAGATGCCAGCGGGCACTGTGAAAGAGCATCTCATTCTGAGCGTAGGCGGCTGAGCAGTCATAGCGGTAATGGGTCTCGATGATGGCGGTAAAGGGATCCCGCTTACTGGCTTTGTGGCGGCTGCTGCTGGCGTATATTTTTTGAATACTGCTGTCCAGGGTGGCCCCGATCGTAAGGCCAATGTCGCCGATCAGAAAGGGAATCTTATAATTGGGCAACACCACCGGTGAGCCCATCAATAAAACTTTGGGCTTGCTTGTGGTGGCCGCCGAGATCACCTGGCGGTTGGCCAGCAGTTCCAGATTCAGTTTGCGCAGCTGGCCGCACCAGCCTTTGAGATCGGTGGTGTAATAATAAGAATTGAGCACCGCCATCCGCAGGGCCCCGGAGATCAGGCCGTCCTTTTGACGACAGACCTGGATAAAATCGCGCATCAGTTTCCGGGCCGTTTCGACCAGCTGGGTGGCCTGGACGAGATTCTTTTTCGACATCCGCCGACCGGTATGATCGGCCAGTTTTTCGGCCAGCTGCTCCATCTGACCCCGCCATTTAAGCCCGGCCAGGGGATCGCTTTTGTCCGGGGGAATATCCACGGTGACCACTTTTTTCCCGGCCGCACGCAGCAGATAGGCTATTTTGCGGCTGCTGTCACAGGTGATCGGGACGATGATCAGGGCGGCTGCGCCCAGATCGAAGTGATCATTGAGTAGAAATCCCAGCATCGAGCGGCTGACCGGATCGGTGTCCCGGGGGACTAAATCGTCGGACCAGGCCACCGTCCCGAGGCTGCCGCCGAGAATCCAAAAGGGTTTGGCCCCGGCGGCATAAATCAGTTCTTCGGGAATACTGCTGCCCAGCACCATCACCTGGGGCTGGCGCTTTTTCATATTGTCCTCTTTAAAATAGAGATAGGTTGTATTTAAAAAATAGCGGATCGCTTCGATCTGGCTGCTTTCATTAAACAAGGTTCTCAGGGTGTCCATGTATTCACTTTCATAACTGGTCGGTTTGTTTTGGTGCTGATTGACCGTCATCGTCTTACCTCCTAAAGTCATTTAAATTTCAATGTTCGTTTCATGTCGCTATTGTAATATAACCGTTTGTGGATCGTTTGAAGCTTATCTGAAGATTAGGTGAAGACGGGCGTTTTGGGCATAAAAAAACAGAGGCTGTGAACCTCTGTTTGGGAAAAGTGGGGGCGTTTAAGCGTTCCGGGTGGCAAAACACTCGCCGTCTCACTGCTATCCTGATCTTATTCATCCCGATGATAAAGTAAACAGCGGTCGCTGAATCCGGCCGGCGGGATGCCCAGACCCTGATTCAGTCGGGCCCAATAATTGACACTGGCAATGGTACTGGCCAACATCACAATTTCGGCTTCCGTAAATTCACGTGTCAGGTTTTTAATGAATTGATCGGACAGGTCCGGCGGCGTGCTGGACAGGCTGATGGCATACTCCAGCGCCAGCAGTTCCCGCAGGTTGAAGCTATCAACCGACTGGACCGCCCGACGCCCCTGTAAAACGGCCAGTTCATCGTCGCTGATGCCATTCTTGACGATCCCGGCGGCGTTCATGTCAATACAAAATGTGCAGGAGCAGATCAATGAGGCCTGCAGCCTGACCAGATTGAGCAACCGCCGTTCCGGCGCGGTCTGCCCTTTTGCAGTCATCATCTCCAACACCCCGGACCCGATCGCGGCACGGGGATACCAGGTTAACAGCCGCGCCGGCAACAGATCTTTGCCGGTTTCTTTTTTGGCGATAAACAAGCCGATCCGCAGCAATAAGGGGATTTTTTTCGGCGGTTTAATCAATGGTCTGGGGCTTTGCTCCGTGTTCGCCAATACTTTTTTTGCCGTGCTTGTCATGGTGCACCTCCGCTTATTTTTATATTGACTGTATACCATTATGCTAGCCCCTTAAACGCTGGTCATAATCCGATTTTATGTAACGCAGGGACACTTCGATAACATGGGGACATTTTAACTGTCCATATCACTCATGATAACTTAGAGGCGATCTCAAAAAAAAACAGTTTTTCTTATCCTTTGGAAACCATCACACTTTCCTCAATCTCTCGCTGTTTCTTTTTTGTCAATTTCGTCAGCACCGTCTGATAAGCTAACTGAATGCATTCAACTAAAACTGCCTCCGGTACGTTTCCGTCAAGCATAATTGAATTCCAATGCTGTTTGTTCATATAATAGCCAGGAATAATATCCGGGTACCGGGAGCGGAGGATTTCACCGTCACCGGTTGGCAATTTAACTGTCAATAATGAGTCCCCAACCTTATTTTCGCCACGCATAGCAAACATCACATCGCCTACAAAATATCGGATCGCATCCCATTCGGGTTGATAATCCCGGGATGTACCGGGCCAAGGTAACACTGTTTTTTCAATCAGTTCATCCCATTTTTCACAAGGTTTCATCTTAATCTCCTTCCAAGTTCTTAGGGTATCAGTACTCATCTTAATACCTTCTATTTCCTCTATTATACTCGAACATCATTCTTTTATCCATGGTCTCGGAGATTTTTCAAAAACATCTCTAAGTCAGATGCAATCTTAATGATCCCTGTGTGATTCAATCACATAAATAAAACCATCCCCATGCTATACTAATAATATAACACCTACTTGTATTGGAATTGATTCTAAAAGAGTTTGCGGCCTACAGACAGGTATCAAATTTAAACCATCGATACAATATCGAAAAGAAATGGAGATGTCTAGACATGAAAAAGACAAGCCTTGTAATCCTTGGGGGAACCTTAGGTGCGGTTCTGTTGGTTCTGATTGCCATGATGGGCTATATTATATTTTTGCTGTCAAATAACAGCAGTTCTCAACAAAATTTTCAAAATCCATCTGGTGGAATGATTGGTTCGGGGATGATGAACTCTGAGGTGATGGATTCTGGGATGATGCATGCAACCATTGAAAGCGAACATGATTTTTTAGTGCATATGATTGCCCATCATGAAGAAGCAGTTTCATCGGCCACGGTTCTCAAAGCAAATACTGACCGTAACGAGATGAAAAATTTCGCCGACGATATTATCAAAACCCAGACGGCGGAAATTGAGCAAATGAAGATCTGGCTTGATACCTGGTATCCCAATCAGGATCATCAGGTTGATTACCAGCCGATGATGCGGGATTTGACCAATCTGAAAGGTGATGCCGTCGATCAGGCTTTCCTGCAGGACATGATTTTCCATCATATGGATGCGGTAATGATGTCCCAACAACTGATCACCAGCGGATATGCTGACCATCAGGAAATTATTCCTTTTGCCCAAACCATCCGCGATACCCAGCGTAATGAAATACATATGATGCGTGACTGGTTGGCCGAATGGTTCTAGTTCCTGGTTCTGCTTCATTGAGAAGCTAACCTCAATTAAGCGTTTAGTCGCTTTTCCGCCGTTAATTAACATCATTTGCTGTTCTCAAATGATTATCTTCGAAAATATCTGGAATTTTAAAAAAGCCGGTTAGAATAAGTGAGATTCCTTATTCTAACCGGCTTTATCATAGTATTCTAATATCTTAAATATATTCAATAAAGTATCCGGAGGCCCACTTCTTTAGGATATTATTTGATCACATGCTGTATCCTACCTTTTCAATTACATCCTCAATGAACACTGCCACCAGAGCCGGATCAAATTGGCTGCCAGCATAGCGTTGCAGCTCGTCGACGGCTTCCTGCTCCGTCATTGCTTTACGATAGGAGCGATCCTGGGTCATCGCATCGTAAGCATCGACAATCGCCAGAATCCGAGCCAGCAAAGGTATTTCTTCAGCTTTCAGACCCTGGGGATAACCGTTACCATCCCAGCGCTCATGGTGACAGAGGATATATTCGGAGATCTTGCGCAATTCTGGTACGGTCTGGGCAATCCGATAGCCCACCTCGGGATGCTTTTTGATTTCCGCCCATTCCGCATCGGTCAGGGCGCCATTTTTTTGGAGCAACTTGCTGTCGATGCTGATTTTGCCGATATCGTGAAGGGTTGCTACCAGTTCCAAGGACACCAGTTCCTCCTGATCCAGGCCTAAGACGCGCCCCAGTTGTTTAGCCAGATCGGCCATCCGCTCAGCATGTTCTTCGGTTTCGTTGCTTTTTTCAAAGAGGGTGGTCTTAATCGAATCCATGACGGCCGAATGAAAGCTTTTATATTCCAGCAGCTTTTTCCGATACATCGATTCCTCAGCCAGCTTAAATGTTTTTTCAAAGGGTTCATGAGCTTTGGTCTTGGTGGCAAATCCCAGGGAAATACTGGTGATAATCAGTTCATTGTCCAGCTTATAGCCTTCTTCACAGGCTTTTTTTATTTTTTCAACCATAACTCCAGTTTCCCTGTAGGATGTCTGCGGCAACAGCATCACAAACTCATCCCCGCCGGTGCGCACCAGCACATCCTGTTCTCGGGCGCAGTGTTCCATAATCTTGGCAATGCTAATCAGTAGTTTATCTCCTTCGCCATGGCCAAAGGCATCATTGATCAATTTAAGCCCGTTGATATCGCCGATAATCAGTGACAGGGGCAGATAGTCCTGATGATCCAGCCGTTGCCGTTCGTTTTCGTAATAGCTGCGATTATGGAGACCGGTAAGAACGTCATGCTGGCTCAGATAGAGAATCTCAGCTTCATTTTCCTTACGGTCGGTAATGTCGCGATTGACCCCGATTAAGCCAAGGATCTGCCCGTTGTGATCATAATAAGGGGTCTTTAGCGTTTCCAGATAAACTTCCCGGCCATCGGGATAGGTGACCAGTTCCTCATTCCGACGCGACTTTTTTTCACGCATCATGATCTGATCCATATTTCGAAACAAAGTGGCCGTTTCCTGATCAAAGAGATCAGCATCAGTGAGACCCACCAATTCATCCATGGTTTTACCGGCAAAAACTTCAAAAGCTTTGTTACAGCCTAAATAAACGCTCTTTTGATCTTTATAAAAAACCAAATCCGGGATCGAGTCCAGCAGCGAACGCAGCAGCGATTCTTTTTTCTGGTATTCATAATAGAGCTGTTTATAGTTTTCCCGACTTTCCATCAGGTTTTTTTCAGCTGCCTGGTTTTTCAGTCCCTGGAGCATTACCAGACACAGCAACAGTGTCCCAATGGGATAAATAATCAATACTGGCAAGGTAATGGCCGCCAGAACCAGCAACCCTTGCTGATCTGGCAGGGTCAGCATATCGGCCAGCATCGTGAGATGGATGACCAAGCCAAACAGATACAGCTCCGGCCAGACTTTTTCAGACTTTTGCAGAATGGCTGGCAACCGGTATTTATACCAGATCAGGCCAATTAGAGCAGAGGTCATCGTCACCAATACCCCGGTCAGAGCCCCGCCACCGCCTAAATAAATCCGGTAGATCGAAATCAGCAGGGTGGCAATAATAGTCGGAAGATAACCCAGAAACAGACCGGAAACACTGACCAAAATCGATCGGGTATCAAAAATAATACCATTGGCAAAGCTGACGGTGTTCATCATCAAGAGAATACCCACCCCACCCAGGAAAATGCCAAGAACCGCTTCCGGCCATTTTTTCCGGCTATCGATGCGGATAAAAAAGAGATTATAAATAATGCTGATGGAAAGCAGCAGAGCAGTGTTGAATAACAGGTCCTTGATCAATTCAGACGACATGGGCTCACCTCTTTTCTAGTTAGGCTGTTTGGAAAACAACGGCTTGGAACTTCACCGCCAAAGCACCGGTATTTGGTTCTTATTATACCCGTTTTGGGTTGTTTATCGCAAGGGGTAAGATGAACTAAGAACAAGATCAAAGCAAATATTCCAAATGATTTAGTTGCATTTTTTTAAATACCCCTTGAAATTATCCGGTATAATTGTTACAATGGTCAAAATCGAATAACTACGATAGAGGTGCGGACTTTAAGATTAACGGCGGTGACCATGGCAAATGGGATGATGCGCTGTGAAAGGAAAGCTCGCCGAAGGATAATGATTTGCCAACATTTTCCTGGGCTTACTGTTAAGAGCAGTAAGACTGTCATCATTTATTATGATGGAGTGCTATCTAAAACCCAATAGAATCTCTTTTTGAGCTTTTCTTTGAATTTTAGCCGGTACTTCATGCTGGCTTTTTTTATTTTGGTTATTTATTTTAAATAGAACTTTTGCGAAACTGATCCTCAAGTTTATGTTACTTTCGCAATTAACTATCATTTCAATTTTTTGGAGGACTTATGAAATCTTATAATGTTGCAGTCGTTGGTGCCACCGGCATGGTGGGACAGAAAATGCTTCAGGTACTGGCTGAACTTAAATTCCCGGTGAACAACCTTTACCCGATGGCATCCAAACGTTCAGTCGGCAAAGAAATTCTTTTTAATGGAAAATCCTACGTGGTTCAGGAGCTTTGTGACGAAGCCTTTGACCAGGATATTGATATTGCCCTGTTCTCTGCCGGTGGCGACACCAGCGAACGGTTTTCGCCGGTAGCCGCTGCTAAAGGTGTCATCGTGATTGACAATAGCAGTGCCTTCCGGATGGATCCGACGGTACCTCTGGTGGTGCCGGAAGTCAACCCGGAAGATCTGGACGGGCACAAAAATATCATTGCCAATCCCAACTGTTCTACCATCCAGGCGGTGGTCGCTTTAAAACCGCTTTATGATGCTTTCGGTATCGACCGGATTGTCTATTCCACCTATCAGGCGGTTTCCGGTTCGGGCGTCAAAGGCTATGCTGATCTGGAAAACGGGATCAAGGGCGAAGACAATACTTTCTACCCTCATCCGATTGCCTATAATGTGCTACCTCACATCGATTCCTTCCTGGACAATGGCTATACTAAAGAAGAAATGAAGATGATTAACGAAACCCAGAAAATCCTTCATGACGACAGCCTCCGGATCACTGCCACCACCGTGCGGGTACCGGTTTTCTACAGCCACAGCGAAAGCGTCAACGTAGAGCTGAAAAAACCCTTTGAGCTGGACACCATCCGCAATCTCTATCGTAATTTTCCGGGGATTGTTCTCCAGGATGATCCAGCCAATAATGTCTACCCGCTGGCCCGGGTGGCTGAAAACACCGATGCCGTCTATGTGGGTCGCATCCGCCGGGATTTTAGCGTCAATAACGGCCTGAACCTCTGGGTCGTTGCTGACAACATCCGCAAAGGCGCCGCCTCCAATGCCGTCCAGATTGCCTTCGAACTAATTAAACGTGGCTTAATCTAATTCGCTGAATCAAAGATAACTTTGCATAAAAAAAGATAACCTCGTACCAATAATTGTTACGTTATGTTGTAGGCATCAGAGTGAACAACAAATTAACAATTGGTCGGTACGGTATCCCACATAAAACCACAATCAAAGGAGCTTGAAATGAGTATTTTTACAGGAAGCTGTGTCGCACTGGTTACCCCGTTTAAAGATGGGAAAATTGATTTTGAACGCTTTCACAAACTGATTGACTGGCAGATTGAACAGAAAACCGATGCCATTCTGATCGCCGGTACTACCGGTGAAACCTCAACCCTGACCGATGCTGAACATCTGGAACTGCTCCGGGACGCCGGCAAATACATTAACGGCCGGGTGCCCTTTATCGCTGGAACTGGTAGTAACGACACCGCCTATTCGATCATGCTGTCCAAAGAAGCCGAAAAAGCCGGTGCCGATGCGGCTCTGATTATTAACCCCTATTACAATAAATCCACCCAACGGGGGATCATTGCCCATATCTCAGCCATTGCTAATGCCATTACGATTCCCGTGATTATTTACAATGTGCCCAGTCGGACCGGTCTGAACATTGCCGTATCCACCATTAAAGAACTAAGCAAAATCGCCAATGTGGCTGCCGTTAAAGAAGCCAGTGGCGACATCAGCCAGGTCACTGAAATTGCCCGGGCCTGCGGCAATGATATTGATATTTACAGTGGCAATGACGACCATGTGTTACCGATACTGGCTATCGGTGGCAAGGGGGTGATCTCAGTGTCAGCCAATATTATTCCCGCCGACATGCACAATCTGGTCGCCAGCTTTATGGCTGGCGATCTGGCCAAAGCTCGAGAACTGCAATTTAGCACCAATTTGGTTAATCTGGCGATGTTCTATGAAACCAACCCGATTCCCGTCAAAACCGCGATGGGCCTAATGGCTCTGGACAGCGGTGAAATGCGGCTGCCCCTGATCGAAATGGAAGATGCCAATAAAGCCAAACTGATCGCCGATTTAAAAGCCTACGGCTTATTATAGGAGGCCGCCATGATCAATATTTTACTCAGTGGCGTCTCTGGCGCTATGGGCTCTACCCTGCAGCAGATTATTGCCGCCAACCCGGAAACCCAGGTGGTGGCCGGGTTTGATTATCAGGCAATCACCAACCTGCCCTTTCCGGTTTACAATGATCTGGAAAACTGCATCGAAGCCATCGATGTAATCATCGATTTTTCCCATTTTGCCGCCTTCCCGGCGATTTTCGGTTTTGCCCGAAGCAAAAAAATCCCCATTGTCATCGCCACCACCGGCCTGTCCGAGGCGGATCTGGCAGCCATTGATGAAGGGGCCAAAGAATTTCCGGTGTTTAAAACCGCCAACCTATCGTTGGGAATCAATCTGATTGCCAAGATGTTAAAAGAGATGGTCAGTAAGCTGGAAAACGGCTTTGACATTGAAATCATCGAAAAACATCACAATAAAAAGCTCGATGCCCCCAGCGGCACCGCCCTGCTTTTAGCCGACGCCATCAACGACGGTCTGGCCACCAAAAAAGACTACTGCTACGGCCGTTACGGCCGTGATGCCAAACGCACCGATAACGAGCTCGGCATCCATGCCATCCGCGGCGGCACGATTCCCGGCGAACATTCAGTGATCTTCGCTGGCAACGACGAGATCATTGAAGTCAATCATATGGCCTTATCTAAAAAAGTCTTTGCTGAAGGTGCTGTCAAAGCCGCCCAATTTCTGGTCGGCCAGGCCCCCGGCCGCTACGACATGGCCATGGTCGTCAACGACTAGTTCCCCCCACACCATAACAGAAAGGATCAACTAACAGTCGATTAATCAAAACTGCTACTGATTTAGAGGTTAATCTCATGAATATCGTTGTTCAGAAATACGGCGGAACCTCGGTTGGTTCCACCGAACGGATTCTCAATGTTGCCAAACGCATCATTGCCAAGAAACAAAACGGCCATCAGATTGTCGTGGTGGTTTCGGCCATGGGCAAAACTACCGATGATCTGGTCAAGCTGGCCTATGCCATCAACCCCTCCCCGCCCAAGCGGGAGCTGGATCGGCTGCTGTCCACTGGCGAGCAGATCTCCATTTCGCTGCTGTCGATGGCGCTCCAGGCCCTCGGTCACGATGCCATTTCCTTCACCGGTCCCCAGGTCGGCATCCGCACCAGCGGCCGCCATACCAAATCCCGGATTGAAGGAATTGATACCACCAAGATTCTGGATTCATTAAACGAAGATAAGATCGTCATCATTGCCGGTTTTCAGGGCGTCAATAAAAATGACGATGTCACCACCCTGGGCCGGGGTGGATCCGACACCAGCGCCGTGGCGCTGGCCTGCGTGCTCAATGCCCCCTGCGAGATCTACACCGACGTCGAAGGCATCTATGGGGTCGATCCCCGTCTTTACCCTAATGCTAAAAAGCTGGACGCCGTCTCTTATGAAGAAATGCTGGAAATGGCCAGCCTCGGCGCCGGGGTCATGCATCCCCGGGCGATTGAACTGGCCAGTAAATACGATACCCCGATCTGGGTCGCCTCCAGCGAATTCGACGTCCCTGGTACCATCATTAAAAAAGGAGAACAAAACATGGAAGGACAATCCATCACCGGCGTAGCCATTGACAATGACGAAATTATGATCACCATCCGTGATATTCCCTTTGACAAGAATATCACCTCCCAGTTTTTCAGTCAGTTTGCCACCAAAAGCATTAACATCGATATGATCAGCCAAAGTGCCCCTATTGATGAGCTCATCAATATTTCATTTACCGCCCCAGCTTCTGATCTGAACGACGCCAAGAAAATCCTGGCTGCGTTTCAGGAAAAACATCCCGGCATCGGCGTGATTATCAACGAGAACATTTCCAAACTGTCAGTAGTGGGCATCGGCATGCGCAGCCAGTCCGGCGTCGCCGCCAAGTTTTTTGCCCTGCTGGCCGACAACAATATCCAGATGCTGATGATTACCACCTCGGAAATTCGGATCAGCTGCATCATCCCCTCTAAAGATAAGGATAAGGCTGTCACTGCTACCGCCGAAGCTTTTAGTTTGTAAGGTTTAAGATCTTAAATTAAATAAAAAAACTGAAGCCCATATAAAAATAAGCCCGTAATTCAAACCAGTTTTGGTTCGAATTGCGGGCTTATTGGTTCAGGAAACTTTCCTGTTATTGCTTAGGGTGACGGGGGTTTTTTGAAACAATATCGATGGCTCGGGTCAGTTCGCTAGTCAGATCCGCCTTATGCTGAGTGGTCATTTCATCAATTTTCGAAAACAGCAGCCCTTCGTGAGTCACAAAATAAGCCGGTTTCAGCTTATTGAGTGCAATGGCCTTAATATCTTCAATACAAAGCTCACAGGTGCACAGACCGGGATACTGCTCGAGCAGATGTGGTAAAAACGAATCCACCACATCCTCCATATAATTTTTTAACATCTTTTTCCCTCCAAAGTTAGTCGATTTAATTTTGTGTGTATTTCGTTCGTTTAAAATAAGCTATTCATTCAAACACTTTTCCAACAGTAGTATACTATTAAAACAACTCTACTTCAACCGTTTTCAGTTCAATTTTTGATATTTACCTTTTTATGGCCGGTAAAATTATATTTTACAGCAGACAAACCTGGTTTTTGCCATTTTTCTTAGCCTGATATAAAGCCTGATCGGCCCGGTAAATGATGCTGTACACGGTAGCATCATCTCTAAAAACAGCTACCCCCAGACTGATGGTAATGCATTCTTGTTCTAGAAAATGCTTCTCACTTACCAGTCTTCTTATTTTTTCAGCCAGTTCCATTGCCCCCAAAGCATCCGTATCCGGTAGAATCACCAAAAATTCTTCCCCACCCCATCGGCCGATCAGATCAGCAGAACGGATGATGGCTTTAAACAGTTTTGCCAGTTCGAACAAGACAAGATCACCAGCCAAATGTCCAAAACGATCATTGATCTGTTTAAAATTATCGATGTCAATCATGATCAAACCAAAAGTTGTAGCCTTTATTTTAGCCCGACACAATTCAAGCTCGAGCGTATAATCGAGTTTGACCCGATTATAGAGTTTAGTCAGTTTATCGGTTTCGGCGAGTTCAATGATTTTCTTGCGTATTTTTACTTTTTCGGTAATATCACGGCTAATCGCCAACAGTTCCCGGAATTTATTCTCTTCATCATATATTCCCGATAGTACGGTATCGGTATAGATACTTTCACCATCCTTGCGAACCTGTCGTTGCTCAAAATTGATGGCATCAAAGCGCTCGCCCTTTTCTACCATTGTTTTAATCCGCTCCCTTTGACGATCCATCTCTTTTTGCACCCCGGGAAGAAAATAGCCAATTTCCCGATAATGGTTTTTAATCTCCTCTGGGGTATAACCAGTTATTTTTTCAACTGATGGACTGATATAGGTGAAATTACCGGACAAGTCCACTGTTGCAATAATGTCGCAGGCATTTTCGGTCATCAGACGATGACGCTCCTCACTGTCTTTATTCATTTTCTCCCAATTTTTGATCGTCCGCAGGCTCTGTTCCAGTTCTAAAAAGTCAGCATCACCCTCAGCAATCTCAGGGATGTCATTATTCAGTTTTTTATTCGTTAGAATTGCATTAACATAGTTAATCATTGCTTTCGCATCATTACTTAACATTGTTTATCTTTGGCCTCCCCTTGCTTAGCTGCTTTTGCGTAATTATAATTATTATATCATGAAAATCTTAATATTCTATTCTTCTCGCTGCTGGGCTTATAAATATCAATTATCTACTGGCTAATCAGTTTTTCCTCATCACAAGCAGTAATTATTTCTAAATTAGCGCTGTTTTTATCTCTGCCATTCGTAATTTTCTTTACTTTAGCGGCTTCACTGGTTAGAATTAATGTAACAATTAATGATCTGCTATCTCATTCGTCCAAATTCATAATAAAAATGGGATGGGTCGACACCCACCAACTCAAAATATTGCAATCAGGAAGGAACGACTCTGCATGAAAAATTTTAACAACAGCCAATCTGACCCGACGGTAACCGTTTCCATCGAAAGAGATTCCCTGATCGGCGCAAGCCGTGAATATTTCACCACTATCTT
>JAQUWM010000176.1 GCA_028692885.1 Acetobacterium sp. | reverse complement strand
CAGTACCAGCCTTCGTAGTTGGACTTATAAATATCGCCCTGATCATAGAGCTTTTTAAAAATCTGCTGAATCGTTTTTTCATGCTCAGGATCGGTGGTGCGGATAAACTGATCATAGCTGATGTTCATGGTATCCCAGAGATTTTTGATCCCGGTGACAATCCCATCGACATAGGTCTGGGGTGCGACCCCGGCTTCTTCGGCCACCTTTTGAATTTTTTGACCGTGTTCATCGGTGCCGGTTAAAAAGTAGGTATCATAACCCTGCAATTTTTTAAACCGGGTAATCGTATCGGCCGCCACTGTGGTATAGGTATGGCCGATATGCAGGCTCCCACTGGGATAATAAATGGGCGTTGTGATATAAAATGTTTTTTCTGACATAATTTCTCCTTTTTTACTTTTTTTATTTTCGCTGTACTTAAATCCGCAAAAAAACCCCCGTCCAGTTAAGGGCGAAGGGTTCGCGTTACCACCTTAGTTCGCACTATTCTCACAAATAATGCCTTCATAAGTTTTATAAACTTTCAGTTTTATCGCGTCAAGCGGTCCGGGCTAAAACATTCACCCCAACTTACTCCGAGGCCATCTTCAATGCTTTTTCTGTCACCGGCTTTCACCATCCCGGCTCGCTCTTCACAGCGTCCACACTTACTCTTCTCTTCATCGTAATTGTTTATTTCTATTTTTCATTTGCTATCCCTATTATACTTTAATTCCAGATTTTTTCAAGGGCTTTATCGCTTAACCGCATTATAAACATCCCGCCTTGAAATATTCCGATCCTTGGCCACGGCTTTCATGGCCTCTTTTTCCGGCAGTCCGGCACTTAGATAATGGGCTAAATGCTCTTCTAGGCTCAGGTTTTCCAGTTCCAGACCCGCTGCGGTGTTGTCTTCATCGGGAGTTCGACCTTCAATACAGAGGACGTACTCGCCGCGGGGGTTATGTTCCTGATAATAGTGAAGATGTTCCGCGATGGTGCCATAGCGGGTTTCCTCATAGCGTTTGGTTATTTCTCTTGAAATGCTCATTTGCCGATGCCCCAAGCCATGCTGCTCAAAAATTTCCAAAGTTTTTGGTAACCGATGCGGCGATTCGTAAAGGACGATGGTAAACTCTGATGCTTCAATCCGCTTAAGGCCTTCTTTAACCGCCTTGTTTTCTTTGCCTAAAAAGCCCAGAAACAAAAAGGAGCGGGTATCCAGTCCCGACAGTACCAGACCGCAGAGCCCGGCGTTGGGGCCGGGAACCACTTCCAGATCAATGTTATTTTCGACACAGTTTTTTACCAGCACTGATCCTGGGTCGGAAATCAGCGGCATCCCGGCATCGGAGATCAGGGCGATATTCTGGCCCTGTTTCAGCAGTTCAATCAGCCCTTCGCTGGATTGCTGTTCATTATGCTGATGATAGGCCACCATCTTTTTGGAAATCTCGAAGTGATTGAGCAGCTTAATCGAATGTCTGGTGTCTTCGGCGGCGATCAGATCAACCGTTTGTAAGATCCTTAATCCGCGGATGCTCATATCATCCAGATTTCCGATCGGGGTACCGACGATATATAATTTCCCAGACATCTATTCGTTATAAAGGTTTCGGGCCACATACACCCCATTGGCGGATGCCTGCATCAAACCTCTGGTTACCCCGGCGCCGTCACCCAACACATAGAGATTCTTAATGCTGGACTGAAAGTTCTTATCAACCGTGACCTTATTGGAATAGAACTTGACCTCGACTCCGTAAAGCAGGGTTTCGTCGCTGGCCAGACCGGGCGAAATATGATCCAGCGCCTGAATCATTTCAATAATGTCCTTCATAATCCGATAAGGCAAGACTAAACAAAGATCGCCAGGTACGGCATCAATTAAGGTTGGTTTGATGTTATTTCGCATCAACCGTTCCTCGGTGGTACGGCGGCCTCTTAAAAAATCGCCATAGCGCTGAACCATGATCTTGTTACCAGTGAGCATATTTCCCAACCCGGCAATGTGCTTGCCGTAGGCGACAGCTTCCTTAAATGGCTCAGTAAAACTTTTAGAAACTAAAAGCGCAAAATTGGTATTGTTCGTTTTTAACTTATCGGATTTATAGCTGTGGCCATTGACCACCGCCAAGTGGTTATCATAGTATTCGGTCGAAACGACGCCCCCGGGATTAGAACAGAAGGTTCGCACACTGTCGTCAAAGGTGGGAGTATAATAGACCAGTTTGCCTTCGTAAAGAGCATCATTGATTTCCTGCATGACCTCGTTTCGGGTTTCCAGCCGAACCCCAATATCGATTTTTCCGACCTTGGTTTCAACCTTATAGGTTTCGCACATAGAGGTAAACCATTCCGAACCATCCCGACCGACCGCTACCAGCACCTTATCGGCCGTGTAAGTTTCGCCTTTAGCCACCACGCCAACCACGGCATTGTCTTCTACCACCAGACTTTCGACCGGGGTCCGAAATTTAATATCGATGCCCAGATCGTTGATTAAATAGTTCTGAATCCGCTGGTAAATGGTATAACCCACCTCGGTGCCCATATGACGTACCGGGCATTCAATTAGTTTCAGATTGCTCTGGATCGCTTTAGTCCGGATATCCCGGATCTTGTCGGGATTATCCAGGCCATGGACCCGTTTGTCGGCGCCAAATTCAATATAGAGATCATCCACATATTTAATCAGATCGACGGTGGTGTTATAGCCAATATATTCCGGCAATTCGCCGCCGACATCGGGTGAAAGCGACAGCTTGCCGTCAGAATAGGCTCCTGCGCCGGCAAAACCGGTGGTAATATTACAGGGTTTACAGCCAATACAAACATTGGTCTGGCGTTTAGGACAGATCCGTTTTTCAATACAGTTGCCCTTTTCCAGCATCAGGATTTTCAGTTCTTTATTTTTTTTAGCCAGTTCCATCGCCGCAAAAATACCGCCTGGACCGGCTCCGATGATTATCACATCATATTTCATGTTGTTCTTCCTTTAAGCAAACGCATCGGGGCCGTAGTCATCATTGTAACCCACCGCCAGATCGTTGAATTTTGTATATTCGGGAATCCATGCCAGCCGAACGGTTCCGGTTGGACCGTTACGTTGCTTGGCAATGATTAACTCCGATAGATTTTTGAGTTCGGGATTTTTATCGTAATAAAATTCCCGGTACAAAAGCATGATCACATCAGCATCCTGCTCGATCGAACCCGATTCACGCAAATCCGACATCACCGGATGATGATCGGTGC
>JAQUWM010000175.1 GCA_028692885.1 Acetobacterium sp. | reverse complement strand
TGTCTCAGTTCCAGTGTGACCGTTCGCCCTCTCAGACCGGTTACCCATCGTCGCCTTGGTGGGCTGTTATCTCACCAACTAGCTAATGGGACGCGGGTCCATCCTATGGCACCGGAGCGTTTAATACATCTGCCATGCGACAAATATATCTTATAAGGCATTACTCCCAGTTTCCCGAGGCTATTCCTTTCCATAGGGCAGGTTACCCACGCGTTACTCACCCGTTCGCCACTTTCTAAAAGATCCGTGCAAGCACTTCTCTTTTGTCTCGTTCGACTTGCATGTGTTAAGCATACCGCCAGCGTTCGTCCTGAGCCAGGATCAAACTCTCAATAAAAATTTAATTGAAAAAAGTTTGTATTTAAAGCCGTTAGGCTTAAAATGCTGTCTCATGAATAACTGTGTTTTATACTCTACCGAGTGCACTTTATCCTCTGCCGAGTTAATGTTTTAAAGAGGACATCTCTCTGTTTCTATTTTAGCCATCCTTCACCCTCGCGGATGTTTCGGCTGTTTTACAGGTTTTATGGTACTATTCTCTTTTCTATGACCGCTGCTCCTCATTGTTTTGCCGGCAGTTTCCTACCGAAGAAGCTTTTCTATTATATCGTCGTTTCTTATGATTGTCAAGCTGTTTTTTGAAATTCTTTTAAGTTCATTTCAATGTTTCAGCTGTTTGTTTTGCTGCCCCGTTCGAGACAACTTCATTAGTATACGCTCTTTCATCCGTTCTGTCAATGCTTTTTTAAAAGTTTTTTAATTCTTTTTTTAACTAAGTGTCTTTTATTGATATACCTGTTTTTTTCGACTTGTATTTGAAGATAAACTAGCTTTTGTATATGGCAAAACCTTTCTATATAATATAGCAAAAGAGCCTGGAATCAATTAATTCCAGGCTCTCTCTTGTATTTTAATGAAGCTTTGACCTATTTGCTTTCTGCAATCTTTGTCTCTTGCAGCTCCAAACCCAGCACCTTGCTGACGGATTTATAAACAACAAAGGTAATGACTGAGTTTATTCCTGCTTTAATCAGATTAAAAGGAACAATGATCGGAAGGATCATTGGAAGAACAGCTTCAACCGGGATTCCTAAAAAGAACGGTGTGATCGCAATATTCCATAACGCCATGGTTATTGTCATTGTTACCGTACCAAGCGCCAGCCCAATTACGGCTCCTTTTCTGGTTCTATTTCTTTTGTAAACATTTCCGGCAACTATTACAAAAGAACCCGTAGCGAAAACATGCATTAAAATCCCAATAACACCACTGGCCGAACTAACGGTTACGCCCTGTAGAACGCTTACGACAAGAGTTAGAATCAAACCACCTAAGGGGCCAAACATAAATGTGCCAATAAGAAGAGGAATATCCGCTGGATCATACTCCAGAAATGGAGCGGCCGGGAATATCGGAAAGCGAATTAAATAAACCAATAGTATCGACATTGCTGCCAATACCGCCATCTGTGTCAATTGTTTTGTCTTGATTTTCATAAAAATCCTCCTTCAATTGTCTGTTCAGTAATCTAAAAAGCCCTTGAAAATTTCTTTTCAAGGGCTACGCGTGCAAAATTGTACGCCATTTCTTTCATCCGGACTATACCGTCGGTTCTGGATTCCAACCAGATCGGCCTTTCGGCTCGTGGACTTATCGCTTTCGCACATCACCACCGGTGAGGACTTACACCTCGCCCTGAAACAGACTATTCATTTATTAAATTTATTATATACCCGGTTGAATTTCTTTGTCAATGATAATTTTTAGCCATCTCTAACTAAACATCTTTTTCTTAAATAAAACAAAGGCCGCAACCCCGGTACAGGCAACCGAAATTAATACGATACTCCAGAAATTAGGAATCGGCAAACCTTCGACATTCATTCCATAAAAACTGGCGATCATGGTTGGGATTGCCATTAAGATGGTTAACGATGTCAGTATCTTCATCACAATATTTAAGTTGTTTGAAATGATCGATGCGAATGCATCCATGGTTCCGCTAAGAATGTTGGCATAAATATTGGACATCTCAATGGCCTGTTGGACTTCAATCAACACATCTTCCAATAATTCCTTATCCTCTTCATAGAGTTTGATAATCCGGCCACGCTCCAGCTTTTCTAAAACCCCCTGGTTAGCTTTCAAGGATGTCGAGAAAAACACCAGACTCTTTTCCAGGTCAAGCAACTGGATCAGTTCCTTGTTTTTCATGGATATATGGAGTTGCCGTTCAATATCGGTGCTCATGCGATTAATATGACGCAGGTAAATCAAGAATCGACTGGCTACCCGGTATAAGATTTGAAATATAAAACGGGTTTTTAGGTTTGTAAACACATGTTTAACTCGACCTTTAGCAAAATCATCGATGAGGGTGTTTTCTCTCAGACAAACCGTGATAATATTATCTTCGGTTTGGATAATTCCAACCGGTATGGTTGTATAAAGAACCATTTTCGTATCTTTTTCGATGACCGGAACATCAATGGTAATAAGAGCCTGGTTGTTATCCTCAAGCTCTACCCGGGAAATTTCTTCTTCATCCAGGGCCGCTCTGAGAAAATCAGGTTCTACCTCTAATTCTCTGGTCATAAACTGCAATTCTTCCTCGGTGGGGTTAACCATGTTGATCCAACTGTTTTTTTCAATGGATTCAATTTCTTGAATCTTGCCATCAATGGTTTTATAGATTTTGATCATTGCTTTCCTCCTTTATTAAGAGCAGCCCATGATCTCTAAGATATTCTGGGCGCTCAGTTTTTGTTCATTTTGTTCAATACGCTTCTCTCCAGGGTCTGCGTCCATCCTATCTCACTCCTTTTTTTGAATTTACATCAAAGAAAACCATTATGTAGTTTTACTCCCGGTTCTCCAACGCTTAACTAAATAAAAAACTCCACCTTAACGGAGGAGATTTTTGCGCAGCAAAAATAATGATTCCTCCATTCGTTGAGTTTTGGCACTATACAGCATAGGGCATTGCCCAACTGCATTAAGTAAAACCTTAATTCGATAGTACCTGTTGACCCATTGGCATCTTTCGATGTTTCCGGGCAGCAGCCATATCTGTATAGGAGCCTCACCTAACAAAAGAAACATTTAATTTCTTATCATTCTAGGGTGTGTTGATTAAGTCTAAATCCTGTATATTATTTCAGTAGGATACAAATACAAGCAAGGTGAACAAACGCCAGAAAGCGATTTGCCAACTTATCATAACGTGTTGCCACTCGCCGGAACTG
>JAQUWM010000174.1 GCA_028692885.1 Acetobacterium sp. | reverse complement strand
TGGGACAGGGTTTATCAATGATTTTTCCTTCGCCATGACACTTATCACAGGTGTGAACCTGTTGGACAGTCCCAAATGGGGTCTGTTGCCGAACATAAACCTGACCAGCGCCGCCGCATTGGTCACAGGTCTTTGACGTTGAGCCTTTTTCAGCACCGGAACCACCACAGCTTCCACATTCTTCGTTACGTTTGATCTTAATTTTCTTTTCCACGCCAAAAGCCGCTTCGTGGAAGGACAGATTGATACTGATCTTCATATCCGATCCACGGTTGGAACGTCGGACACCACGACCGCCACCAAAGCCGCCACCGCCGCCAAAAGCGCTGAAAATATCGCCAAAGATATCCTCAAAACCGCCAAAGCCACCGGCATATCCACCACCGCCGCCGTAACCACCGGCATTGGGGTCAACCCCAGCATGACCATATTGATCATAGCGGGCTTTTTTATCGCCATCGCTTAAAATTTCATAGGCTTCATTCGCTTCTTTAAATTTTTCTTCAGCGACACTGTCACCGGGATTTTTATCGGGATGAAACTCCATTGCCTTTTTTCGATACGCTTTTTTTATCTCATCTGGGCTGGAATCTTTGTTGACCCCAAGCACCTCATAGTAATCTCTTTTTTCACTCATAAATCTATCTCACCTCTTTTGAATCCTCAATACCAACTAACCAACTATTTATTATACCTTTTTGAAGCAAAGAATCAACGTTTTTTTTGAGAGTATGTACATTCCCACAATCTGCAAATTATGGTTCGTAGGGGCGATCCTCGATCGCCCGCAGATAAACGCTCATTTATGCTACACGTTCCGGGCGATCACGGATCGCCCCTACGATATAGTGCATCACGTCTATATCAATTTGATAACCATTTTGTTATGCTTCTCCACGAAAAAGAGTGGCAGCCTTGGCTGCCACTGGTTTTGCCGGTTACAGGCAAATCTTACTCTTTTACTTCCTCATATTCAGCATCGACAACATCATCATCGCCCTGAGCGGCATTTTCTTGTTCGTCAGGTGCCTGTTGGGCAGCCGCTTCTTCATACATTTTCTGAGCCAATGGATAGAAGGCTTCATTTAATGCTTCAGTCGCTTTAGTAATCGCTTCGACATCTTCGCCTTCGCTGGCTGTTCTCAGCTCTGCAATCGCGGCTTCAACCTTGGCCTTATCATCATCCGAAACCTTGCCTTCCATTTCTTTTAAAGACTGCTCGGTTTGGTAAATGGTAGAATCGGCAACGTTTTTGGCTTCAATCAAGGCTTTAACTTTTTTATCTTCTTCAGCGTGTTGTTCGGCTTCTTTGACCGCTTTATCAATTTCCTCATCACTCATGTTGGTGGTCGACTTGATCACAACATTCTGAGATTTTCCGGTGCCGATATCTTTGGCCGATACGTTAACAATCCCGTTGGCATCAATATCAAAGGTTACTTCGATCTGAGGAATCCCACGACGAGCCGATGGAATACCGGTTAATTGGAACCGTCCCAATGTTTTGTTATCCTTGGACATTTCTCGTTCACCCTGTAAAACATGGATGTCAACTGCGGTCTGATTGTCCGCTGCAGTCGAGAAAGTCTGGCTTTTCTTGGTAGGGATGGTGGTGTTACGATCAATTAATCGGGTGAACACACCACCTAATGTTTCAATACCCAATGATAATGGGGTTACATCAAGCAGTAATACATCATGGACTTCGCCCGCTAGTACACCAGCCTGAATGGCGGCACCAATGGCGACACATTCATCGGGGTTGATGCCTTTATAGGCATCTTCTCCGGTAATATTTTTAACCGCGTCCTGTACCGCTGGGGTTCGGGTGGAACCACCAACCAGGATCACCTTATCCAATTCATTTTTGGAAAGACCGGCATCCTTCATTGCTTTTTCGACTGGTCCAATGGTGCTCTTGACCAGATCCGAAGTCAATTCATCAAATTTAGCCCGGGTCAGTGATAATTCCAGATGCTGTGGACCTTCGGCCGTAGCCGTGATAAACGGTAAGTTAATGTCCGATTTCATTACTGTTGATAATTCAATTTTTGCTTTTTCAGCCGCTTCTTTAAGTCTCTGAAGCGCCATTTTATCGTTTTTAAGATCAATTCCGTGGGTTTTCTTAAACTCTACTGCCATCCAATCGATGATTTTCTGGTCAAAGTCATCACCACCGAGGTGGTTATTCCCATTGGTTGACTTAACTTCGAAAACGCCATCGCCCAGTTCTAGAATCGATACGTCAAAGGTTCCGCCGCCAAGGTCATAAACCATGATTTTGTCATTGGCATCTTTATCTAAACCATAAGCTAAAGCCGCTGCGGTTGGTTCGTTGATAATTCTTAAAACTTCGAGACCAGCAATCCGACCGGCATCTTTGGTGGCCTGTCTTTGGGCATCACTGAAATAAGCTGGTACAGTAATAACTGCTTTGGTGACTGTTTCGCCCAAATAAGCTTCGGCATCGGCTTTCAGTTTTTGCAGAATCATCGCTGAAATTTCCTGGGGGGTATAACTTTTATCATCAACTGTTACTTTGCGGTCCGTCCCCATATCTCGTTTGATTGACGAAATGGTGCGATCTGGATTGGTGACGGCCTGTCGTTTGGCAACCTGGCCAACCAGACGTTCGCCATCTTTAGCAAATGCAACAACCGATGGGGTCGTTCTGTTTCCTTCTGCGTTAGGGATAACAACGGCTTCACCGCCTTCTAAAACGGCTACACAAGAATTTGTGGTTCCTAAGTCAATCCCGATAATTTTTTCTTTACTCATATCTATTTCCTCCTGAAATGTTTACTATTTTATTAAAATGAAAATTCAATTATAATGGTTACACCAATAAATTTTCAACTTTAGACTGTTTTATTTTTACGCTAGTTTTGATTCTACATACGTTGAATTAAAGAATTTCGAAAATCGAACTGGCAATTGTGCAGTGTCCGGGCGATCACGGATCGCCCCTACGGGACAATATTTTATTCGACTTATATTGCTTTATTCTATAATTAACTTAATTTACTATGTTTTTTATTTGCTACAAACCTTAACCATCGCTGGCCGGATAACCTTGCCCTTAAATTTGTAGCCTTTTTGGAAAACATCAATAATATCCTGGTCTTCCTTTTCATCATCCTCACCCACGGCAACACCGTGGTGGAGATTGGGATCAAAGGGACCTTCACAGACAATTTCTTCCAGGCCTTCTTCTTTGAGGACATCCTTAAGCTGTTTAAAGACCATTTCCAGTCCATCAATATAACCC
>JAQUWM010000173.1 GCA_028692885.1 Acetobacterium sp. | reverse complement strand
TTCCTGCTGCGCGGTGCTCCACATTTCATCAACGATCATTTTAAAATCGACCACATCACCAATACCGCTGGCGATATTAAGAATCCCGGTAGCCCGGTTCAAAAGCACCACGTCCTGAGCCATAACCTTATAGATCCCAGGACGTTGAACCTTGATTACGACCTTAGCACCATCAATCAAATCGGCGGCATGGACCTGAGCGATCGAAGCCGAGCCCAGCGGCTCTTGATTAATCGTGCGGAACACTTCGTCTATTGGGCATTCGTATTCATCTTCAATAATTCGGATGAATTCATCAAAAGGCATGGGCGTTACCTGCGACCGCAGTTTTTCAAGTTCAATACAGTATTCGCTGGGAAAAATATCCCGACGCATCGACATAATCTGGCCAATTTTAATAAAGGTTGGCCCCAGATCTTCAATGATGAGTCGAAGTTTTCCCGGGGTCAAACCTTTGGTAATTTCGTGTTTTACCAGTATCGATACAATTTTTTTCAGCCGTCTCCCATTTGTATCCATTGGACTTTTTGGTATATCTTTTACTTTTATGCCAGAATCACTTAAGTTCATCGATTTCCTTTTCACTGATATCTTCTTCTAAATCTGAAACCTCGACAATCTCTTTTTCCGTCATTTGTGCTGCTGTCATGGCATCCAGCTTGTCTTTGATTTTTTGAATCTCTTCCGGAGTCATCTTATCAAGACCTTCCACAACGGTATCCGCTGAGGGGGGTGTTTCTGACTTAACTACATTAACCGTCACTGTATCTTTAATGGTTTCTTTGATATTGTGTTTTAATTCTTCGTTAAGAATTTTCCCTTGCTGGACAGTAAGATCACCTTTTTCGACCAGTTCATCAATGAGAACCTTCGATTTCTCGGCTGTAACTGCCACCGCTCCGACACCAAACAGAAATATTTTCTTTAAATCTTCACTAATATTGGTTAACATTTTTCTCCTCCTAATTTAAACACCATGTACTGATTTTTATTGCTAAGTTCTGACTAGATTTATCTCAGTGTGCTCTTTTTCAAAAGGTTTTCAATTGAATTAAAAGCACACCAATGATAAACAGATGTTAAACACTTATCGATTGAATTATACCCCTTTTTTTCATAACGAATCATTAATAAAACACTATTTTTATTTTTATATGGCAGCATCGGGACATATTTTAGGGGCATGGATCAAATCGGTGGGGCGAATATATTTTTAGTGTAAATGATGCTTGATATATTTTATCCAGTGTTAGCATTTTTTCTTCTGTATTAAATCCAAATGGTTGCCGAACGATTTTCCTTTTCGACACTTATTTTGGTTTTGCACTATTTAAAGGATACCATTTCAAAAACCAGATTGTATATAAAAATGCAGGTATGCTCAACAGCATTGGAATAATGGCTGCAAAGTTTATCAACAGGGTTGTATTCAGCCAGATGGTGATCCCTGCCTGGATCAGAAACACCACCGACCAGATATAACAGATGAAACGATTGGTTTTCAGAAACAGCACATTTTTAAGGGCATTTCTGCCATTAAAAAAGTGCGTATAATCCGCTGACAGGGGTACGGTTTTCAGGGTTGAAATTGCCCAGATCAATGCCAGTGCAAGATAACCCATTGCAGCAAATGTGTTACCGGAATAGTCTGCCCCAAATGTTACCACCATCAAACTCATCAACGAAAAAACCAGAAGGGTAGCTCGTTCAAAATACAACAGATCACTAACCCGTTTAATAACACATACTATTCCGCTAAGCACCAGAGGAATCACTACCCCGATCAGCGGATTGTATTCTGCAAATAGAAAGCAAAAAACCCAGGGACACATGGCCAGAAAAAACCAATAGGGAGTATTCTTGAAACTGATCGGAACCAGTTTCTTTTTCTTATCCGCATTTAATGCCACCGGACCAAAAAGACCATCCAAAAAAGCATTATACAAACGCATATCGCCTGTTACCGTGTATTTTTTTTCGATCAGTGCTAAGGCAGCATCAATTTTCCCTTCCAGAATACGCTCCAGATTTGTGAGACTAATATTGATGACCGTCGTCTCTCTGACAAAGTCATTGCGCAGCAGGGTGCAGGTTTCATCCTTAATCACTAACTGATAACGCTCTTTAATATCGGTGAAATCGATCTGGAGAACCGCATTCATTTTTGGTCGCACCTTGGGATTAAAGGCAGCCTGAACCTCTTTCATGTAATTCCAGGCAATGAGCCCTCCGTCTGAATCCTTCATCCGGGTGTCATCCACTCCCCAACTCAGGTTAGTGGTTTGAAGATAGGTCGGTGTTTCAACAAATGGTTTTGAAAGACCTTCCCGGACTTTTGGAGAAATACTGAGATTTTCGCCGTATTCGTTCCCGGCTATTTTAACCAGATCCAGATATGGACCGGTCAGGTTATCCAACTGGGGAATACCCAGAAGCTCACCTTCAACACAGATTATTTTTTCCCATTGGTCTTTTCCAAAGAGATTGTTAAACTGCTCTTCGACTCCCTCATAATTGTTTTTTTGTGAAGGAAAACCGCAGGTGCTGATCAGCATATGCTTCTTATGCTCCATTTTTTCAGGATTCCGAAAGGGATGTCCGTAGGTTCCTCCACCTTCATTGTCAATAAAGGGTAACAGTGCCGGTTGGGTTCGTTCCATGAATTTTTTCATAGAGCTCGAAATACCATAATGGTATAAGGGTGTTGCCCAGATAACAAGATCTGCGTCCTCGTATTTATGAAACAACTCGGTCATATCATCCTGAAAGATGCACTCTCCAGGAGTTGTCGTCCAACAGGCATGGCATCCAGTACAGGCGGTAATGTTTTTTTGGATTAAATGAACGGTTTCAATCGTTGTTTCGGGATCAAAGTCGGTCAGACCTGATACAAATTGTTCCGCTATTTTCATAGTGTAGCTTTTTCCGGTTTTATGACTACCGTTTAATAATAAAACTTTTCGCATTTTATCCTCACTTTCTTAAGTTATTTCGGGTGATCGCCTATTATCAACCATAATATTCAGCCTTTTATTATCTATCGCTTGATTGATCAACCACCTGACTCTTATCTTTATTACCTTATAAATTTAAATTATAACAAAAAACATCGATTCCGCAAACTTAATAATTTGATTCCGCTCCTTTTCTCTGTTTTTTGCAAGTACTTTTTGCAGAAAGTTGCAAGTTAAAAATACAGAATGTTGCATTATGGAAAATCCATAGTTTTGCAAGCTAAAATGCGAAGCAATTTCATGAGCAATCTAAGCATTGCA
>JAQUWM010000065.1 GCA_028692885.1 Acetobacterium sp. | reverse complement strand
TGATACTTTACCTGACACCAACTTATAAACTTGTTCTTAAATCGAAACACAGATAAGTCAAATAAAATGTATAATTAATACATTTTATTTGACTTATCTGTGTTTTATGTGGTAAATTAAAAGAAAAAGTGTGATGGAGAATGATGATGAAACGGAAATTTGAAGATGTTTTAATATCATGGAAAAATAAGCATTCCCGTAAGCCGGCACTAATCTATGGCGCCCGTCAAATTGGGAAGACAACCAGTATCAAATATTTTGGTGGAAAACATTTTCAGAACATGATTTATATCAATTTTGAATTGAACAGGGAATTAGCCGAAGATTTCCAGGGGAATATTTCTCCAGACTTTTTAATTCATCGCTTTGAGGTTTATTTTGGTGAGAAAATCAATAAAGAGACAACCTTAATTGTCTTTGACGAAATTCAGGCCTGTGAGCGTGCGTTGACAAGCTTGAAATATTTCTGTGAAGATGCCCCAGAATATTACGTCATCGGTGCGGGCAGTTTACTTGGCGTGGCAATAAAACGTGAAGATTTCAGTTTCCCGGTGGGGAAAGTTAATCAAATTCATATGGTTCCGATGGATTTTGAAGAATTCCTGTGGGCGAAGAATCAGGAAATGCTGGCAGATGAAATAAGGGGGTATTATGAAAAACGTGAGCCGCTGGATCCGGCTTTGCACAAAAAGGCAATGGGCCTTTATCGTGAATATTTAATTGTCGGTGGCATGCCTGAAGCAGTAAAAGAATATTCAGAAAACAACAGCTTGCTTGAGGTAGCAGAAATCCAGGGAGCGATCATCAATGCCTATATTGCGGATATGGCCAAGTACGCAACATATAGTGACACCACCAAAATCATGGCTTGCTTTGATAGCCTGCCGGCGCAGTTGGCCAAAGATAATAAAAAATTTCAGTATAAAGTTGTGGCTCGAGGTGGCCGGGCCTCATTGTTTGGAGCCTCAATTGATTGGCTGTTAGCATCAGGAATCGTCCTAAAATGCGAGCGGATCGAACAAGGTCAACATCCATTGGCTATTTTTAAAGATCTGGCTTCATTTAAACTCTATATGGGTGATGTTGGATTGTTGTCGCACCGGGCTGGCGTCAATGAATATGACATTATTAAAGGTAATGATCATGTTTTTATCGGGGCACTCACTGAGAACTATGTTGCCACCGCTTTAATACAAAAGGGATATCCCCTATATTACTGGACTTCGGGAACATCCGAGGTTGATTTTGTGATTGAGAAACAAAGTGAAGTTTTGCCGATTGAGGTTAAAGCAAGGGAGAATGTCAAATCCAGAAGTTTATCAGTGTATGTCAAACACTATCATCCGGATTATTCGATTCGGATTTCAGGAAAGAATTTTGGATTTGAAAATGGTATTTTGTCGATTCCATTGTATGCGGTTTTTTGCTTATAGAGGGTTAAAAGTGCAGGTAGGACATTTAAAGAAATGATTTTTATGAAGCATATGATCTCGAAAAAAGAAAAAACTTTCTGATGGACGAACAGTGTGAAGGACTTTGTTGGAGGGGATTGTAAGGGTGGACAATTCTTCTCCGCCACCATGAACTACGCATCAAATATGGTGTTGGATTTTAGACCAACACCAGGAAATATTAAGTAGAAACACTAAGTGATAATAAGATACCCATTTTTGGAATTTGATTTCACAATTGACGTTTATGCAATGATCTGATACTATAAAAACGATCATTATCAACCAGACAACACCGGATTATCGCTTGAGATCATTAGGTGTTCCGCGATAAATTAGCAAATTGGAATGTTGTCTTTGATCAAAATAGATCCACTCGCCTGACGGGTATTTTCTAGCCTTTGATGAATGTTTGGGGCTAAGATTTTAATAATTGAAGTAGATAGTTATGAGTTTTCATGTTATCGTTTCAGCTCCAACCGTGAACATGATTTATTTTATATCATGTTTGATGTTTTTGGCGGTGTCGTCCTATCGATTGCTTATTTCGATTTTATATGGTATAATTTTGATATTATTTTATACAGGAGGGATGCAAACAATGAAGAATAAACTTGTGCTGATTCTGATCCTGGGTATTCTGGTGACATCGCTGTCAGGATGTAGCGAAAAAACGGCCACGGCAACCGATCAAGCTGAGCTCTGGCAAACGGTCTCCGATGCCTACGTCTATTGTCTGCCACTGGTTCTGGTCAATGCCACCAAAGAAACGATGACCAATACGGTTGTGCCCAGCCATACCAGAGCTCCCGTTAATCAATTGATCCATGCCAAAGGCCTGGCCACTGCGGCATCAAAAGATATTGTCACCCCCAATGTCGACACCGTTTATTCCCAATCATTTCTGGATCTGGAGGACACGCCAATGGTTTACGTCAAGCCTCAAACAGACCGCTTCTGTTCCGTTGAAGTGATGGATGCTTATACTAACGCGGTGGCGATTCTCGGCTCTGGCGGTGATACCCAGGCGCAGCAGACCTATCTGATTACCGGTCCCAATTATCAGGGTTCAGTTCCTGACAATATGAAGCAGGTTGCCATGCCCACGAACCTGGCATGGATGCTGATCCGGGTTGTCTGCAACGGCGACACCGACTTGGAAAATGTCTATGCCATCCAGAACCAGATGCAGTTGATTCCGTTGGCAGCCTACCAGTCAGGCCAACCCTATACCCCGCCGGCCGGCACCGTTAATCCGGATCACGATTTTGTGCCGATCACCCATGTCCAGGCGATGACACCCCAGGAATTTTTTGATACCGCCAACCGGCTGATGATCAGCAATCCCCCGACTGCGGCAGATGAACCGGTGCTGAAAGCGCTTAGCAGCATCAATGTCGGCCCGGGCGCGTCCTTTGATGCCACGATCCTGGGCGATCAGGCCGCCGCCCAGTGGGAAACCATGGTGGCCAATTGCTCCAGCAAGCTGGCGCCGGACTGTGCACAATTTTTGGCATCGCTGGGGAGCTGGAGTTACTTTGGCGAACCGATTGCCGAGTTCGGAACGGAATACAAGTTTCGGGCTTTGATTGCCATTAACGGTATTGCCGCCAATCCTGCCGCAGTGGCGATTTATCCGAAGGCTTACCAGGACAGCGATGGAGAGACGCTGAGTGGCAGTAACGCCTATACCATCCACTTTGATAAAGATGCCCTGCCGCCGACCGAGCCAAACGGCTTCTGGTCGATTACCGCTTATGGCAGTGACAACTTACTGATTGACAATCCCTTGAATCGCTATTGTATCAACGACCGCAGCGGCTTTGTGTTAAACGAAGACGGCTCATTGGATATTCTGGTGCAGTCCAGCCAGCCCGAAGCCGCCAGGCAGAGTAACTGGCTGCCGGTTGGAAGCGATGACTTCCATCTGTTTATGCGGATTTATCTGCCCCAGGATGCCGTGCTCGCTGGCCACTGGCCGGCGCCGACAATTAAAAAAGCAATCTGATCTGATAAAAGTAGTGCCGTAAGCCAGCTCATCGCTGTTTTACGGCACTACTTTTGTGAATCAGTATTCCAGTCGTGCTTATTTATGTTTATCGATGGCGTCATTTATCTTCTCGGCAATATCTTCGGTTGTTTTTTCGACCCGATCAACGATTTCGATTGCCTTACCCTCAAGTTACCCTTTTAGTCTGAAATTTTCCCGATAATTCCATTTTTTCGTTGCTGGTCACTTTTCTGACTGTCTCTTTGACTCCGCCTACCAGTTTATCTTTGATCAGGGCACCGCTGGGCCGTTTCGTGATCTGGATAATAGCGAGACCGGTTGATCATTGATCCAGATAGACAACCTGGTTTCGGCCATTGGATTTGGCATGGTACAGGGCTTTGTCAGCAATTTCAACCAATTGCTCGTGGCAGGAATGCGGATCCGGCAGCAGCGTGGTAACCCCGATGCTGACGGTGATGCAGTCTTTGACCGCTGAGCCTTCATGAGGAATGGCGAGGTCATCAATTTGTTTTAACAACAGTTCAGCGATTTTCTGGGCATCTTTTTTTCCGGTTTCAGCAAGGAGTACCACAAACTCTTCGCCGCCGTAGCGCACTGCCATGTCTGATGGACGGGTTAAACTGGCTTTGATGGTTTCGCCAATTTTGATCAGACATTCATCACCGGCCACATGGCCATACAGATCATTATAGTTCTTAAAATAATCGACATCAAGAAACAACAGTGAAACCGGTTTCTGATGGGTTAAACAACGAAGCCACTCGGGGACAATGGTTTCTTTATATTTGCGCCGGTTCCATAAACCGGTGAGCGGATCGTGCAGGGAGAGTCGTTGCAGCTCCTGATTGATCTGCTCCAGTTCGAGATTCTGTTGTTCCACCTTGTGATTGGCGACAGTCAGATCTTTGGTTCGCTGCAGCACCAGCTCATCGAGATGATTGTTCATTTCGGCCAGTTTTTCACCCATAACAATTCGATATTCCAACGACTCAGAAAAAGTTTTAGCCAGTAACAGCGAATAGAGGGCAGCAAAGATCAGTTGACCGGTGGATGAGTTGGCATCGCCCTGAAAAATCATACGGAGTAGCGGTGGCCAGCTGTCATTGATCCAGGGACTCAGGGTGATGATATCGATAAAACTGGTGGCGATCAGGGCCAGACCGCCGAGAATAATCAGGGTACTGTTTTTTTCTTTATGCAAGGCGATCTTTAACAGCATCACAAACAGATACAAAATCAGAAAAATAGTCCAGATCTGATACACCGGATTGATGGCGGAGTAAACATTGGTTGGGGCAAAAATGACGAAGGTGGTATATAAAAGTCCCAGAACCAGTACCAGTTTGGTCAACTTAATATGAAAGTAGTTTGGTAAAATAGCCCGGAAAAACAGGATGATCAGCGGTACACCCAGATAATAGGTCAGAGTCTGGAGTTTTCGGGCGACGGCAAAGTTAAGGTCCGGGACAGCAAAGAATAAAAAGGATTCCCCAATCAGCAGCGTGCGAATCGCCACCAGGATACAGAACAGCCCAAAATAGAGGGGCGCCCGGTCTTTTCGCCGAAAAACGAATAAAGCCAGATGATAAACCCCCATCATCATCAGAGCGCCAAAGAGGAACAGTTCATAGGCCAGGCCGTGGTAGCGGATGGCCAGCAACTGGGCTTCGCTGCCGAGCAGGATACTGTTAAGCAGACCGCCGCTGGACATATGAAAATTGGACATCTGCAGAACAACATCATTGTCGCCGGCTAGCACGTCAAACGAAACGACCTGGGGCAGATATTGGGGTACCATGGTGTCTCTGGTTTGTCCCAGGGTGCCAGCGGAAGCGATTGGCTCGCCGTTAACCCAGAGCTGATAGGCAGTCCGGACCTTGGGAAGTTTCAGGGCCAGGATCTGATTTTCCGAAACTGTAAAGGTCAGCTGGTAGGTGGCATATCCGGGACCGGGAATATCTTTGCCATCGATTTGATACTTGTTCCAGAACGATGGGAAGGGGACATAGCCGCTAAGTGTCGCCTGATCCAGATTGGCTGGTTCCAACAGTTGATTCCAGTAAAAGGCCCAGTCGCCATCCAGGGGGATGACCTCATTTTGGAGATCGTTCTGGGTTAAATCAAGACGGCCATTGACAGCTTTGTTTGCAGTAGTTGTTGGTTGCGTGGAGCATCCCCCCAGCAAAAAAAGCAGCAACAAAATAAGGGCTAATGTGAAACTGCGTTTAATCATGGCGGACTCCTTTCCGGATATTTATATCATTTCATTATACATTGGTAGGATCAATCCCGTCAATTGAGATTTAGGATACACTAATTTTAAAAACAGGTAAAATTTCAGCCGTTCGATGGGATTCAGGTTTACCAGTCCGGTGCCGTTGGCAATGCCAATTCAATTGACAAAACCGCTTATTAATGCTATTGTTGTTGCAGTTAATGCTGGCTAATAAAGGGGTTTAAGATGAGCAAAAAAAGAATAGCAATAAGTAGTGTCCGGGCCGTACTAGCCACAATGTTTTTACTGCTGCTGGCTGGTCCGGTTTATGGTGTGGGCGAGATCAGGGCGGTCTATGATGATCGTGCCAAGAATCTGTCGGTCACCTTTGACAACAATTATGCATCCGGATGGATGATCGATTTATACTCCAGTGAAGCAGGGCAGCAACCGACAGAGCCCTTTGCAGCTTCAGTGGCGCAACTGTATGTTGAACGCACGCCCGGTCTGCAGTCGGGAACCCAGATTATTGATCTGTCGGCGTTGCTGGCAACGCTGTCGGTCGATCAAAACATACAGATCTATGTATCGGCCTATACCCCGGTAGAGGATACCACCATTGAAGACCGTGATGGCGGATATCAGGGAAATCCCTGTGCGGCGGTAGCGGGAACTGCCCTTGAGCAAACCGCCGTGGTGGTGTCAGAGACTGACCCAGCCACGGTAGCGGCAATGAGCAACGGTATCGCGGTACTGTCGATTAATCTGTCCGATGCGGACAACAATAAAAATAACCTGGGATATCTCCATGGTGATAAAGATAATAAAATCAGCGCCCTTGTAAGTCTTGACGACGGTGCCGATCCCAATAACAATTTCAGTGAGGAATCAGCGGTTATCAAGGGTCGCGGAAATTTTACCTGGAGTCTCGATAAACGGCCTTATCAGATAAAATTTGACAGTAAAAAAACGTTTCTCGGTATGGCCCCGTCAAAAACCTGGGTCTTGCTGGCCAACCACACCGACCGGTCATTTGCCAGAAATAGCGTGATTTTTAACCTGGCCAACGAAATGGGTCTGGCCTATTCCTCAGAATCGCGGTTTGTTGATCTCTATATCAACGGTGAGTATCTGGGCAATTATCTGGTTTGTGAAAAAGTAGAGGTCGGCAGTAATCGGGTTGAGCTGGAAAATCCCGATGGGCTGCTGCTGGAAATGGATAACCACTATGGTACCGCTGAACCCTATTATTTTGCCACCACCAAAAGCGGGACTGTCTTTACCTTGAAGGATTCGGTCAAAGCGGCTGACTGCCCCGAGGTATAACAGGCTCTTGCAGATGTTCAGGCCGATATCAATGAGCTGGAAACCTTGCTATATGCCGACGATCCTGACTGGGTGGCGATCAGCGAAATAATCGAGGTTGATTCATTTGTTAAGCGTTATTTTATCGATGAATTTGCCAAAAATATTGAGATTGGGATGTCCAGTATTTATTTTTACAAGGATGGCGCCAGTGACAAGCTTCATGCCGGTCCGGTCTGGGACTACGATCTGTCGTTGGGAAATATCGCCAGAGGCACAGCCACCGAAGACTACGCCAAAAATTTTGCTCTCCAGGTTGAAAATGGGATCGTCCGTAATGACTGGTATGCCCAGTTATGCCGTAATGAGGAGTTTGTCGCCAGAGCGAATGAACTCTATTCGGCCGAAATCAAAACGGCTCTGGATAATACCGATGATAATCTCAAATCAGTGGCCAACCTGATTGCGGTATCAGCCGATAACAACTTCAGTAAGTGGCCAGTGCTGGGGGTACCGACCCTGGCAACCGCAAACAGCCGGATCATTGAGCATTCTTTTAGCGACGAGATTTCCTATCTGCGAAACTGGATTGTTGACCGTAGAAATTATCTGGCCGGAGTCTATGGGGCAGGCTTGCCGATAATCACTTATGCGACCCATGTTCAAAACCTGGGCTGGCAGTCGGGCGTGACCATGGGCATGAAAGCTGGAACCACCGGCCAGTCATTGTGTCTGGAAGCGCTGCAGCTGTCAATCAATAATGACCCGGCAAGCGGCGCCCTGGAATACAGTGCCCATGTTCAGAATATTGGCTGGCAGGATTATACTCCAGCCGGTACAGCGGCCGGCACCACCGGCCAGGCCCTGGGTCTGGAAGCGGTAAAAATAAGACTGACCGGCGAATTGGCCAACCAGTACGATCTTTACTATCGGGTCCATTCCCAGAATTATGGTTGGCTGGGTTGGGCTAAAAATGACGAAATTGCGGAACTGTGGGACTGAATCTCCGGGCCGAGTCGATTCAGATCAAGCTTGTTAGCAAGGGTACCTATATCAAGAACACTGCTAACCACTATTTTGAACCAGCTACCGTCCCGGTGGTATAAAAATCAATAACTGCCAGTATTGGCGGTTAGAAAAAGTTAAGAGGTAAATAATGACAAGAGCAAATATTGAAAAGAAAATAACCGAGTATCCCATTTTTGAGTATGCCTTTTTTGATCCGGCCGAAATCAATTTTTATGAGGCGGTACGAACCATCTGCAAGCTGGAATGCCCCCAATACGGCAACTCCTGGTCCTGTCCCCCGGCAGTCGGGACCCTGGAAGAATGTAAAGAGCGGTGCCTGGGCTATGATCAAGCCTTTATTTTCAGCACCATCTCTGAGGTCAGTGATATTCTCAATATGGATGAAATGCTGGCGACCCGTTGCGAACACATCGAAATCGTCGAGGCGATCAAGGCTGATGTTTTTGGTCAACACGAGGACAAGCTGATTCTCACGGCCGAATCCTGTGCCATCTGCGAGGAATGCGGCTACCCGGATGAGGCCTGTAAGCATCGTGATAAAATGTATCCCTGTGTCGAAAGCCATGCTATCTCGGTGACGGATATCTGTGAAAAAAATCAACTGTCATTTTTAAATGGTTATAATGTTATTACCTGGTTCGGGATGATCTTTTTTAACAACCACCAGGGAGCTCATGCGGTTTAGAATTTTAAATTACCAGAAAGCGGGGATCAGATGGATTTATCATTTTTAGGGATTGCGGCCAATCCTATTACAGTTTTTACCCAGGCAGACAAGGCGGCTTATTTACGGAATCCTGAAGATATTGATGACGGGATTCGGGAACTGGTTGATGCGATTAATGCCATCCCGGTGTTCTTTTCGATGAGCGCCTGCCAGGGCTTCCTGATTGAGGAAGAGCGGGAAGACCACTGTCCGGAAACCTATGTGGACTTTTATGTGATCGACGAGCAGTACCAGCTGGCCCAGCTGCTGTTGGGTTCGCTGGCCAGTAAATTTAATGCCAGTATCGACTGTAAGGTGGTTTACGAAGCGGATTTCGAGATGACAGCAGCGGACGAAATCGTACCGAACGGCATGGTCAAGTTGCGACACAGCATCGAACTTTATGAGCTACCAGCGGATTTAATGAAAAGCACTTATCAGGAACTGGTGGACCATGTTCGCAGATTTGGAGCAGCAGTAATATGATGGATAACAAGGTCAGGGCTTTATTCGAGCCCTTTACAATCAATCAGCTGGAACTCAAAAACCGGTTGTTTATGCCGGCGATGGGCATAGTGACCGTTGACGAAAACGGGGCCTATACCGATGCGGCCAGCGCTTTTTATGTGACCCGGGCTAAGGGCGGGGTGGGTCTGATCATTACCGGCGCCAATCAGGTGACCGCGTTCGACCCTAAACAGACAGTTTGTATGGATCCCACCCCAGGGTTTAACCCTCCGGCCTATATCGCGGTGGGTCGGGAAATGACCCGGCAGATCCATGACCAGGGCGCCAAGATCTTTGTACAGCTGGCGGCTGGTTTGGCTGGAGATACCTGGCCGGAACAAAGTAAACGTTGCCAGATGATGACCATTGCCGAAATCCGGCAGCTAGTGGCGGCCTTTGCCGAGGCGGCCGAAATTGTCAAAGCGGCCGGTTTTGATGGCATCGAAATTGAGACGGGATCCTTGCTGGACGGTTTTACCCTGGCCCTTTATAATCAGCGTCGAGATGACTACGGCGGCGAGCTGCAAAATCGTTTTCGGATCGTGACTGAAATCATTGCCGCCATCAAGACTACCTGCGGCCGTGATTTTCCGGTGATTGTGCGGTTGGCAATAAAAAGCTATCTTAAAGCTGGGGGACAGCAAGCTCTGCCCCAGGAAGAATTTGCCGAAGAGGGTCGCGACGTCGATGAAGCACTGGCTGCTGCGGTGCTGCTGGTCGCAGCCGGCTGTGATGGTTTTGATGTGATGGCGGGCATCGACGGGCCGGAGAAAGCTTCCTATTGGAAATATCCGCCGGTTTATTTTGACAAAGGGGTTTATCTGAATTTCAGTGAGGCCCTTAAAAAGGTTGTTACGGTGCCGGTTCTGGTGGCCGGAAAAATGGCGGATCCGAAGCTGGCGGTCGAGGCGCTGGCACAAGGCAAGCTGGATATGGTGGGACTGGGCCGGCCGTTACTGGCTGATCCCGAGCTGCCCGATAAGTTGAAAAACGGCCTGAGCGAAGATATCCGGCCCTGTCTGGGCTGTAATGACGGTTGTCTGGCCCAGTTAATTGCCGGCCAGGAGGCCTCCTGCACCGTTAATCCGGACTGTAACCGGGAACTGCGTTCCAGGATTGTAGCGGCCGAAACCCCGAAAAAAGTGGTGGTCGTCGGCGCCGGTCCGGCCGGCATGGAAGCTGCCCGGGTCAGCGCCTTACGGGGCCATCAGGTGATTCTCTTCGAAAAAAGCTATGGCCTGGGAGGTAAGCTGAAATACAGCAGCCAGCGGATCTTAAAAACTGCTGACCGCCAGTTGATCCATTGGTATGAAACCCAACTGGAAAATTTAACGGTCGAGATCCGTCTGGATGAACCGGCAACCCCGGAGAAAATAGCCGCCATCAATCCGGAGATCGTGTTTATTGCCCAGGGGTCCGAAGCTCGGACGCTTACATTCCCGGGGATGGACAGTGAAAAGGTGACCAACGCCATTGATGTCCTGACCGACAAAACCTTTGTCGGACCGCGCTGTCCGGCTATTGGCGGCGGCCTGGCCGGCTGTGAGGCGGCCCTCCATCTGGCCATGCACCGCCATAAGATGATTATCGTCGACTCCGCTCCGGAGATTCTGGCCGCCGGCATTCCGATGGCCCCGACCAACCAACAGATGCTGAAGGATTTGCTGGTCTTTTATCGGAGTGAAATGATCACCAGCGCCCAACTTAAAGCAGTCACTGAAGAAGGTGCTGTGATTGAAAAAAATGGACAGGAACGGTTGCTCCCGGCTCATCATGTGATGATTGCAGTGGGCTTTGAACCGACCAACGCCTTATATGAAGAGTTAAAGAATGATTATCCCCAGGTTTATAATATTGGCGACAGTCAGGCGATCAAAAATATTCGGTCGGCTATCTGGTCAGCTAATGAGGTGGCCCGTTTGATTTGATTAAATGATTTAATAAAAAAAACCGCATCAACAGGAGGAAAATTTGACCGATCGATTGCAGAACAAAGGCCTTGTCCTGAATTTTGGAGATGGCTTATCAGACCGTTCGGAAAATTTGTGATGTTATGAAGTAAGTCAACTTGAAGGTCGACAATAAAGTGTCTTAAAAACAATCTTGGATGACATGAAAGAATTAAAAACCCAATATTTTACACAAATACGAAATTTAGTTACATAACAAAATTTGACAATTGTGGAATAATGGGTTAGGATAAATGTATTATAGCGGTTAAATTGGTTTTCATTGCAGAAAAATTTATTTAGAGCAGACAGATTGCGATAGTGTGAAATCAGATACAGCGGGCTTGAAGTAAATTAGCATTTAAAGATTGAAATTATATTCTTATAGCAATAATTTTAATTTTTCACTAAAAAAGCAATATCATAAATGATGTTGGAAGAGATAGAAACACTAGGTGGTTCTAACAATGACGTCAACAGATAAGAGTTGCTTTTTTTATTAAAAATTTTTTTGGATGTGCATCGAAGCAAAACCGCCGATCAAGAAAAAGAGAGGTTCTCGCAATGATACGTTTTGAAAACGTAAAAAAGAAATATGGAAATACAGTTATCCTAGACAACTTAAGCTTTAACATTGAACCCGGAGAATTTGTTGTGCTGATTGGTCCTAGTGGTTGTGGAAAAACGACGACTTTAAAATCAATCAACCGTTTAATTAAGCCGGATCAGGGGAAAATATTTGTTAATGGGCAGGAAATTTCGCAAGTCAACCCCGTTAAATTAAGACGCAAGATTGGTTATGTCATCCAGCAAATTGGTTTATTTCCCAATATGACAATTGAACAAAATATTGGCGTTGTGCCCAAACGACTGAAATATGAAAAAAAAGAGATACAAAAAATCACGAGAGATCTGATGGAAATGGTTGACATGTCCTTTGAGGAATATGCGCATAAATATCCTTCTGAGCTTTCTGGTGGTCAGCAGCAGCGAATTGGTGTTTTACGGGCGCTAGCCGCATCGCCGCCAATTGTCTTGATGGATGAGCCATTTGGGGCGCTGGATCCGATGACCCGGGCGACGCTGCAGAAAGAAATTGGCAAACTGCACAAAAAACTCAATAAAACGATTGTTTTTGTGACGCACGATATGAACGAAGCCCTGGACCTGGCCGATAAGATTATTTTTATGGAGCAAGGAAAAATTGTTCAGATGGCGACACCAGAGGAGATGTTGGCAAATCCGGCGAGTCCCTTGATTCGTGATTTTATGCGAAAATCATCGCTGGCAACAGACCCTTTAAATCTAACAGCGGCTGATTTTATGAGTGCCAATGTGATCAGCGTTCAAAAGAAAAAGAGCATTCGCGAATGTACCGATATTATGGCACGACAACATATCGATTCGTTAGTAATCAAGAACGAAGATGAGACCTATGCTGGCGTCGTGACCATTAAGGATATAAAAAAGCATGGCAAATCCTCAGGTACTATCGGTGAAATCGAACCGTATCAAAATATTACCTCCGACATTTTAGAAAATGCCAAGGATTCGTTTGATAAACTCTATAATTCTGGTGACAATTATGTGGTGGTCTTAAACAATGACCAAACTGTTGCCGGTATCATTTCAAAGACCAGTATGGCAACCGCCATGGCTGATACGTTGTGGGGTGATATGCAATGATTTTTTTCGAGACATATGGTGATCGCCTGATCACCGCTTTTCAAGTTCATTTATTTTACGTCCTCACCTCAGTGACCATCGGCTTTGCGATCGCATTGGTGCTGGGTATTCTACTATCTCGTGTTCCTCAATATGCAAAGGTTATAATGCCTCTACTTTCGGTATTTCAGACAATTCCTGGGATTGTGTTTATTGGAATCCTTTTTCTATACCTCGGGATGATCCCCGCCACGGTGATTTCTGCGCTGGCTGTTTATGCCATTTTTCCGATTCTTAAAAATACCTATACCGGTTTACTCGATATCAAAAAAGAATACATTGAAGCCGCCAAAGGGTGTGGGATGTCGCCTTTTCAGACCCTGCTTGAAGTGGAACTGCCGCTCGCTTCGCCTTCTATTATTGCCGGATTAAGGATGTCAACCATCTACACCGTCAGTTGGGCGGTTTTAGCCGCGATGATTGGGCTGGGGGGATTAGGTGAATTTATTTATATCGGTATTGCCTCGAATAATGATCAGTTGATTTTAGCAGGTGCCATTCCATCGGCGATTATGGCGATTGGTCTTAGTTTGCTAATTGATGTACTACGCCGTGTCGTTGTGCCCAAAGGGATAAGGAGTGTGAAATAATGGATGCTTCAATTATATTGGAACACCTCTATCTTGTCGTCATGACAGTAATATTTTCAGTGGTGGTGGGTTTGCCGATTGGTGTTTTGGCATATTTAAAACCAGCCGGAAGAAAAATCGTCTTATGGTCAGTTGAAATATTACAGACAATTCCAGCCTTGGCGCTGTTAGGATTGATCATCATTGCTTTGGGTCCGGGAAAAATGACGGTGATCTCAGGTCTGGTGCTTTATTCACTGTTGCCAATTGTCCATAATACCTGTGTCGGTTTGGAAAATGTGGATAATGGGATTAAAGAGGCCGGAAAAGGCATGGGATTGACCCAACTTGATCGCCTGATTTCAGTCGAAATTCCGCTGGCTTTCCCTATGATTTTTACCGGGATTAGGATTGCAACAGTGACGACGGTAGGGGTCGCGGTCTTTGCAACTTCAGTTGGAGGAGGTGGTTTGGGCAAAATAATTTACCAGGGAATTCGCACCCAGAATATTAATTTAATCGTATCAGGGACAGTATCGTTGATGATCATGGCGGTATTATTTGATGTGCTGATGATCTGGATTAATCGTCGGTTAGCAAAGGGGGCTCACAACAAAGCATTTTAGAAAAAGTTTTTTAGATGCCAGTACGTTGTGATGAGTGAAACGAAAAAGCGGATTTTTAGAAATGAAAGGAAAAGAAAAAATGAAAAAGATTATCAGTTTACTGGTTATTTTACTGTTGACTATGACCGTTGCCGGTTGTAGTTCGGGAAAAGATGAGGCCTCGATCATCATGTACGATGGAACCTTTTCGGAAATGAGAATTATCAATCAGATGGTTAAAATGGTGGTAGAAAATCACACCGATGCAACGGTTGATATTCGCGATGAAATGGATGAAGTCAATACCTTTAAAGAAATGGTGGCCGGGAATGTTGATATTTTAAATTCATATGACGGGACTCTGCTGACAACTTATTTAAAGTTGGATACTACGGATATTCCAGAAGGAATGACCTTGTACGATTATGCTAATGAAGTGGCTTCAACCGAAAAAGGCGTACATATGCTAGATAAAATAGGATCTGAAAATACCTATGCAATCGGGGTACTTCAGGAAACGGCCGAAAAGTATAATTTAAAAACCATTTCTGATCTGGCAGCGGTTTCGGATCAGCTGGTCTTTGGTGCTGAACATGGTTTCTATACCGAAGAAGGAAGTATGAAATATGGTCCGTTTACCGAATTTTATGGTCTGAATTTCAAAGAGAATAAACCCCTCGATATGGCTTTAAAATATTCCGCAATTGAAAGTGGTAATATTGATGTGACCATTGTTTATACAACCGATGGCATGAACAAAAAAGCCGGTCTGATTGTTTTGGAGGATGATCGCAGCTTTTTCCCGGAATATAATGATGCACTACTTGTCAGAAACGATTTATTTGAACGATACAATGAAATCGCGCCTGATCTTGAAGCGGTATTAAACTCATTAGGGGGTCAGTTTACAAATGAAATAATGACCGACCTGACCTATGAAGTGGATGTCAATGGCAGAACACCAGAAGATGTTGCCCATGAATTTTTACTCAATAAAGGTTTAATTTCGGAATAATTTGCGGTAAAAAGCTATTTGACACTTTACAAAAGCTATTCAGATATGATACCATTTTGTATATCAGAATAAATAAACCTTTGATTGAAAGTAGTACCGATCAGAAAGATGCTTCAGTGAGTTGCAGACAGTGTGAATGCAGCAGCAATCGCCATCGGGAATGGATTCATGAGGGTGAAAAGAACGGCCGCAGGCTTAGTA
>JAQUWM010000172.1 GCA_028692885.1 Acetobacterium sp. | reverse complement strand
GCACGACCCCTTTATTTTCTTGCTGTTTCGTCATTTTTCAACACCTCATCCAAATCGTAAACCGTATTTATTTTGCCCGACAACACCGATACAAAGGTCGGTTTTTCGCTGACCTTACGGACCACCGTAGGCCGGGAGTCATCCACCTCGGAAGCCTTCAAGATCGGCTTCATCGAATAGAGCGAACCGGCATAGTTAAAGCCGTAATCTTCCTGGAGATATTTCTTGGCCATATTGGACATGTAGGGCCAGGCAGATTGTGGTTTGGCAATGCAATCATTGCAGTTCCCCAGTTGCTTAGGACTGCAATAGCCGCGGCTTTTTTCCTGACAGTTAAATTGGGGTAAGCTGTCAAAGGATGACACGTGGGGGGTAAAGGTCACCGAAGTCAGGGAATGATACCCGGTTTTACCAAACGGCATCACCGAAAAAAAAGGCCCATCCATCACCGTGATTCCCACCTCCAGCAGCTTCTTTTCCGGCTGGCAGAGAATGATTTCACACAGCTCATACTTAATTTTAAACGGCTCAAAACCGGCCAGATCAAGGATCTGATTAGTTGATCCGTAGGTGGCATTTAAAAGAAAAGCGGTTTCTGCCACTGCACCGCTTGCCAGGGTCAGGGCGTAAACATCACTGCCCTTTTCAATGGTCTGAAGTCGGACCCCGTAGCGGATTTCAACACCCTTCATTTCTGCCAACGCATCGACAAAATACTGCCCCAGTATCCCGGCGTCATAGGTGTATTCTTTGGTCAGGTAGGCGCCGTCACAGAGCCCTTTTTTAAAATACTTCTCAGGAAATAATTCTTCACAGGGAATTTCCGCCGCCTGACAAAATTGGGTAAACTGTTCCCGGTTGGTCCAGCTGAAACTGTCGCTGGTGGCGTAAACCTGGTCAAATTCACTGTGAATGCAGAAATCATAATCTTTGATAAAACGATTAAAATATTGAGCCGATTTAATCGCTGTGGCATAGGACCGGGGGTAGTGGTAGCCCATATGAACCCGGGCCTGATTGATATAGGTAGCCCGTTTAAAGGGCGCCTCTTCCCATTCCAGCACCAGCACCCGCTCACCCCGCTCGCCGCAAGTCTTCGCAGCATAAAGACCATAAAGACCGGCGCCGATGATTATTTTGTCCCAAGTGGTTTTGTTCGAATTGTTTTTGTTCCCAGTCATCTTATTGCTCCAGCGCCTTGGGCACAAAAGCATTGATAGCGGCAACAACGGTGTCAATTTCGCCGTTGGTCATTCCATAGAACAATGGCAGCGAAAGTACCTGATCGGCCAGTTTTTCGGTAATCGGCAGACTGCCCCTGCCAATATTCAGATAGGCATAGGCTTCCGACAAATGGGGTGGGATCGGATAGTGAATGATGCTACCGATGCCCGCAGCTTCCAGATAATCCTTTAGTTCATCGCGATAGGGGGTGGTGATAACAAACTGATGCCAGACCGTGGTGGCCTGGTTCCGTAGTTTGGGCAACTGGATCACCGGGTTGTTCATCTTGTTTAGATAGGCCGTGCAAACGCGGTTGCGGTCAGCATTGAGCTCATCCAGATAGTTCAGTTTGACGTTCAGCAGCCCGGCCTGGAGCTCATCCAAGCGGGAATTGGTGCCAACGACCTTATTGTAATAGCGCTTTTCACTGCCGTAAAAGCGATACATCCGAAAGGCCTGATCCAGTTCGAGGCTGTTGGTGGTAATGGCACCGCCATCACCAAAAGCGCCGAGATTTTTTGACGGATAAAAGCTGAAACAGCCGATATCGCCAAACGAACCAGTAACCTGACCCTGATAGCTGGCGCCATGGCTTTGGGCGCAATCTTCCACCAGCCGGAGATTATGTTTTCTGGCAATCGCCACGATCTTATCCATTTCACAGCTCGTTCCGTAAAGGTGCACCACCAGAATCGCCTTGGTCTTTTTGGTAATCTTCGCTTCGATTTTATCGGCATCGATACTATGGAAAGCGTCCGGCTCGACAAAAACTGGGGTGGCCCCATTGATCGTGATGCCCATTACGCTGGCAATATAAGTGTTGGCCTGAACGATAACCTCGTCTCCGGCGCCAATGCCTAAAACACGAAAAGAAAGCCACAGGGCATCTAAACAGTTCCCCAGGCCGACGCAGTAATTGGTGCCGATATAGTTTGCAAAATTCGTTTCAAAGCGGTCTACTTCATTCCCGAGAATATAGTTGCCGCTTCTTAAAATTTCCAATGCTTTGGCTTCGTATTCTTGCTGATGTTCTTCAAAATGCCGTAATAAATTATTTGCTGGTACCTTCATCTTGCCTCCTCCGCTGTCAGGATTTTGTTCGATCTTCTTTGATAAATTCTGACTTTAAAAATTTAATCTGCTTGAGATAGGATACCACAGTTTTAACAACCTTTACCTTAGTATCATAATCATCTTCCCAAATCACCGGAATATCGTGCACTTCAAGGCCTTCGCGCTCGGCGCGCAGCAGCAGCTCAACGCAATAAAACCAGCCATTATCCTGGCTGGAAGCAGCAATCAAGTCGTCAAAGGTCGCTTTTCGATAAAAATCAAACCCGCAGAGGGCATCGGTAAACTGATTTTTAAACACCACATGCAAGAGACCATTGAGTCCCCGGGAGGTAAATTCCCGGGATGGCTTACGACCCATCACTTCAGAATTTTTCATCAGCCGGGAGCCCTTGATAATCTGCACCTCAGGCTGATTCTCAAAAATATCCTTGACCTGTCGGAGATGCTCGATATTGGTGGAAAGGTCAATGTCCATATAGCCGATAATATCACAACTATTGTCAGCCGCTCCAGTTCGCAGGGCCACCCCTACGCCCCGCTCGGGGGTTTTTAGATAATGGACCTGTTGGTACTTTTCGCACAGGCGTCGGCTGATGGCCGCGGTGGCATCGGTTGAGCCGTTATCAATGATGGTCAGCTGATAATCAAACAGCTTGTTTTTTTTGAGGAAAACCAGGGTTTTTAAAATCCCCTTTTCCAGTCGCCGCTCTTCATCAAGAACGGGAAATAATATATTTACTTTCATGATTCACCTTTAGCTTTATTTTTGCTATTCTTTTGCTATTCTTTCAGCTTGGGAATATTAATGTCATAAGGGGGATAGACCACGCCCTTTTCGGTGATGATGGCGGTCACATTCTGGTGGGGGGTGACATCAAAGGCCGGGTTTTCCATGGCTACCCCGTCCGGTGCCACCTGAACCCCGCCAATATGACTGATCTCCCGGCAGTCCCGCTGTTCGATGACAATCTCATCGCCAGATTTCATGGCGAAATCAATCGTCGAAGTCGGCGCTGCCACATACATCGGGA
>JAQUWM010000171.1 GCA_028692885.1 Acetobacterium sp. | reverse complement strand
CCCGAAAATCAAGCCCGGTCATAACCAAGGTGCTGGAACGTGATGCGTCCAAGGATCTGGGTGATACCGTGGGAAAAATTGTGACTCACCCCAGTGAGATCCTGGAAGATGACAGTATTGGCCTGGTGATTGCCCTGATGGGTGGCATGGACTTTGAATATGAAATGATCAAAGAATGTCTCCGGGCGGGAAAACATGTCGTGACCGCCAATAAGGCCGTCATCTCCGAGTACTTTCAGGAATTGCTGACGCTGGCCGAAGAAAATGGCGTGGTCCTGCGTTACGAGGCTTCTGTCGGTGGCGGGATTCCGATCATCGGCAGTTTGAAAGAAGAAATGAAAATCAATCGGGTTACCGAAATCAAAGGGATCCTGAACGGCACCACCAACTTCATCCTATCGAAAATGACCGAAGAAGGAGCCGATTTCGGCGATACCCTGGCGCTGGCCCAATCGATCGGTTTTGCCGAAGCCGATCCCACCGCGGATGTTGAAGGTTACGATGTATCCCGGAAGCTCTCGATTCTCTCATCGATGGCCTATGAAAGCATTATCCGCGATGAAGATGTTTATAAACGAGGAATCACCGATATTCGCGCCGCCGATATTGAAATGATCGGATCGATGGGCTATGTGGTCAAGTATCTGGGACATTCCATTCTTCAAGAAAAAAATGTCTATACCACCGTGGAACCGGTGCTGTTTAAAGAAGCTTCAATAATGAGTAACGTCAACAGCGAATTCAATATTATCTCCATCACCGGGGATATCATTGGCGAGCTACAGTTTTATGGTAAAGGCGCCGGAAAAGACGCCACCGCCAATGCTGTTGTCGGAGATGTACTATATATCCTCAATATTGTCGGGGAACAGAATTTGCCCAAGCCCCTACGGCTTAATCGTCAGCTCAATAAAATGGGTACCGAAGTATTCAAAGGCAAATATTATTTAAGAGCAAATCTGGATGATAAAGAAATGCTCGATCAGGTGCTGACGGCAGTGGAAACGGTGGCGGCCCGAAAAACCGTTATTGTTAATGCTAATCAGGTGTATGTGGTGACAAATGCCATTGCAGCTCATGATTTTAATATAATGGCAGAAAAATTGAAAGAAACGGTGCCTGAATGTTTTTATGCCCGGATCTATGACTAAGGAAAGAGTGACTGAGGTAAATGCAAAATCTAATCGTACAGAAATATGGCGGCTCCAGTGTCGCCAATGTGGAAAGAATAAAACGGGTTGCTGGTCGGATTATTGAGACCAAGGAAAAAGGAAAAAAAGTTGTGGTCGTGGTTTCCGCCATGGGCGATACCACCGATGATTTGATTGAATTGGCCCAAAAGATTAACGAACACCCACCCCATCGGGAAATGGATATGCTGCTGGCAACCGGCGAGCAGGTTTCGATATCGTTGCTGGCGATGGCGATTCAGTCGATGGGGCACGATGTGGTGAGTTTAACCGGTGCCCAGTGCGGAATCGTGACATCCAATGTTCATAAACGGGCCCGGATTAATGATATTCATACCCACCGGATTGAAAAGGAACTGGCTGCCGGAAAGATTGTCATCGTCGCCGGTTTTCAGGGTATCAATGAAAACAAAGATATTACCACCCTTGGCCGCGGTGGTTCCGATACTTCGGCAGTGGCTGTGGCGGCGGCCTTAAAGGCCGAGCTCTGTGAAATCTATACCGATGTTGATGGGGTGTACACTGCTGATCCCCGGATTGTCGAAGTGGCTTCAAAAATCGATGAAATCTCCTATGAAGAGGTTTTGGAAATGGCCAGCACCGGGGCGAAGGTATTGCATCCCCGGTCGGTGGAAATGGCTGAAAAGTTTAAGGTACCCCTGGTGGTACGATCAAGCTATAATTACAACGAAGGAACCATTATTAAGGAGGAAGTTATTATGGAAAAAGTATTAGTTCGAGGGGTTTCTCTTGATGAAAATATCGCAAAAATTTCAATCTTTGAAGTACCCGATCAACCGGGGATTGCCTTTAGACTGTTTAGTGCTCTGGCAAAATCCAACATTCATGTGGATATGATTGTTCAGAATGTCAACCGGACATCCGTTAATGATATTTCGTTCACCATTGATGTGGATGAACTGCAGGAAGCCGTATCCGTGGCCCAGAAATTTGCCTTTGAGGTCAATGCCCAAAAAGTCGAATACGATCAGGGCGTTGCCAAACTTTCCGTGATCGGTACCGGGATCGTCGCCAATGCCGAGATTGCCTCCAAGTTCTTTGAAGCGTTGTTTGAACTGGGCATTAACATCCAGACCATCAGCACCTCGGAAATTAAGATTTCCTGTCTGATTGATAAAGAGCGGGGCAAAGAAGCAATGGTCCATATTCATAAAAAATTTGATATGTAAATAATTGAAAGCTCTGAGATCGTTTGATAGCAACGGTTTCAGAGCTTTTTTAATTTTTGTTTTAAATTTTTACCCATTGATTTACCCAACTCAACCATTTTCATTTCGGTGTTTTTGAACACGGGGATAAAGGTCATGGCATTACATTGGGATGAGAGCCAGTACCGCCGGTAGAAGCCCTGTTAAAAGTTATTGTTTATACTCTTGCTTAAATAGTCTCAATCTCTGAAAAAATGATCGAAATAATTCTTTCTAACAAATCTTTTGGTATAGCTTCAACATAATTGTATGACCGTGCTTCTAAATCAATTGATTTGATATGTTCACATAATACAAATCCAGTTGTTTTTGTTCGATCATCAAGCGGAACATGAAGGGGAAATGAGCGATTACTATTCGTGATCGGACAAACAATAGTCATATTGACTTTTTCATTGAAAAAATCATTACTGATAACTACCGCGGGTCGAAAGCCTGCCTGCTCATGCCCACTCTGAGGATTGAAGTTCAATTTGATGATATCCCCTTGTTTTACCATATCTCTTTACCTATAGGTTCACCCCAACTTATTTCAGTTGGTTCATATTCGCCTTGAAAATCGGCAAAGAGTTCTTGAATAGTTTGATGTTTTACGTCTTTATTAATTTTTTTGATGATAATACGATCGCCTTCAACTCGAATATCGACTGGATCTTTATCGGATAAATGGACACGATTCAAAATATGTTTTGGCAGTCGGACTCCTTGAGAATTGCCCCATTTTACAATTGTTGTTTGCATTCGATTAATTTCCTTTCGCTAGGTATATACTTAGTATATACCTAAAGAGGATGCTAAGTCAATCTTCAGTAAGAATATTATTTACTCAAACTTCGCACATTAAAAACACTTTAAAACGTTGATACAAAAGACTTTTCCTGAAAAATATCCATTCAGGCACAAGGTTTGAGACTACTTTTTATCA
>JAQUWM010000064.1 GCA_028692885.1 Acetobacterium sp. | reverse complement strand
CACCGTCACACCAATTGCCAAGGCAATAATCATGCGACGCCTGATTAGGCTTTTCGTTTTTTCATTCATCTTCTTTTCTTCATTTCCGGTGGAGCCATTTTATAATTCCCGATACATATCTCCTGCTTTTTCCTTGGGAGCATGTTCCAGACATTCAAGAACCTCTACCTTTTGTTCTCCGTCACCATAACGGATGGTAATAATATCCCCGGGCTTCACCTGATCTCCGGGTTTGGCGACCTGATCATTAATCGAAATGCGACCCCCATCACAGGCATCTTTTCCAACCGTCCGACGTTTGATAATTCTGGCATTTTTTAAAAATTTATCGATTCTCATCTATTCCTCATTTATTCTAAATCAAAAAGCTTAAAACAAAACCTCTAACAGAGATTCAAGATACACCATAACGCAATACCGACAATTGTTAACCGTGTTATACACCAATGGCCGATCCCTTAACCTGTATAAATTGCAAGCATTCAACTGATTTACACTTGGCCGATATGGTAGCTTGTATACAACCTACGCTTATGACTTATCCTATCTAATCAGCTCCAGATAAAACAAAAAGCCAGAGCATTGCCCCGGCTTCTGTAACTTTGCTTACTTATTTACTTCATCCTTAAAGCCTTTGCCCGCTTTAAAGCCAGGGGCTTTAGAGGCTGCTATTTCGATGGGTTCTTTTGTTCGTGGGTTAAGACCTGTACGTGCTGCACGTTCTCTAACCTCAAAGGTTCCAAAACCTACCAATGACACCTTGTCTCCATTTTTCAAGGTATCTACCACAGTGTCTAAAAAAGCAGTTAATGCCTTTTCTGAATCTTTTTTTGATAAACCCGACTTTTCTGCCATTTCAGCAATTAATTCTGATTTGTTCATTTTTTCCTCCATCTAGATAGTTTCCAGTATTCTATTGTAATATTATAAGCGTGTTCACCTGCAAATTACAAGTTTTTTTTGTTTTTTTCCGCTTTTTCCACTGTTAAAGCCCTTTTGAACGATTCCAGGCCTGATCCAATTGCTCAAAAGTATAGTCATTTAAGGATTTCTTCTCTTGACTGGCAACTTTTTCCATTTTTTCAAAGCGTCCAATGAATTTTTTCGTCGCCTTCCTTAACACCATCTCCGGCTGAAGTTTGAGCAACCGGGATACATTGACCACTGAAAAAAGCAGATCACCCAACTCTTCTTCAATCTTTTCCGGATTATTTTCCTGCAGCGCCGCTCTTAATTCGAGAGTCTCCTCATCAATTTTTTCCAGCGCCGCCGCTGGTTCCGGCCAGTCAAAGCCAACTTTGGCGGCCTTTTTTTGAACCTTGCAGGCCGCCATTAAAGCCGGCAGCACTTTGGGTATTTTTTTCATTTCCGCTGCCAGTCCAGGACTTTCTTGTAGTTCTCCCAACTCGCCCTTTTCCAGCCGTTTGATGGCATCCCAGTTGGTTTCAACCTGATCCGGATTAAAGCTGGCTTTGTCAAGAAAAACATGGGGATGACGTCTGATCATTTTTTCATTGATCCCGCCAATCACCTGGTTGATGTTGAAGCGGCCAGCTTCACTGGCAATTTCAGCATGAAAGACAATCTGAAATAAAACATCACCCAATTCTTCCGCCAGATTATCCCAGTCCTGATTATCGATGGCCTCTAAAACCTCATAACTTTCCTCCAGCAGATAATTTCGCAGGCTTTCATGGGTCTGACTCCGATCCCAGGAACAGCCTTCACTTCCGCGCAGCGTTTTCATCAGCTCAATGGTGCCCTGAAAACCCTGATAAGCTTCATTTTCAGCCGGAATATAAAGACTGGTCAGATGATTGATAGACTCCACCCGGTCCAGCTCATAGAGGCAGATTTCGATTGATTTTTCGGCGCCGGGAATCCCTGCATTGATCAGCAGTACCACCTTTTTTTCGGGATCATAAATGTCCATTAATTGCAGTTTGAGCTCCGAAGCCATATGCTGATCGTAAACCTGGGTCACCAAAGTACCAATCCGAGGATTCGGGGGATTTTTGATGCAATCAAAAGCGTCCATAATTTTAAGTCCCTGAATGGGGTCTTCTTCCAGACTGTTCAGGGTCACATCAACAAAGCTCACCCCCGGATAAATTCGATAAGTGAGCCCTGCCGCTTTGGCCGCGACGATCAGTTTTTCGACGGTTTTTTCGCCAAACAGAGGGTTGCCAGGAACCGCATAAACCAACTTTTGCGTTGTTTGGGCCGTTTCGATAAGTTTGGTAACGATTTGTTGATAAACCGCCTCAAATGATTCTTCCTGCTCATAATAACAGTCAAAACTCTGATAACTGATTGCTTCGTTCCGAATAAAATCCATCACCGGATGAATCGTTGTTCTAAAAAAATTGGGACTCGTATCTTTTAATAATGCTAATGTTTCGAGGGTGATCTGGCCCGGACTGCCCGGACCCAAACCGACAATATCGATATGGTGCATGCTTTTATTTCCTTTCTGAATCGATTAATGATGTCTGATCCGCCGTTTCTTTCGCCCGGGTACCAATCGCTCGAGCCGGCGAAAAAAGCTTAATAAGGTTCGGCTGCCCGGCAGTACTCTTATTTCGTCTGCCGTTATGCCTTTGATTAAAACCAGCACAAAGGAGTAAATAAAGATGCCAAGAACGACCGCTAATATAATCCCCATAAATCCGCCCATTAGGGCGGCGATCCCCTTGTAGGCAAAAAATACGACGATCCCCATCACCGTGGCAGCAATCAACGGTTTCAGGGCGGTGTGAATAAAATCCACCTTAATGTGGGTATAGCGTTTAACCGATGCGTAATTGGCCACCGTCAGATAAATAAAGGTAATCATACTACTGATGACAATCCCCTGAATATTGAAAAGAGGAATCGACAAAAATATCCAACCGGTGATAAAGCGGATAATGATGGCCACCCCCAGATTGATCAGCGGGATGCGAAACCGGTCGATCGATTGGAGGATGCTTTGAAAGGTATTGGAAAGCATCATAAAAATCGTCGCATAGGCAAAGGTGCATAAAATAAATCCGCCATAAGGCGATCCCGGAAAAAGCAGATCAAAGATGCCATAAGACAGCACCGACAAACCAATACAGGACGGAAATGCGACCAGCAGAATAACCCGAATGGCCAACACAATCTTTTCATTCATGCCTTTCCGGTCACGCATTGCAAAGGATTCCGAAATCGCCGGAATCATCGCCACCGCCAGATTGCCACTGATGAGTAAAGGGATATTAATTAATTGTTCAACATTGGTAAAGTCGCCAAACATCATCGTCGCGGTTATTTCATCAATCCCCGCTACCCCCAGCCGGGATACATAGATAAACGAGTCAACGGTCGAAAACATCGCCACCAGGGCCGATGTCAAGGTGACCGGAATAGAGATAATCACCAGTCTTTTCAGCAACACCCGGTTGGAGATCTGCCGTTTTCTGGTCCTTGCTTTCAGCAGGCGTTTGTTTTTTGTCGCAAAGCTACGATATAGATAAGCCAGTAAAATGGCGGCCACCAGGCCGCCGACGGTGGCGCCAAAAACCGCCCCGCCGACGCCCAGGCCGATGCCAAATTGACCCACAAAAGCCCAACATAAAATGACGCCCAGAAAAACCCGGACAAGCTGTTCCAGAATCTGTGAAACGGCGGTCGGTGTCATAATCTGAAAGCCCTGAAAAAAGCCCCGAAATGCCGATACAAAGGAAATAAACAAGGGCGCCAGAGCAATAGCTACCAGCGCTGGATAACTCTCCGCCGTCCAGTTCGCCGTTTCGATAATCCATTCCGCCCCGAAAAATAAAAGTAGGCTGGATAAGGCTCCCAGCAGACCCAATATCAGGATCGCTAGTTTGAACACCCGATGGGCGGTGGCATATTCCTTTTTGGCAATACTCTCAGACACCATTTTTGAGATTGCCACCGGAAAACCGACCGTGGAAACCATCAGCAGCAAATTGTAGATACTGGTGACATTCCCATAGATTCCATTTCCATAGCTGCCCACCATCTGGTACAAGGGAATCTTAAAAAAGAGGCCCAACAGCCGCGATAAGATCCCGGCTGCGACCAGGATACTGGCACCCTTTAAGTAATTTGATGTTCGCTCAGACATAGATAAACCTCTTTTATGCATTGTTGCAAATCCCCGACGGTGCTTTGCAGATTGTTTTTTATTATATCTTACCAACTATTCATACACAACCAAAAAGCACTGAAATTCAGTGCTTTTTGGTTTATCTTTTAATTGTCTTTAGATTTTGTTTTGGTAAACTTTCACATTCAGTTCGGTTTTTAGCTCTTCCAGATAAGCTGCCGCTGGAGTAACGATATCGTTGATTTTAACCTTAAATTTATTCATCTGCTTGGTCTTTAGCTTATCAAATTCTTCAGTGACTTTTTCACTTTTTAAGGTTGTGGTAATTTCTTCTTTCTTATCTTCCAGGCTTGGTGTTTCACCCGCTTTTTTATCATAAAGATAGATTACATGGTAACCATAGTCGGTTTTAACCGGCTTGCTGACGGTATTTACTTCCATCCCGAAAGCGGCGTCTGAAAATTCAGTAACCATGGTTGACTTAGTGAAAGCGCCCAGATCGGCGGCTTCCTGAATCCCATCGGTAGTTTGGTATTTTGCCATAATCGCATCAAATTCTTCGACTGTTTTGGCATTTTGGGCTTCGGCATAAACCTGATCGGCCAATGCCTGTTCAGTCGCTAAAATATGTTTAGCTGAAACGGTACTGGTATCGTAGGATGCTTTGTTTTCATCGTAGTATTTTTTGATCTCACCATCGGTAACTTTTACCGTCGTTTCCAGATCGGTCTGAATCGCTTTGGCAATCGCCGATGCGGTAGCATCCTGTTTAACAAATTCTTTAAACTGGGCAATGGTTAAGAATTTAGTATCCAGAAACTGTTGCAATGCCTCATCACCGGGCAGCAGATAATTGACAAATGCTTCCTGAGTCGTCACATAGCTGTCAATATTTGTCTGATCAGTTGTCAGCTTCTTTTCTTCGGCATATTGGGCCAGCGCTTTTTGTTCCGCAATCGTATTGAAGATCGTTTCATTGGTGGCTTTCATGGTTTCATCATCGGTTCCCAAGGCCTGTTGGGTTTGATAATAGGTCAATAGCTCCTCATTGGCCAGACGATAATTATAAACATCTTTTTTAACCTCATCTTTACCAACGGTTCCGACCACTGTGCTTAATTCTTTGCTGGGATCGGCTTTTAAGGTGTTGTTATAGTTTGTTTCCATGGTGTTAGCATAACTGTAATCCAACAGGAATTTATTTAAAAATGCTTCAAATGATGCCGAGTCGGTATTATATGTTTCTAAAACCGCAGCATATTTTTCTTCGCCCAGGGTTGTTTTCAGTGATTCCAACATGCTGGTGGCATTGGCGGCAATCCCGGTTTCATCAACCGTAACCCCATCTTTTTTCGCTTTGGCGGTGAGGGTTTCAACTCGAACCAGATCATCGAGAATATCCTTTTTTAGCTCTGTCAGCTCTGTAGCGGTGGGGAAGGTCATGCCGCTGGCATCAAAATACATCTGATAATATGCCATATAGTTATTAAAACTCTCTTTTAACAAAGGGGTGCCATCAATAACTGCGATTTCCACCTTTTTATCCTGTTCAGGATTTACCTTAACCAAACTGCAACCTCCGGCAAAAAGACTGACACAGATAACACCAGTCAGCATTAAAGCCATAATACGAGATTTCTTCATTTTTGTCGTTCTCCTCTTCTTTAATTAATATCATATAAAATTAAGACCTTGCCTAGTTTAACATAACACAACTGGACTTTACCTTAATTCTTTGACGAAAGCAACCGTCCTAAAAATTCACCTAAGGCTTTTAGATAGGCCTGATCCTGGTCGTGTTTTAAAACGATCCGCCAGCAAATCTGATCCCCTTTTCCGGCATTGAACTTAATATTATAGGTGTTAAACAGCTCTTCTATCAGTTCCGGATCAGGAATGGGAATTTCCCTGGTATTATCAAAAGTGAATAAAACACTGTTTCCCCGTTGTCGAATTTCAGTCATGCCCAGTGATCTGCCCAGATGTTTGATCATTGCCAAAGCCATCAAATTATAGACCCCATCAGGGATTTCTCCAAAGCGATCCAACAGCTCATCCTCCAGCTCGTCATAATCCGCCCGGGATTTAACATAGGACAACTTTTTGTAGATATCATATTTCAGCTCTTCGTCCGAAATATAATTTTCGGGAATAAAACTGCTGACATTCAGGTTGATCATCAGCTCGCTGGTCGGGAAATCGATTTCTTTGCCCAGTCGTTCATGGATCGCCTGATCCAGAATCCGACAATACAGTTCATAACCAATGGTGGCCAGATTGCCGGACTGAGCTGCTCCCAGAATATTTCCAGCACCTCTGATTTCCAGATCCCGAAGGGCAATTTTAAAGCCCGAACCAAAGGCGGTGAAGTCCTTGATGGCCTTTAAGCGTTTCTGCGAAATTTCCGAAAGCACCTTGGGCCGATGGGTCACATAGGTGTAGCCCTGGACATCTGATCGTCCCACCCGTCCGCGGAGCTGATACAATTGCGACAGACCCATATAGTCCCCATTATCGATGATCAGGGTATTGGCATTTTTAATATCCAATCCCGATTCGATAATGGTAGTGGTCACCAGCACATCGTACTCCCGTTCTAAAAAATCGACCATAATATCTTCCAGTTCCTGACCGGTCATTCGGCCATGAGCCACCACAATCCGGGCTTCGGGAACCAGCTTCTGAATTTTTCGGGATACTTCAAAGATATCGTGGATCCGGTTATGGACAAAATAGACCTGCCCCTGTCTGGCCAATTCCCGCTCGATCGCATCTTTGACGATGGCTTCGTTATATTCCATCACGTAGGTCAGCACCGGCCGGCGACCGGCTGGCGGCTCATCGATGACACTCATATCGCGAACCCCAATCATCGACATGTGTAGGGTCCTGGGAATCGGGGTGGCACTGAGGGTTAAGACATCGACATTCTCCTTGAGCTGTTTGATCCGCTCCTTGTGACCGACCCCAAACCGTTGTTCCTCATCCACCACCAGTAAGCCCAAATCTTTGAAGATGACATCTTTTGATAACAGCCGATGGGTACCGATGATCAGATCCACCTGGCCGGCGGCCAGTTCCTTTAAGGTTTTATCCTGGTCGGATTTAGATCGGAACCGGCTGAGCAGGCCAATGCTGACTGGATATTTTTTAAACCGGTCGAGGGCGGTCTGATAATGCTGTTGGGCCAATATCGTCGTGGGCACCAGAAAGGCCACCTGTTTGCCCTCCATCACCGCTTTAAAAATGGCCCGCAGGGCGACCTCGGTTTTGCCATACCCAACATCGCCGCAGAGCAGCCGATCCATCGGTCGGGTTGATTCCATGTCTTCTTTAATCTCATCCACGGCCTGAAGCTGGTCGTTGGTTTCTTCAAATGGAAAAGAGTCCTCAAACTCCTGCTGCCAGCTGGAATCCGGACCAAAGGCGTAGCCCTTTAAATTCTGCCGTTTGGCGTAAAGGGCAATCAGTTCATCGGCCATTTCTTCAACCGCGGCTTTAACCCGGGATTTGGACTTGCTCCAGTCATTGGTACCCAATTGGTTAATCTTCGGTTTTTTCTCGCCAGTCCCGACATAAACCTGGATGGCATCCATCTGATCCACCGGACCGTAGAACTTGGCATCATTAGCGTATTCGATGACCAGTAAATCTTTGATGGTCTCATCAATTTTTAATTGTTCAATGCCCCGATAGATCCCGATCCCGTGAGTATCATGAACGACAAAGTCACCCTGGTTCAATTGGGTAAAGGAATCGATCTTGCGTCCTTTTGGGCGACGACGTTTTTTCCCCCGGGTGGATTCTTTAATAATTTCACTTTGATTGATGCAAATGAGCTTTTCAGCGGTCAATTCAAAGCCGCCGCTGATTTCACCGGTGACCAGCTGAACACCTGGCAAGGCCTCATTGGTAAAGCGGTGAATATCGGCATCGGTTAAAAAACTTTTGAGTTTTTCCCGCCCCGCTTCATCCCGGGCCCGCAAGTGGATGATGGCGTCTTTTTCCAGCTGCTTTTGAACAAATTCAATAAATAGGGGGATCTGACCTAAAAACGAATCGTTTTCCTTCACCCCTAAATCCAGGGCCATCCCTTTTTTCCCGCGGGATGTGAATAAGTGCAGTCTTAACTGAGCTTGGTTCTCAAGCGCTTTTTCAATTTTTGAAAAGGAGTAGAATTTGTTTTTTTCTTCAGGAAACATCAGCTTCTCATCGATCAGGGTCTGAAAGTCACTGTGCAGCTTATTGACAAAAACGGCCTGGGCTTCTTTGATCCGGGGCGGTTCATCCCAGATAACCAGACAATCACCCAGATAATCCAACAGCATTCCCTCAGACTTGATAAAGGAAAACAGGGTCTCATCATGGCCCCCCGGATCTTCATTGATCCGTTCAATCAAAGCCCCATAACCCGGGATATCTTGATATGTTTTTGCTATTTGTTTCAGGGCTTTAATTCGTTCTGAATCATCTAAAATAAATTCCCGGCCAGGTAGAATGGTCAGCTGCTCCACCGAATCGGTTGACAGCTGGGTTTGGGGATCAAAGGTTCGCAGGGATTCAATGGCATCGCCAAAAAATTCAATCCGGTAGGCTTCCCCTCCGGTGGTGGAAAAAACATCGATGATCCCGCCACGGTGGGCAAATTGCCCCCTAGCCTCAACCTGGGAGACCGGTTCATAACCCAGTTCAAAAAGACGATTGGTCAGGATGGTTGGATCCCAGCAGTCTTCCACCGCTAACGAAAAACCAAGATCCTGAAATTTTTCTCTGGGCATTTGTTTCTTTAACAGCGTTTCCGCTCCCATTACGACCACAAAGGGCTGATTTGACAACAGTTTTTCAAAGACGACTAACCGCTGGTGATTGATTTCCTGGCTGTGCACATCGGCAAAATAATCATGAATCGGTTCAGCTGGGCAGTAAAGCACCTGATTTCCCACAATTTTCTGCAGATTATGGGCTGTTTTCTGAGCTTGATAATCGGTTGCAGTGATATAAAGAATCCGGCTCATCCGCTGCCCAAAGACCAGCCCGGTAAGCACTTCTTTAAAGCTGTTGTTAACATTGGAGAGATTGATGATTTCTCCTGGCAATAAATTATCCAGGATGGTTTGGATCGATTCGACTTTCAAGAGGTTTTGATAAAGTAATTCCATGATCTCTTCTTTCATTTTTAAACACGGATAGCCCGGGTTTTAAACCCAGGCACCTGTTTGTATTCTTTTCGCGCATCTTAAACTGTTGTCTTTTATCCTGAATTATTCACAAATTCAGACAATCCGTGAAAATGCATCATACCATGACTATTCTCGGGTTGATGCACCCCAAAAACATGAAACGTCACAACGATAACAGAATTTTGAGTGACTTGCTCAACCGGCAAACAAACAATCTGCTCAAAAGGGTAGACGAATCCCCGGGACTTTGTTTTTTAATTTAAAACACTGAGTTGATACTGCTGTTATTCGAGTTTGACAATCAGGTCATGGAACAGATCCAAATATGGAAAACTTGAACTGAGTTTCAGCCAGGTGGATCGTCCGGAACGGACGAGGCGGCCAGCTACTTTGATCAGAATCACACGCAAAGTCAGCATGCGGCTCTTTTGATAGGCTTTTGGCAGCACCAGTCGTTTCATGAAGCTGATCAGATTATAGGCCAATCCGCGGATCAGCAACTTAACCGCATTGGTCAGGAATGATGAGTGACTCAAGGTATCCATCCCGAAATCAAGTTTGGCCTCCTTGATGAAGTTTTCCATTTGTCCGCGTTTATGGTAGACCCCGATGACCTCCTGGGGGTGAGCCTTCAGATTGGTGACGATAAATGTGTGTCGTGGGCACAGTTCCCCGGCATGGCGTTCAATTCGGCAAACCACCCGGCGGGATGTGTCCCAGCTTCCGGCCTGATAAGTAAAGTCATGATAAAGATTGTGACTCGTGCTGTAATCTGTCCCATAGGTGGCATAAAACTCATCGTCAGCCGCACGTGAACAGGCTGAGAGCCTGCCATTGTACTTCAGGCGAATGACATAGTAGACATCAAACGCTTCGAGCAGTTCATAGAGTTCCGGGGTGGCAAACCCGCTGTCGCCCCGAAGAATCAGCTGAATATCTGGAAACTTTGAGCGAAACCACTGCAGCACCGGTTTTAGAAAAGCGGCCACGTTCTTGGAGGTGTAGACACTGCCTTTTCGGAGTTCAACTTTTAACAGATCGCCAGTTAAGCCATCAAAAACCATAAGTGGATGATAACCGGTTGTTCCATAGTGATAATTGTAAGCCGAATTTTCCTGCTGGCCGTGGGTATCAATATGGGTCGAATCCACATCCAGAACCACATACTCCGGCTGGTTGACGGCGTAGGCCTTGGCCACAAAATCAAGCAGCAGATGGTCGAGTTTTTCCAGCATCTTTAGATCAAAGTGATTCAGACATCGGGAAATCGTCGGTTGAGAGGCCAGGGCTTTTTTTCCCAGGATCTCGGTAAAGGCAGGATCCTGACGCAGGTGGTCGGAGGCATCATCGGTATGGTAACCGGCAATGGTGGTGTAGATCAGTTGTCTGATCACATCCGCGGTTGAATGACAATGCTTTCCTGTTTGTGGGAAAGACGCTTCAATCAGTTGACTCAAACCAAGTAATTCGTCAAAGCTCCGAGGAATCAGCAGACCGGCATCGGATGAAAGATTCCCGCCATTAAAACTTACTTTCAGTTTTTTGTTGAAATTTACGGCATAATCGTTTAAACTTGTCATTGAAAGAACTCCTTTTCTCTGATGGTTTTGGTTTTGCAATTAAATTTTATCAGAAATTGGAGTTCTTTTCTATTTTTTTGTTCTCACCCAATGGGTGAAATTGAGAAATCGCTGAAATCGATGGTTTCATGCGCTTTGATGGGTTTTATTATGTTTTTGTGAATAATACGGGTTTATTCTGATTTTTCCTGATCTTTTGTTTCTTCAGTCTTTTTTTCTGCGGTTTTTTCTATCTTCTTACGCACATTAATCTGATTCATGGCCAGATCAACACCATCTTTGACAAAAATGTCAACCCCTTTTGCGGCTTCGATCACGGCATTTTCCATCACTGGAAATTCGCTTTTGGGAAAACGCCCCAGAACATAGTGCACCAATTCCGAACCCAGCCGGGGTCGGCCGATACCGATTCGGATGCGGGAAAACTCCGGATTTCCCAAATGCGCAATAATCGAACGCATGCCATTATGGGTCCCGGCACTACCCCGTTGGCGAATCCGCACATCCCCGGTAGCCAGGTCGATGTCATCATAGATTACCAGCAGGTTCTCCAGCGGGATATCATAAAAATTCATCAAACCGGCCACGCACAGTCCGCTGTTGTTCATGTAGGTGGTCGGCTTGGCCAGCATAATTTTGTGTCCACCTTCACGATAGACGCCGGTTACGCCGTGTTGTTCTTTCTTGGTGATGGTGATCCCTTTTTTATCACTGAGATAATCGAGGGTTTCAAAGCCGATATTATGCCGGGTTCCATCGTATTCTTTGCCAATGTTTCCCAGTCCCACAATCAGATGCATCGGCTATCCTATACGTATCTTCCCACAAAGAGCTTGCTCAGTGATCGACCGAAATGAACGTAATCAATGGCCCGGCCAAAAAGGGTTCCGGTGGAAAGGATTTTTATTTTTTCAATCTGTTTTTCTTTGGGAATAATCAGGGTATTGAGGGTGACCAGTTCCTCAATCGCGGAATCCTGAATTCGCTGGATGGCCGGGCCGGAAAATACCCCATGGCTACAGGCCGCATACACCGAATTCGCACCTAGATCAAGGAGTGCATTGGCCCCGGAGGTAATGGTTCCGGCGGTATCAATCATATCGTCGATCATGATGCAATTTTTTCCTTTAACATCCCCAATAACGTTCATAACCGCTGTTTCATTAGGACGGGGACGTTCCTTATCGACGATGGCAAACGGACAATTGAGGCTTCTGGCCAGCTTTCTGGATCGCTTGACGCTGCCCACATCCGGAGAAACCACGACCATATTTTCCAATTTTTTATCTTTATAGTATTCAGTGATCAAGGCACCGCCTGATAAGTGATCCAGGGGGATATCAAAGAAGCCCTGAATCTGGTTAGAGTGAAGATCCATCGTGATAACCCGGTCGGCACCAGCGGTGGTTAACAGGTTTGCCACCAGTTTGGCAGTGATCGGATCCCGCGATTTAGCCTTACGATCCTGTCTGGCATACCCATAATAAGGGATCACGGCATTAATTCGTCCGGCCGAAGCACGTTTCATCGAATCGATGAGAATCAGTAATTCCATCAAATTTTCGTTCACCGGGGTACCGGTCGACTGAATCACAAAAACATCTGCACCGCGAACCGATTCAAAGACGTTGACGCCGATTTCACCGTCACTAAAGGAGACCACCTCAGCGTTACACAACTGGACTTCTAAATATTCGGCAATTTCCTGTGCCAATGCAATATTCGAGTTCCCAGCAATAATCTTAATTCCACTATACTTTCCATCCATGCGTTTTATACCTCTTCTTAATCTTCTCTATTTTCTATTTTTTGTTTTTATTAATAATGCGATGTGTTACTTTTTTAAATAGCCGACCTTGTTGACCTGTCTGGCTCTGGCAATCGCCAAACTGTCTTCTGGGACATCGTCAGTGATGGTCGAGCCAGCGGCGATGTAGGCCCCTTCCTTAACGGTTACCGGAGCAATCAGGTTGGTGTTACACCCGACAAAGGCATTTTTTTCGACAACCGTCCGGTATTTTTTCTTGCCATCATAATTCACAAAAACCGTGCCACAGCCCAGGTTGACATTTTCGCCGACGTCGCCATCGCCGATATAGGTCAGGTGGGACGCTTTGGCACCGTCAGCCATGATGGAATTCTTAACTTCCACAAAATCGCCAACCTTGCAATGCTTGCCAATCTGGCTGCCCGGGCGAATATAAGCATAGGGTCCGACATTGGTGTAATCGTCGACGCTGCTCTCTAAAATTGTCGAACTCTGGATAGTAACATTATTCCCAATTTTGGTGTCAACTAACCGGCTATTTGCACCAATAACACAATCTTTTCCGATCTCGGTTGTACCTTCCAGAATTACCCCAGGATAAAGTACCGTATCCTGGCCAACCAGAACCCGGGCACCAATATAGGTCGTTGCCGGATCGATGATGGTTACTCCAGCATCCATCAGTTTGTGGTTAATCCGTTTTCGCATCACTGCTTCGGCTTCAGCCAGCTGCACCCGGGAATTGATAGCCTGGATGTCTTCGGGATCGGGGGTCACATAGGTTCCCGTGGTTTTCCCCATTCTCCGCAGGATCTCGATAACATCGGTGAGATAATACTCACCTTGGACATTATCTGTTTTTAATTCCGCCAGCGCCAAAATAAGAGCCTGGGCATCAAAACAGTACATCCCGGAATTGATTTCTTTAATCTCTTTTTCGGCCGGATCGGCATCCTTCTCTTCCACAATTTTTAGCAACTCGCCACTTCTGTTTTTAATCATCCGGCCATAGCCGCTGGGCTCTTCAAACTCTGCCGTTAAAACCGTTGCGGCATAACCGCCGGTTTCATGAGCGCTAACCAGACCGGTCAGGGTTTCCGCTCGGATCAGCGGGGCATCCCCGACCAATACAATCAGGTTTCCCTGGAGCGCTTCAAAAAACGGCAACGCCTGCAGGACTGCGTGTCCGGTGCCCAGCTGTTGTGGCTGGAAATAGGTTGCTATCTGTGGTGACAGGCTTGCTTTGACCTGTTCGGCCTGAAATCCCACAATGACGCCAATCTCCGAAATTCCTGATGCTTTACTGACTGCAATCACATAATCCAGAATATTCTCCCCGCACACCTGATGGAGCACCTTGGGTTTTTGGGACCGCATCCGGGATCCCTCACCGGCTGCCAATATGATGGTTTTTGAATCGTTCATTTTCATCTCCGCTATTATATTAATCATTAACAACAAAAAAAGGGAAGCGCTTCCCCTTTTTCTCTCAACTTTTTAATTTTTATTCTTCTTCGTAATCTACTTCTAGTTCAACTGCTGCTTCTTCTTCATTGGTTACTTGATTATCCTCTTCTATGGCCTTTTCGTAAGCGCGCAGGACACTCTCCTGCATTTCACGACGGGTACCCATGTTAATGGGATGGGCAATGTCCTTGAATTCGCCATCCGGCGTTTTTCGACTGGGCATCGCAATAAAAAATCCGCTTTGACCCTCAATTACCTTAATATCGTGAACAACAAACTGATCATCGAAAGTAACTGAGACAATTGCTCTCATTTTTCCCTCTGGATACGTTTTCCGTACTCTTACGTCTGTTATTTCCATCTCGTAAGCCTCCCTTTGAAATAAAGTCACATGTCTAATTCTAGGTATATACTAACACAAATTCAACTATATTAAAACAAAAACCTTAAATTTTTTCGATTCTTATTATTTTCAAAAAGGGTTTAAAAAAAACAAAAAATTTCTTTCGTTTGAGGTTCTGTTTTATTGCTTCACCTTGTGTTTTCAAAGACTTGTACTTACTTCAATTTTTAGCTTTCCGAATGCAGGGAAACCCGCAATCCGGCTTCCAGGTTTTCATCATCCATCCAGATCAGCGGGGTGAAATGTTCAACCAGTTTTTCCGCCGGCGATCGGGTCACAAAAATAACACAGATTCCCATTACCTCAGCACCAACCTCTTCCATCAAACTGGTCATACCTTTGGCAGTTCCGCCGCCCTTCATAAAGTCATCAATGATCAGCACTTTTTTGTCCTTGAGGTCGATGCGCCGACTTAGATACATGGTATTAATTTTATTGGATGACCCGGAAATATAATTCACACTGGTGGTTGCCCCCTCGGTCACCCGGTTGGTGCGCCGAATCAAACCCATTGGCACATTTAAATAGTGAGCTGTTTCCATAGCGGCAGGGATTCCCTTGGTTTCGGTGGTGATAACATACTCAATCCCCATTTCGCCATATTTTGAAGCAATAATTCGGCCAATATTCTTAGAATAACGGGGATTCGAGAGGATATCACTGTAATAGACAAAACCGCCCTGAATTTTCCGAGCCGGCGAGGTGAGCTGGTCGGCAATTTCTTTAAGGATCAGCCGCTCTTCTGCCTTGGTGACCTGGGGATGATAGACCACCCCCCCGGATGCCCCGGAATAGGTTTCGACATAGCCGGTACCCGTCAGTTCAATGGCATTTTTAACAATCGCCACATCTTCGCAGACACTTGATTTTCCAGCTTCCAATAAATCGGTAAAATAATTATAGCTGAAAACCTCATTGGGATGGTCTGACAATATTTTCGTGATGATACTGATTCTTTCATTCTTTTTCATTTTCCACCTGTGAAGGATTCGATTAAAATCCGAACATTATTCTCAATATCTATAATATTATTCATATTTCAATGAAAGTGCAAGTTTTTTTTAATCTTTACTCAATGGAAACACCTGTGTTATAATTCGGTTTAAAGTGTTTTTCCCGATTTTGAATGGTATTTTGATTATTTCATACATATTCTTAACCAGTAAACAAACACTTTCAGATGAATCATTAAGAAATAATTAAGATT
>JAQUWM010000170.1 GCA_028692885.1 Acetobacterium sp. | reverse complement strand
TACTTTTCATTATTTCATAGAGTTTTCGCGTGGTATTCACATTTCGCACCGTCATCTTTTTATAAAGAACCGTGCCGACAATTTTGGTCAAGCTGCTACGGGTGACATTTTTTCTCTCGACCGACCAGATAATTGCACCGGTGGCCGGTAAGGCGGTATCAATACCAGGTTTGACGGTCAACTTTTCCATCACTGCAGCTTCGTCCAATCCGCTTTCCAAAAACAACACATCACATTTCATGGTATCATCATTTTTCCAGTCCTCAGGTAAGGTTTCCATTAAGCTTTCAAAATCATTCAGACTGCGAATTAATACCGGAATGTCCAGATCATACTCCCGATAAATTTCCTGACGCAATTTCTTTTCCAACACATCTTTGATCTGATGGCCATCGACAAAAACCACATTGCCGGAATTAATATACGTCACCACCGATTCCAGACCTAAATGGCAAAAAGTTTCCTTCAAAAGTTTCATGCTGATTTTGTTTTTTCCGCCCACATTGATACCTCGTAATAAGGCAACATACACCCATAATAGCACCTCCTATTCAAATTATGAGTCTAGACTACTGGATGCTCAGTTCCCCATCGGTCTAGCCGATAATTCCAGATACCTGTTTGCATTGCCCCCTGTATTCTTATTCTGGTTGCCTTGTAAAAGTAGGATTTGAACAGGGTAAAACTGACCTCGCTGAACTTTTTGTTGGTTGACAGTGCATCAAAGAATAGACGCTGACCTTTTTACGTCAATTCATGGATAATATACGATGGAGCAACGACACTTTCATTGCCAATTCGCACAAATAATATTCGTTGATCGCTGAAAAAAATGTGACCTACTTAATTTAACAGACAATGTCTGTTGATTAAATGATTTACCTTGAAATCCACTTTTCGAAAAATTCAACATCTTTAATGGAACCATCGGGATTAAGAACCCCCAAATAGACGCCATCTCCTTTTCCAACCGTCCATATTGCATTGACTGAATTTATCTTTTCAGTAATCTGTTTATCAAAGATGTATTTCTCAAAAACACCTTTGCCAATGCCAAATTCATTTGCTACATAAGCGACCAGATACACGTCAACACAACTTGCTCCAAACAAGCTCTTATCACCTGTTAAAATGTGATTTCTGATGATGCTTGGCCAATCATTTTGATTGGCACTCAGTATATCTCGTTTAATATCTTCAATATTATAGGCTTTGTAACTTCTATTTTCCCATTGCTTCAGTTGGTTTAAATCGCCGTTAACCTGTTTAAGCTTATTTAGCATATTTTTCAGGTTACATACTGTCGGGATTACTTTACAATCTAAACCTCTACCCATAATCCGGTCAGGCATATTTTCGATTCTCATTCGGATTGGTTCACCACCTATTTAATATTTTTATCTTTTTTGTCGTTTCTATCCATGAGATATGAATCAGGCGTAATATTTTTGATTAGGACTGGTGGGTTTATCAGGGATTGTCAGCTTTAACAGACCACCTTTGATCAAAGGATTCAAAATCCTCTTTCTGAAATCTTTAGGATCTTTTATTTCAATATGATTCTGTATTTCCTGCCGTGTCCTGGGCGTTTTACAAAACTCCAGTATTTCTCTGGTTCTATCCTCATCCACTTCAGTCTCAGCTTGGGGGGTAGCTTGGGGGGTAGCTTGGGGGGGAGCTTGGTCACTGACATGCATGGTCAATGGTTGTCGTCCGAAAAATATCATCTTCCATAAAAACAGGATCCGCCCCGGAATAAATGCGGTTGTACTTAACGATATTTTTAACCCCGGAACCCAGTTCATCGACCCAACCGATTTCCTTGAAGAGCCGGGCAATGGCAGGATTCTTCGGAAAGGGTGAGAAATTCTCCGGGTCAATGATGCCATTGCCATGGGGGCGATTGCTGTTTTCGGTTACCACCCGATCCGTCTCAATGATCAGCTTGGCGGGAAACGGATTGGCAAATTCCCGGTGGATTAAGAGGTTGGACACTACTTCTCTGAAAATCTTATCCCGGAGGCTGATTCGCCGATCCCCTTCCAGATAAAAGGTATCATTGAGGTGTTTCGAAACAAACTGCATCAGCCGTTCATAGCTCTCCAGCAAATTTACCCGGATATCATCGCGGTCATCATAGCGATCCAGATTGACCCGGCGCAAAATCGCATCAGTGCGATGATGGGGCAACGCCGCCAGAATCAGTTCATCATTTCCAAAAATAAGAATCCCTCCAAGGGTAACCCCTTCCTTTCCGCTTTGACGATCCTTCAGATACAGCCCGGCACTTTTTAGCAGTTCCAGGTCATCCATAGCTTTCCAGGGGTGATCCGTTCGTTCATTGGCCGCCATTTTTCGAACCTTAATTAAGAGTTCTGGCTTGAGTTCGGACAATTTAGCAAAGGGGAAGATCCGGTTCTCGGTATAACCGGACTGTTTTCGCAGATACAATACGGAAACGAGGTTGGTATTGTCGGTGATATCCAGATCCCCGTCTTCGTTTCGGTCAAAAATCCGGCCGTTACAGCGATGAACTTGAGAACTTTCCGGCACAAAGACATAGAGGATGGTCTTTCCATCCATCTCAATGGTTTCCACCGACAGATGAAAAGTCGGACTGATTTTCTGCGGATTGTTCATGGACGTGACAAAATCCTTCTTTACCTTGTCCACAGTCCCTGGATCGATGCCAACCAGATTGCCTTGATCTTCAACCCCAAGAAAAAGATGTCCGCCACTTCGATTCAAAAAGGCGCAAACCGATTCAAACACGTCTTTATTGAGTTTTGTTCTGCTTTGTTTGAACTCCACCGTTAAGCTTTCGCCACCGGCGGTCAGCGCTTTTAATTGTTCTTGATTCATGGTTTTCATCCCCTCATTAAATTCTTATCTTTCTATTTTACATGAGGCCGTTGGGTAAAGCAAGGTCTCCACAACCTACAGGCTAATTGTTCCCATCCGTTTCTCTTGAGGTACCCAACATGATTTAATAAGCTGGTGCGCCACCGTCACTTTGAATCACCGATTCAATTCTGCTTTTTCCGTTTCATACAGCGAATCCGCACCTTCATCTCTGGATTTACCTGCCTCGATTCGGTGATTTTCTGCAAGGCTTTATTGTAGGTAAAATCGTCCAGATCGTTGGCTTTCAGATAAATCATCGTCATTTCCGGAAAAACTGTAAAGCAGCTGGTGATCGCCCAGGCCACGGCCATTTTCACGTAATAGTTGTCACAGTCAATGGCATTGAAGTTCCGAAACATCGGTTCCAGATAACGGTCTTCAACAAAATAAGTAATAAACATCACCACCCCGAAGCGAATCTCATAAACTTCATTGGACTTAAGGTATGGCTGTAAAAACAGCCA
>JAQUWM010000008.1 GCA_028692885.1 Acetobacterium sp. | reverse complement strand
TTCCGGCGAGTGGCAACACGTTATGATAAGTTGGCAAATCGCTTTCTGGCGTTTGTTCACCTTGCTTGTATTTGTATCCTACTGAAATAATATACAGGATTTAGACTTAATCAACACACCCTAGTTATATCAAGAGAAAAGAGGCTATTTATGGAAGAACTATTGATTACAAAGGATTTGTGCAAAAACTACCGGCATCAGAAAGCGAACGACAGGATTTCAATCACGGTCAGAAAAAACAGTATTTACGGTCTGCTCGGTCCGAATGGCGCGGGGAAATCGACCTTACTCAAAATAATAACCGGCATGATACAGCCATCGTCAGGGGAGATTTTTTTTGACGGCAGGAAATGGGAACGAAAAGATCTGCTGAAGATCGGTGCCTTGATTGAAGAACCACCGGTTTATGAGAATTTAACCGCCTTTGAAAACCTGAAGGTCAGGGCCCTCTTATACAATTTGCCAAACAGCAGGATTGAAGAGGTGCTTAAACTTGTCGGACTGACAAATACCGGCAAGAAAAAAGCCGGACAATTTTCAATGGGGATGAAACAACGGCTGGGAATTGCGCTGGCGCTTTTAAATAATCCGATGCTTTTAATTCTGGATGAGCCCACCAATGGCCTTGATCCGATTGGGGTACAGGATTTAAGAAAACTGATTTTATCATTCCCCCAAAAAGGCATAACGGTGATCCTGTCAAGCCATCTCTTATCGGAGGTGGAACAAATTGCTGATGATATTGGCATCATTGCCAATGGCAAACTCTGGTATCAAGAGGCGGTTCATGCTCATGAAAACCTGGAGAGTCTGTTTATGGATGTGGTCAGAAAGTCGGTGGCCGCCAATGATTAATTGTCTGAAATCCGAATGGTTAAAACAAAAACACCGGTTTTCGTTAAAACTCGTCTGGATCAGTCCGCTTGTTCCCCTTGTCCTGGCGCTTATTCTGATGGGAGGGCGTTATTTTTTTGAAGCAGCTTTCAACTGGTGGTATACACTGCTGCTGCCGGGCACCCTGGCGATGATGGTCGCCTTTACTGTCGCAGCCGAAAAAAGACATAACCGGCACGGCCTTTTTGCTGTTTATATCAATAAAAAAGATTTATGGTTGGCGCAGCTTTTTATGAATACCCTTCAGCTGCTGCTGCTTAATCTGATTTTTTGTATTGATCTGATCCTGTTGGGTGCACTTTTGGGCATTACGGTTCCCTTTAGCAAGGCGCTGATCGGGAGTCTGGTGTTATTTGCAAGCCTGGCCTGGCAAATCCCCTTCTTTTTATTTATCAGCGAGAAGATGGGCACTTTTTTTACGATTATGCTTAGTTTAATTGGCAACATAGGCTTTGGGATCTTCTTTTCACCAACAAAACTTTGGATGGTTCCTTTTGCCATTCCTGCTAGACTGATGTGTCCGATCATAAACGTCATGCCCAATGGCTTACCCCTTGAGGCCAGCCACCCCCTGGGGGACGGGCGGGTTGTTTTGCCGGGCATGCTCATCACCATCGCCTTATATTTTATCATTTCATTTATTACGACAATATGGTTTAATAGACGGGAGGTCAAATAAGTGAACGTCTATACAAATCTAAAATCAGATTGTTATAAGATTTTACATACCCCCATCTGGCTGATTCATGTAATCATTCCGTTGATAGGGATTAGCTTATTTATCGGCTACTATTCTATTTCACCATGGGATGAAACAGCTAAACTGTCAGCCTATCTGCAGGCATTAGCGGTTGTTTTTCCAGTATTGATTGGCATCATTACAGCGCTTTTTTCGGAGCTGGAGCAGGGCGCCGGCGGTTTTCAAACGATTTTATCTTATGCCACCGCAAAGTCGCTGCCACATATAAGTAAGCTTTTGATACTGATTTTATTGGGCTTGTTTTCTGCTTTGTTGGCTTTAGTGGGCTTTGGCACAGTCTTTATAAAAATGGGTTATATCCGGCAGAATCTCTTATTTTACGGCGAAACAGCAGTTCTTTTATGGCTAAGTGTGATGCCGCTGTATTTATTACACTATCTGGTAAGCTTTCGTTTTGGTAAAGGCTTCAGCATCGGCCTTGGTATAGTCGGCACCTTGCTTGGGGCTTTACTCTTAACCGGTCTTGGTGACGTCATATGGCCCTATCTTCCCTGGGGAATTTCGTCACGGTTTGCCGAAATGCTGCTAACCGCCAAGTTATCCAATGGGGCTTTTTTACAAGCAAGGGATGTCATAAACGGCGGCAGTTTTATTTTCATTTATACTTTTCTTTTTACAACAATATTGGTCTTATCATTTAATAAATGGGAGGGCAGAAAATCTGACGATTAGAGGAGAAAACAATGGCTCAGATCCTTGTCATCGACGACGACAAAGCAATTTGCAGGATGATTGAAACCGCTCTGACGCGGGATGGACACCGTGTTCAAATAAAAAATTCGGCAGCCGAGCTTGAAATACAAGCGCTTAAAAAGATCGACCTGATCCTGCTTGATATCATGATGCCGCAACTTGACGGCATCCGCTTTTGCAAAGAAAACCGGCAGGTTATCGATTGTCCCATTTTATTTTTAACCGCCAAAACGATGGAAGGCGATGTGGTTGAGGGCTTTCTGGCAGGTGGCGACGATTATATCAAAAAGCCCTTTGGGATTGCTGAACTGAGAGCCCGGGTGACGGCCCATCTTCGCCGAGAAAGCCGGGACAAGCACCAGCGCCTGATTTTAGACCAGTGTGTTTTCGATCTGTCAGAAAGGACTCTGGCCATTAAGGGAGAGTTAACGGATCTGACAAAAAGTGAGTACGAAATCTGTGAACTGCTGGCCCGAAACAAAGGACAGGTCTTTTCGCTGGAGAGCATTTTAGAAAAAGTCTTTGGCTATCATTCGGAAAGTGATGTGTCATCGATTCGCGTCCACATAAAAAATATCCGCAGTAAAATTGGTGCCCTCATTGACTGTCCGATTGTCACCGTTTGGGGAGTGGGATACAAATGGAAATAAAGAGAACAATTTCAGTATTTAGGCTGTTTTTAGAGCATCTGGTTGGATTTTCGGCGGCTGTTCTGATGATAATAATTGCAGCAATTATAGCAGGTTCCATTGCTTTTCAATCGGGCTTTCTTTTACAGGCGAACGCAACGGAGCTGAAATTGAATCAATTAGAGGAAACGATCAGAACGCGTTTTGATAAAGAGGTGTTACCGGTTCATTGTCAATATATAATCATCGATAGCAGTGGAAGTGTCATTGAAAGCGATATGAGTGATCAGGAACTGGCAAAAACGAAAGCAGCATTATCAACCGGTCAAAGGGCGTATTATGATTTTTACAAAGAAATAGCCCAGGACAATGGCAATATCGTGTTAATTAAATACGATATGCTGGCGCATTTCAGCAATCCGCTTTTACACAAAATAATCCCCAATCCGGAGCTGCTGCTGATCGGGCTGCTTTTAATCATTATCATCGTGTTTGCGCTGATAACAGCATTGAAATTCAGCCGGACGTTAAAGAAAAACCTAGTTCCCATTAATCTGGCAACGGAAAAAATAAAGGCTCAGGATTTGGATTTTGACATAAAGCCAACAGAAATCACTGAGTTTAATGCATCCTTATCTGCAATCGATAAACTGAAAGCTGCTTTAGCGGATTCCCTTCATTTGCAGTGGCACGAGGAAGAGCAAAGAAAGCTACAACTTTCGGCCCTGGCTCACGATATTAAAACGCCTTTGACCATTATTAAAGGCAATACCGAATTACTGCTCGAAGAAGTGTCGCCTGAGGTGGATAAAGAAGTGCTGACCGACATTCTGGCTGGAGCCAACAGCATTGAAAAGTATCTGGAATTGCTGATGGGCGTTGTGAACCATGAGCCGCAGCTGTTTAACAGAGAAGTGGTTCAGTTAAAGGATTTTATCGATGATCTGACCACCGCAATTTTGCCCCTCTGCAAAAGCAAGCAGATTGAGATCAATATCCAAAATGAGGCAAAATGCGATTATTTGTCTATCGACAGGGAGCTGATCAAACGGGCAATCATCAATCTTATCGATAATGCCGTCAGGCACTCGCCTCCGGGCAGCGCAATTGATATCATGATATTAGACCGTGAAAGCCATGTTGTTTTTGAGATAAAAGACGGTGGGACGGGCTTTTCGGAGGAAGGCTTAAAAAGAGCCGTCCAGGAATTTTTCACAGAGGACACATCACGTAAAAATCAGCACTATGGTTTAGGCTTGAGCTTTGTCAAAAAAGTGGTTGAAATGCACGATGGCACACTAAAAATTGAAAACAGAAGTGAAGAACAAGGGGCCAAGGTATCCTTTAGTCTTGATAAAAGTTAGGGGAGTATCGAGACAGATCCTGAGCGACTTTTTTAGAGCAAAGAATTCCGAAGGCGGCACCTTCGTTTATGATACGACAAATGGTATATGGAGCAAAAGCTCTTAATGATAAAAAAACAGTCATTGCGACTGTTTTTTTATCTCTATCGGTCAGTCCTTTGGTTGCTTTCACTTTGAGCCGGTGCCGATTGCTGAATACGGCCATGGCGAAAGCGAAGCATAACGCCCTTTTCCGATAGAAAAAGCATTGAGTGGACAGGGCTTTCCGTTGTATAATGACGTTAATTAGAATTAACCAATCGGGAGGTTACCATAATGAGCCAACATTATTCCAATCAAAAGGATGAATCAATTAATGAAACGGGCAAGAGTAAAGGGCCCGTTTATATCGGCAGTGAATATGGCCGTTTAAAAGAAGTGATCGTCGGTGAAGCAAGTGGTTTTAATCCATCGCTTCAGGCGGCATGGCTTCAGGAAGCCTTAAAGGTCTTGCCGGTAGCGGAACAGAAAATTGCCATCGAGAATGCCGGAAGAAGTTGGGATGCGTGCATTGTTGATGCCGAAAGTGGCGTGACAGAAGCTGAGCTGCTCAGGGCAGAAAATGATGAATTTGTTAAAATATTAGAAAGTCTTGACGTCAAGGTTTATCGCCCGAGGTGGCTTAGCGAAGAGGATGTAAAAATATGCTTTGGCGGCGAGGCTCTGATTAACGGTTATTCACAGGATTTCCCCCGGGATAACCTGATTATCATCGGCAATCAGGTCATCGAAGCCAATTTGCGAACCCCGCTGCGGCGCGTCGATATCGAAGGGCTCCGGCCACTGTTGACGGAGAAATGCAATGTGCCGGCGGTTAAGTGGGCCGCAATGCCGCATTTGCCGCTGCTGGGTGACTATGCCAATGATGCACCGTTGCTTGAAGGTGGTGACGTCATGGTCCTGTGTAAAACCATCCTGGTGGGTAATTCAGAGAATGCTGCAGTCGGCTCCAACGAAATGGGCTATTTGTGGCTGAAAAATTATCTGGGACGTGACTACGAGGTGGTCAGGGTGCCCCTTTGCGATACGGTTTTACATCTGGATTGTGCCCTGTCGGTACCACGGAAGGGGCTCGCCATCGTCTGTCCCGACGCCTTCATAGAGGGACTTCCGGAAGCTTTAAAAGATTGGGATTTGATCGAAGTAGGAATCGAAAAGCTGAAGTACCTTGTGATTAATGGATTGCCAATTGACGCCAATACTTATATCATGGGCTATAATGAAAACGAAGACAATCATGAAATCAAAGCAGCACTGGAAAAACGCGGGATCACGGTTTATCCGATTTTCTTTGGCGCCCATAATGCCCAGGGCGGTTCCTTGCGTTGTGCAACCCAGGCGCTGTTACGTCAGGATTAAGCGAGGTCACCGACGCCTCAGCAATCCGTAAGCAACAGTGACTATTTATGGGCTGTCCAACTTCAGACAACGCCATTTTTCGAAGGCTATTCAGCCCGGGAGAATCTGGCCTTGTTCGGGGCCCTATATCGGATCAGGCTCAGTGAAACCGAGCTGCAAACGCGGTTGGAAGCCTGTACCTGGGAGATACCGGGAATACCCCGGCAATCAGATTATCGCTGGGTCAACAAAAGCGCCTTGCTCTGGCTAGTGACGACTCTTCATCAGCCGACGCTAATCGTTCTTGATGAGCCAACAGCCGGTCTTGATCCCCGGGCCAGCCATGAAATCAGGAAGTTGATTCGGAAGATGGCTGGTAACAATCAGACGGTTCTTTTTTACTCACACGATATGGAGGAAGTGGAAAGCTTGGCCTGATCGCAGCATTTTTATAAAAAAGACCTTGCCAGAATATAACCAATTCAGGCAAGGTCTTTTAATAATATTATTTTTTCTTATTCTTTCGATTTAAGCGGGCGATCTGATAGAATTTTTCCTTCTTCTTTTTTAAGAAGGCTGCCTTATTCTCGAAATAGTCATTTTCTGCGGTCAGTTTCTGGTAGGCCTGCCAGCGCTGCTCAGATAAGTGACCAGCCTTTAAAGCGGCATAAATGCCACAACCCGGTTCGTTAGTGTGGGTGCAATTGCGAAACCGGCAGGTGTTGAGGTAGGTTTCCACATCGCTAAAAGTGCGGTCGAACCCTGCTTTGACATCAAGCATGCCAATTTCACGCATACCCGGGGTATCGATCAGCATGCCGCCATCGGCTAACCGGATCAATTCTCGTCTTGTGGTGGTATGACGACCCCTGTCATCATTTCGGATCATCTGGGTAGCTAAGAGTTGGTCACCGCTTAGCCAATTGATCAGGGTTGATTTTCCAACCCCAGATGAGCCGAGTAGAGCGACGGTCTGACCGGTTGACAAATAGGCCATGAGATCCTCAAAGCCTTCATTTTGCAGGGGTGAAATACCGAGGATGTCAACGCCAATGGCGATTGCTGCAGCCGCTCGGCATTTGGCTAACAGATCATCAGTTAAATCGATTTTGGTCAGGACGACGACCGGGGTTGCGCCACTTTCCCAGACCAGACTTAAATAGCGCTCCAGCCGACGCAGATTAAAATCGTTGTTGACGGACATGCAGATAAAAACATGATCGATATTGGCGGCGATCACCTGTGCCTGACTGGATGATCCGGCAGCTTTGCGGACAAAGACGCTTTTGCGGGTCAGCAGATGGTGAATAATGCCATGACCATGGTTTCCTGAGGGACGATCAAGCATCACAAAATCACCGACAGCCGGATAATTGGCGGCTTCAATCGTTTCGTAGCGCAACCGGCCCGACAATTCGGCGAAAAACTCGCCCTGTTCAGAAACAACCCGGGAGATACCCTGGGACTGGGACAGAATGCGGGCGACAAAAAGTTTCGGATAATGAGTGGCTTCCAGACGTAAGGATGCATTTAAACCGTACCCGTCCAAATTAATCCTGCTCATTGCTGTCACCTGTGGCGCCGGTGAGGACCTGGGTCATTTCTTCCAGAGGGAAGGGTGGACTGGCCAAAGGGGCTATGGCGATGGACATTAGTTTAAGAGGGTTGTCATCGGCGGCAATCCGATTGGAATTGAGATGGCCACAGCGGCGACAACGATGAATAATTGCCCATTCCTGATTCTTGCGAATCCAGATACCAATCGGTTCCATTAAACCGTTGCAATCGGCCGAACGATCGCCAGGTAACACGTCAACGTGAAGACTGAACAGACAATGGGGACAATGATTACGATGTTTGGTGCCGGCACCGGTAAATGATACGGCACCGCCACAATTCTGGCAGAAGAAACTCTCCTGGCAGGGTTGACGCTGATAAATGTTTTTTTCTCTATTTGAATATTTCATTATTTTTCCTCCTGAAAGTATTGATTACAATACGGGAGGTTTTGCAGAGATTAGATTTTGCAAACCTCCCGGTCTGCCACACTCTCTGTTTTATTTTGTTTTAACATAAAAACTCCTTTCAATCTGTCGATCAATGCAAACAAGACAGGATGATAAACGGAGTATTTGACAGCGCGACTTCTAAACGAGGCGCTGATCAAATGCTATTTATCTCAGTCGATTGCACATCCTTATTCTAATGCTTTCAACCGTTATTTTCAAGTTTTTTCTGGAACCAGCTGGATCTGCTGAATTGCTGTTCTTAATTATGAAGGGAACAATTTCTTGAGGAATGCTGCCGTAATTTGCACGGCTGGCGCACATCACAACTAGAAAACAAGGCATAAATCAAAAAACAGCTTATCGTGCTGTTGTTTTGTGGTAAAATCAGCTCATCGATAAAGATCAACTGCGATCAAAAAAGGAAGGTGAACCATCATGTTTGTCAATAAGCAAGCAGTACTGAAATTATTGGATGAGACGAAGATTTCTTATCAGCGGGTTGAACACGAAGCGGTATATACCATTGATGAAATGAAAAAACTAAATTTACCTGACGCTGAATGTATAGCCAAAAATTTATTTGTTCGGGATGATAAAAAGAAGCACTTCTATTTGATTTCGGTGCAAGAAGAAAAGCAGATCGATCTGAAAAAGCTGCGGGAAATAATTGACTCGCGCCGGCTCAGCTTTGCTTCCGAAAAGGATTTACAGGAAATAATGGGACTGGAAAAAGGTTCAGTCACACCATTTGGAGTTTTGAACGATGACAATAAAAGCGTTAAAGTTTTTATTGATGAACGTTATAATAATCGTACAATTGCGATTCACCCCAATGAAAATACCATGACAGTGTGGCTGAAAACGGAGAACTTAGTTGAGCTGCTGCGGGATCACGGGAGTTCAGTTACGATGATTAATCTCGGGTAAGTAAAAATAGCTCCGAGATAATTTGTGATAAGGCATGACAAAGGGGTGATTCGTTTGTCATGCCTTTGTATTTTTTTGAGTTTTAAAGTACCTTTCGCGGCGATTGCGAATCACTTAGCCCCAATTCCAGAGACTCTTTTGTTTTGAATCACGTCATATCATCCCGCAGGGCATCAATGATATTTTCTTTTTTGATCTTGCTAACAGCATACAGCATGGTAATGAAAACCACAAAGAGTACGCTGAACACGCTGATGGCCATACTAATCCAGGGGAACACAAAATCGATCGTGTCCGTCCCGCCGAGAACCATCCCTTTGTAAATCAGCCAGGAAGCGATGGCCGCGATGGGAAGCCCGAAAAGCAAGGCCCTCAGGCCATAAAAGGCACACTCAAAATTCATCATCTTTTGGAAATCGCGGTCGGACATCCCGACCGAACGAAGCATCGCAAGTTCCCGCCGGCGCAGCTTGATATTGGTAGAAATCGTATTGAACACATTGGCCACGGCAATCAGCGAAATCATCATGATAAACGTATACGCGAAGACGTTGGCAATGAAGATGTAATTGCGGCTCTCATCAAGCATTTTATAGGTATTGTAGAGGGTGTAATCGGCGGTAATTCCGGCACCCAGAATCATCTTTTCCATTTCAGCCGTCGACTGGGTGGGCTGCTCTGAGCGAAAGGTCAAGCCCTTAATAGCCACATCAGAATCAGCGGTTTCGAACTGCGCTTTGAGTGAATAGGGGGCCATTACCGTAAAAAAGAACGAATTGTCCGACCCGGTGTTTCCTGGGATTGGCAGTGTATCTGGCGATACCGTCTCGACAAAGGTGACGCTGACGTTTTGCCCCGGTTCCGTCGTCGGTTCGCCATTTGTTGCGGGAGCAATGGTAAGATTCAGCGAAGCACGTGCAAATAGATCATTAAGCTGATCAACCTCTGCCATCTGATTGTCTGGGTTTGGCATTTTGGCGACGGCGATCAGTTTCGCATTTGCTCCGGTATAGTCCGCGGCCGGTAAGCCCAAGCCGTTTAGCAGATTCAGATAGGTATTGTCATCAAGAAACAGGAGGTCCATGGGCAGATTAACCGTTTCATCCGGCGCCGGTGAAGCCACATTTACCCGGTAATCATCGGAAAGATCGCTTGCTTTGGCAGCGCATGAATATTTCATCAGCGCTTGATAGGAGCTTTCATAAACACCGGCGGTGGTTTTTAGTTTGTCGTAAAGCGACAGCATGTCGCGATCGTCCATGTCCACGGTGGCAAAGCCGATGTCATAGGTCGTAAAGGTGACTGACCGCTCGGCCGCCTGTTTCATATCCGTTACAAAAGCATTGGCCGAGACGAACAGCACGACGCTTAAAACAAGTGACAGGACAATGCTGCGATAGCCTTTCTGGTTGCGTTTAAAATTCTTTAGTGCCAGGGTTCCCTCTAAACCGTAAAGTCGCTGGGCCAGTTTTGAGGTTTTCACGGCTTGGGATTCAATTTTGATCGCGTTGGTCTGGCGAAGACTCTCCATCACAGGCGTATTGGCAGCCTTCCGGGCTGGGATATAGGCCGAAATCAGAATTGTAACCAAGCTAACCGCCGCCGCAACGACAATGACGGGCATCGATACGGTCAAGGTTAACGGGACATTACTGTACATGACGTTGCCGAAATTTCCGGCGACAACGGAAATCACCAGGCGGATACTGCCGATACCAACCAAAACGCCAATCGGGATGCCGATCGCACCGATGCAAAGCCCCTCAAACAGCACCGAATTGCGCAGTTGCTGGGCGGTGGCACCCACCGACGAAAGCATGCCGAACTGCCGGGTGCGTTCGTTCAATGAGATGTTGAAGGCGTTATAAATCAGAAAGATCGAGCCGATCATGATGATGGTGACCAAAATGCCGCCCACCGCATACAAAAATAGGTTAAACACGTTATCGTTCGAAAGACCCATAAAGCGCAGGACATTATCGTTAAGGACGTAAGTCCCGGCTCCGGTAGTATTGCTGGCATAATTCTGGACACTGCGGGGGTTTGTCAGTGTGACAAAGAGGTTGAAACGATCCGCCTGGTCTAGGGCATCGGCTTTGGTTATCAAGGTATATCCTGGTGCGGTCGATTCTTCAAATCCGGGCCGTTGGTAGAGGCCGACAACTGTGTAAGTTCGCTGGTCTTGGGGAACCAGCGTTTCGCCCCCGGCGTAAGGGTCGTGCTGCCCGAGAGTCGCGTTGCCACTGATGCGGTTGCCGACAGCCAGGGAAAGGGTATCACCGACCACAAATTTAACGCCGCCGTTGGCAGCGACGCTTGCCGAAACGAGAATTTCCCCGCTGATTTCCGGCAGCCGGCCGGAAATCAGGTTGATGGGCAAATCATTAAAAGTTTTCTCGTTGAATCCGGCGATAAAAAGATACGGTTTGTCCGAATTTTTACCGCCGTCAAGGGTGGCGTAGCCGATGTTTTCAAAGGCCGTGGTCGATCGGCTCGCTTTGGAACACCACAATGCCAGCGTCCAGGCGGGATAGTTTTAGTAGCGAAGTCAGCAGCCAATCCATCTGCAGCAGCAATTCCTCGGCTTCCCGTAGAAAGGCTTGCCGCTCGTTTTTATCAGGGTTCTTCGCTAACAAGGACAAAATCAGATTTACGGACGTCAGCGGGGTACGAAGTTGGTGGGCGATGTCGGCCAGCGCATCGGCCAGATGTTCTTTTTCTTTTTTCAGGGCGTCGTTTTGTTCCCGAATGCGCAGCGTCATTTTGGTTATCTCGCTGTGTAAAATGGAAAGTTCGCCTTCGTCCGCTTCACCAATATACAGGTTGTCAGCATTATGAAGCACCTGATCAATTTGATCTGCAATCCGTGCAAGACTTTGGTAACGGGCTTTGGTAAAGGTGAAAAACGCGGTGCCAAAGGCGGCGGCAGCAGCGCTGACAAGGATTCCCGCCGCCATATTGATGGCAAATCCCAGCATCATCGCGACGGCGGTGATTAAGGCGAACACAATGGCAAATAGCCGAAACTCGCTATTCCGCAGCATACTCGCCCCCCAATCGATAGCCCGTTCCGCGAACAGTCAGAATGATTTGCGGGCTGGTGGGGTCGGTCTCAATCTTCTCCCGCAAGCGCTTGATATAAACGGTCAAGGTATTGTCATTGACAAATTCGCCCGCTGCGTCCCACAATTCGTCAAGCAGCTGGCCCCTTGTGATAATATTATTAGGGTTGCTGATAAACACCAGCAGCAAGCGATATTCAAGTGCTGAGAGAAAAACCTCGTGGCCGTTTTTTTTCACCAGACCACTGGCCGTATCGACATGAAGACCGTGAAGTTCAAAAGCCGCTGGCGAACGCCCGCTTTTTCGCACGGCAGCACCAATCCGGGCAATTAATTCCCGGGGCCGAAACGGCTTGGTGATATAGTCGTCGGCGCCCATGTTCAACCCGGTAACAACACTTGCCTCATCGCCGGAAGCGGTTAGAAAGATAACCGGAATATCCCCGGTTGCTTTGATTTCGGTGCAAACCGTAAAGCCATTACCGTCAGACAAAGAAATATCAACCAGCGCCAAGTCAAATTTATTCCCGGCAAGCGCAGCAAAAGCGTCAGCCTGAGACGGGGCGTGGGTGACGGTAAAACCCTCGGCACGGAGTAACAGGATCAGGTTTTTAGCAATGGTCTGATCGTCCTCAACTAAAAATATTCGTTTCATTTAGATTCACCATCTTTACTTTACTGGGCTTATATTGTATTTCTTTTGATGAGAATATTCAAGCACATGACAAGGGGAGGTTTCGCAGATTCTGCCGTCAAACGTCGGGAAATATGGTGAATGAGAGCTATGAGGTGACAGAAAAAACGGGAAAGTCAGGATTTTTGCATCGATCGACCCAGTGATTCGAAACCCGAAATAAAAAAAGCTTGCAAAAAAATCTTGCCAATAAAAAACAGCGACTCAAAGTTCGCTGTTTTTTTCATTATCCTATGACAATAAATATGATGTCGGCTAGTATTTGTCGCTGTCATCATCCAAATCGATTGTAACTTCGGCCGTAGGTGAACGGGTGGTTTTCACGGGCTGGAAAATGGTTTCTTTTCTAATTGACTGCGATGTCCTTGAATCCTTGGTTTTAAAGGCCGCCACCATTTGTTTCAGCATTTCAGCCTGGCCGGAAAGCTCTTCGCTGGCGGCGGCGCTTTCTTCAGCAGTGGCTGAGTTGGTTTGAACGACCTCAGATACCTGCTCGATGCCTCGGTTGATTTGGGCGATTTCAGAGGCTTGTTGGTTAGAGGCTTGGGCGATGCTGCCCACCAGATCGGTCACTTTTTGGATTTGAGTTAAAATCTCTTTAAGGCTTTCTTCAGTTTGATCGGCAATTTTTGTGCCGGCATTGACTCTGTCAATGGAGCCTTCAATCAGACCGGTCGTTTCCTTGGCGGCTTCGGCGCTGCGAGCGGCCAGACTTCTTACTTCTTCGGCAACTACCGCAAAGCCCTTGCCATGCTGACCCGCCCGGGCAGCTTCAACGGCGGCGTTCAGGGCCAGAATATTGGTCTGGAAGGCGATGTCATCGATGACTTTGATAATCTTGGAAATGCTTTTTGAAGAGTCGTTAATGTCCACCATGGCGGCGACCATCTGATGCATCTGATCATTGCTCACTTCAGCATTGCTTCGAACCTGCAATGCCAAGTCATTGGCGTCATTGGCATTGATGGCGTTTTTTTTGGTTTCTGCGGCGACTTCTTCAATGGAAGCGGTCAGTTGCTGGATCGCGCTGGCCTGTTCAGTGGTACCCTGGGATAAGGCTTGACCGCCATCGGAAATCTGCTGGGAGCCGATTTCAACCTGACTGGCGGCAATATTAATGTCGGATAGGGTAGCACTGAGATTGGTGGTGATGTCGTTCAGTGCTGTTTTGATGGCCTGGAAGTCGCCCAGATAGTCGGCGGTGATGTGCTGATCGAGGTTTCCCCGGCCGATTTCTTCTAAGGTAGTGGTGATTTCGCTGACATAGTGTTTGAGGAAGTCGACGGTTTGATTCATATTGTCCTTAATCAGGGTATAATCGCCCTGATAAGTGCCCTCCATCCCGGTGTTCAGGTTCCCCTGCGCCAGTTCGTTTAAGGTCGCGGATGCTTCCTGAACCGGCGCTACCACGGCATCAAGCGTAGCATTGACGCCGTCAACAATCCGGGCGAAATCGCCCTGATGTTTGCTGATATCTGCCCGGGTATCGAGGTTGCCTGCGATACCGGCCTGCGCCAGCATGCCAACGTCTTGAACCAGCGCTTTGATCGATGCTACACATTGACTGACTGAATCGCCAATAAGCAAGAAGGTCTCATGGGTCGTTTGAGTATCGGCGTCACAGGGGGCAAGTTCAATGACAACATCGGTATTCCCCTGGGAAAGTTTGGTGAGTTCGGTCACTAATTTTTGTGTTTCATTTTGCTGATAGTTGGAGATTTTTATCATCCGCCGTTCTTCCGCGCGGATGGCCGTCAGATCGGTGATGAATTCCATGGCACCAATAATTTTCCCGGAATGATCGGTAATTGGCAATCCGGTATAAGAAATGTCGAGATCTAAACCATTTGGGTGCGCATCGGTTTCGCTGGTTGCGGCATTACCGGTACGCATCGCTCGGGTGCAGGCACAGTTTTCCGAATGGCAATCGGATGTCTTAAAGAGACTGTGACAAGGCTGACCAAGGGCTTCATTTTTGGCAAGTCCCACAACCTGAGCCGCTGAATCATTCAAATAGAGAATATCAAAGTCATTAGCAATGATTAAAACCGGGTTGGGCATGACATCGATGTAGCCAACCAGGGCATCCAGCATATTATTGACCCCGCCAACAATTTCTTTAAACCCGCCCTTAAAGGCATCTGCCGTACCGCGTGTGTTCAGACGTCCTTCCACGGCGGCTTGTGACAGCATCGTTGATTCACTAATCAGATCCCGGATGGTTGCGATGGTCTTTATAAGCGCTGGGGAGATTTCGTCCTGGTCATCTTTGACTTCAATCGTCGCCGAAACATCACCTTCGGAAATCTGGTTCATGGTAGCAATCACCACATTTTGGAGATCATCGGCCAGCCCGTCCATCGCCATGGCCATCTGGCCGATTTCATCGCGGCTATTCATATTCAGCCGCGCACCCAAATGCCCCAGCCGCATTTCTTTGATCATATATTCTGCTTTTTTAAGCAGACGACTGATGACTAAACTGAGGAAAAAACCTAAGGACAGAGCCAGCAGAACGCCGATTACCATCAAGGCCGTCATCGTGGTCACGACGTCGTTTGTCTGGTTATGATTGGCCTCGGACAGTTCTTTGCCATCCTCCACCGTCATATCGTGGATTTTTTCGAGGGCATCTTGTTCGGCTTGCGAGGCCATCCCAACGACCCCGGTAGTTGCGATCCGGGCAAGGGCTTCTTCGTCCTGATTCTGGCGGGCCAAGGCCATCACCGCTTCCAGCTCGGTCGCATAAACCCTTTGGGAATCGATGAACTGCTGATACAGTTGCTGCATCTCATCATCAAGAATATTCTGTTCAAAGGTCTCGGATATTTTAGTGATTTTGTCGCGACTGACAGCGATTTTATCGCCAGTTGCCGCAATGATTGCGGGATCATCGGCAATGATCATATCTCTAATATGGGTATTGATCTTCCCAAACTCAATACCCATATTCCCGCTATCCGAGGTTGGCAGCGTCACGTGTTCATACAGTTTCGTGCTGGATGCATCCAACGCTTTTATATTTGTGATCCCCATGTAGCCGACAATACCGACGATGACTGTTACCAGCATAAATCCGGCTAAAAGCTTTGTTCTGATCTTCATGTTGTAAAACCATTTCATTGTTATAATCTCCCGTCATTATATTTAATTTATAACAATTCTAAACTAAAACCATCCAATAATCAAGTCGATTACCTAATGTTTATGTAAAAAACATGTAAACTCCGTTCTTTTGTTTTAAATTTAGTGAGCAAAGGATATCGTATATAAACGTATTATGATAAAATCAGCTTAAAAGTTGCCAAATAAAAATGACGGGAGGAAGACTGATGGATACAGTTGAGCGTTTTGTTAATGCCCAGGAAAAAAGTTATGGGCAGACACTAACGAAAATAAAAAGTGGTCAAAAGCGCAGCCATTGGATGTGGCATGTTTTTCCCCAGTTTAAAGGGCTGGGCCGGAGTGAAACGGCCCGGTATTATGGAGGTACCGCAAATGTCAATTACGTTTTCGATTAAAAGTACGATCGATACCAGGCGATCAGCACGCAGTTATCAAATGAAACCGGTTGATCAAGACGTCATGGACGCAATCAAAAACTTTGCCAGGGCAATGCCGATTCCGTTTGATCATCACGTTGCGATCCGATTCTTTCGTGCCGATCCAACAAAAGTGCTCTATCCGCTGATGAAATCACCACCAGATAACATTGCGTTTGTGACCGAAACCGATGCCATCTCTATTTCACAGGCGGGTTTCGTCGGGGAGTTGCTGATTCTTTACGCCCAGAGTAAGAACCTTTCGACTTGTTGGTATGGGCACTACAAACTGGCAGAGCTTGAACGCTTGATGCCCCATTTGCAATCACCTGACCAGTTAAAAGAAGCAAACAAGGGGTTTGGGTATTCAAGAGGTGAGACCACTGGGGTGCGGGCGATCTGCATCACGCCACTTGGTTATTATGAGGACAGCGGATTGCGATTGATGGACCGGATCACAGAAAAGACGATCAGCCATAAACGGAAAGAAATTATTGAGTTGCTTGAGAATCAGGATGATTTTTGTCATCTGTCAGATGACATATTGTATACGCTGGACTTGGGTCGAAAAGCGCCTTCGGCTGGAAATGCCCAAATGTGGCGGTTCGGCTTTGAAGATTCCTTCAATACGATCACCGTTGCGATGCCACCGGGATACCAGCACTTTAAATGGGAACACCCGAATGTCGATATTGGCATCTGTGCATGCCATATCTGGCTTGGACTACTTGACAGAGGCTGGCAGCCGACTGTAAAGGTCAGTGAAGACGCCGGCAGAGCGATTTGGAAGATTTTAATAGCGTAACCTGAAGGCAGGCGAACGGTCAGAATGATTTGTGGCATTTCGCAAATGCCGAGTATTCAAAAAAGGAGGTTTGTTTCCATTGGAAACATCGTGATAATGATGAGTAACAATTCTGATTACGTCGATTTACAGATCGAACTAGAGAACCTGATCATCCGGGATTATGATAAATTATATGCCTGTGCATTCAGAATGATTGATAATCAGCAGGATACTGAGGATGTTCTTCAAAACTCGTTTTTAAATGCATATAAAAATTTAGATAAATTCAGGAGAGAATCAAAGTTATTCACTTGGCTATACCGGATTGTTATAAACGAGTGCTACAAGTATTTCAACTATATAAACAAGCTGCCCTTGGTTAGAATAACTGAAAATTTAGGTGTTACCGAAAAAGAATTCTTTGACAACATCGAATACAATTGTGATTTTGACGATGATTTGGTGATGGATGAACTGCGCGAAAAATGTCTGCAAGCTTTTTTAAAATGCCTGCCCAAAAACCAACGGGTATGTTTTTTACTAAAAACCTGTACCGATCTTAAAAACAAAGAAATAGCCGAGATCCTGGATATGTCAGTTGAAAACGTTAAGGTTACGCTATTCAGAGGAAGAAAGCATCTTCAGGAGTTATTTGAAATGAGATGCAGTTTGATTGATCCCCAGAAGCCATGTAAATGCCAGCTATGGGTAAAATATATGAATGATCATCGGCTCCCACTTCCGACGGGCTATAACCAGCCGAAAACAGATGAATTACGAAAGGCGCATTTTAAAAATCTGTCATTACTTAAAAAGATCGCTTATCTATATTCCGTCGAGCAAAAATACGACAAAAAAGAAATATCGGAGAAAATTAAAAAAATTACAGCTGATATTGTGTAACCTTTTTTATAAACAAGTATCTAAGATAATATAAAGCAATTTTAAACAGAATTGCTGAAATAATTATTTGGAGGATATCGATTATGAAAGAAAAAATTGTTGCACCATGTGGGATTGATTGCTTTAACTGTGAAATGTACGAGGATAATGTGACTGATCAATTTCAGAAAAGATTGTCAGAGTCAACGAAAATACCGGCCGAAAAAATAACCTGTAAAGGCTGTACGCAAGGGAATATCTGTCTGCTTTTAAAAATGCAGGGGAAAAGTTGCAAAACACTTGATTGTGTTAAACAAAAGGGCGTTGACTATTGCTTCAATTGCGTTGACTTTCCGTGTAAATATCTGATGCCTCTGGCAGACGGAGCCGGAAAATTTCCCCAGAATATAAAATTGTATAACCTTTGCCTGATGAAAAAAATAGGCCTGGACAATTGGGTTGAGCAGGCGGCAGATATCAGGCATACATATTTTACCAAAAAAATTGTAATTGGTGAAGGCGGAAGCGACAGTAGCATATGAGGTGGGGGCGCATCGTAGGTCAGAATCTACGGTGCGCGGTCAAACTCAACATGCTCAGGTGCGCTTTGGTATCCCAGGCTGATGACGCCGCAAATGACCAGAATAAGCGCGGATAACATAAACACCGGGATCAAAGCGAGTTGTTTAATTAAAACACCTGACAGTGCGGTGCCGATTAAAATTCCCGCAATCAACAACGGGGTAATCAGGCCGTTGATTCTGCCGATATAATCGGCCTGAACATCTTGAATCAAGGGCACACTGATAGCGACTTGAACAAAAGCGATGATTAGGCCGGATAAGAAATATAGCAGCGCGGTGAGAATCACCACGGTTGATAGCGCTTCGGCGACGGTGACAGCGGCAAAAGCGATCATCCCCAAAAACAAGATCGTTCTGGTTTTATATTTACTGACGATTGACATGGAGATAATTGCGCCAATCAGAAGCCCCACCCCGGATAGCGAATAGAACCATTGGAGACTTTCCGTTTCGATGCGCAGTCGATCAGTCAGGATAAAAATAGTCAGCGGTTGAATCAGACCTTGGGCAAAACCAAACAAGCCTAACACGGAACAAAGTACCGTTAACCCTTTATCATTACCGATATAGACCAGGCCTTCCTTCATTTGAGCTAACAGATTGGGCTTAATATAATCAGCCTTTCTGGGGCTGGCTGGCAATAAGAATTGGACCATCGCGGAGCATAAAAACAGGATGGCGATGATTGTCAGCGAAAAGGTAATGCCGAGGCCTTTATAGAGCAATGTGCCAATAATCGGTCCAATGATAAGATAGAGGGATTGTAGTCCTTGAGATAGGGAAATCGCCGGGGTGATGAGCTGTTCATCAATATTTCGTTTGAACATGATTACCGACGAAGGGGCTGAAAACTGACTTACCATTGAAGAAACGAGGGTGGCGGCAAATACAGTTTGCCACAAACCTTGATTGATGAGTAAAAGAATAACGATAACCGAAATACTGCTTAAGAAGTCCCCGGCAATCATGGTTCGCTTGGGATTCCACTTATCCGCGAGGGTACCGCCCAGATATGAAAACACGAATATGGGCAGATATTCAAAAACTGTAATCAAGGATATTGCAAGAAGTGACTTGATATGAGGAAACGTCCTCACGTCATGCCAAATTTTGCAAAAAAATAAAAGACCAACCTGAAATGAGTTCTCAGGTTGGTCAAAGAAGAAGAAAATCTATCTCAGCAAAATTGCTTTTGCCAGATATCGTTATTAAATGAATTAAAGAACGGGTTCCAGTTCCGGTACGACGGGGTCCGGAGTCAGTTCAACAACCGGGGTTTCAGCGGCAGGATCGGTCGTGCCATCAACAGCCGGTGTTTCAGTGATTGGATCAGAGGTGCCATCGTCAACTGGGGTTTCGGTGACCGGATCAGAGGTGCCATCGTCAACCGGAGTTTCGGTGGCCGGATCGGTGGTTTCGTCAACCGGTACATCAACATCGATGATTTCATTCTCGCTGTCATAGCTGACATCCAGATTGAGGATTTCAGCCAGCAGATCGAGGGGAATGAAGGTGCGGCCGCAAGTTACCTGGATTCGATCGGTGATGTTCACCGGGGTGCCATCGATAGTTGCGGTGATGCCAGCAGCGGTGATTTCGATCACGGCAGTGTCTTTGGTGATGGTCAGCGTTTTGGTTTCTTCATTAAAGATTACTTCGGCTTCCAGTTTTTCGGCGATGGCCTTAATTGGAACCATAATGTCCCCGCCTTTGATGTAAACCGGAGCGTCAAACTTAATCAGCTGATTGTTGATGGTAACACTGCCGGCATCGAGAGCTTTGGTGTCTTCCAGCATCGTTTCAATCAGGGCCGAAACACTTTCAAACTGGGCCAGTTCTTCGTCACTATACATGTTTTTTACCACCATATAGCGTTGATTGATGATCTGTTTGATCTGTGACTGGAGTCCTGCCAATTCAGTTTTGAGACTGTCCAGCTCGGCCTGCAGTGCTGCTGCGCCGGCAGTATCGCCAGCCGCCAGGCGGGCTGCTACTTCGGCTTCCAGGGCATCCTTTTGTTCAGCTAAAATGCTTTTCTGTTGAGTCAGTTCTTTTTTCTGTTCGTTCAGTTCCTGCTTGAAGATCTGTTGGGGTTTGGCCGGTTTTTTGCCGGGAGTAGTTACTTCTTCGATGGTCCCTTCTTCACTGGGTTTGGTAACCGGTGCGGTGACGGTCGTGTCAGTGCTGTCAGTAACGTCGGTTTCAACCGGGACCACCACCGGCTCGGGAGTCGGAGCAGGGGTGACAACGATATCCTTTTTAGGGGACGCGTTACCACTTGCTTTGTCTGAATTCTTTGGCGCAGCTAAAGCAGTTGCTGGTGCGGAAAGCGCCAGTGCCAGGACCAAAACGAGAATTAATCTTTTTTTCATAAAAAGACTCCTTTCTTGCTGATCTCCATAAAAAAAATTGTATGCCTAAAAAGGCATACAATTTTATAAACTGCGCCCTCTTCGGCAACCCGGCTGTCGTAGCAAAATGCCTTAGACCCGTGGCTTTGCGTCCCTGACTTTCATCAGGTTTGCTATTATCGGAGATGTTATTGTTTACATTGTAAATCAGATAGCCACCAATTGCAAGAGAAAATTCAAATTTTTGAATATACGCCAAGATATCAGCTGTTTTATTCCAAGACAGCTAACTTACTAGTTTTACCCGATCGGGTTTGTTTAAAAGAAACTGAAAAAATCGCTTTTAAATGGCCTGGGGGCTAGCTGACACCAGATTGACACAGATCCACGTTATGATGAGCTCAGAAATAAAAAAGACGCAGCGAAGCGCACAACCGTTTCGCAGACGCCAAAAAATCATAAGGAGATGTGAAAAATGAAACGTTTATCAAAATTATTGACCGTGCTGCTGCTGGTTTTCACCTTGGTGGGTTCCATGGGCGCTGTGATGGCGGAAGGTAACGACTTTGGTGCGGCTGGAGCCTTGGCCGATGACAACCTGACCCTGGAGGAAATGCTGACCTATGCGATTCAGGATGAATATGCAGCCGAAGCAGAATATGCCAAAATCATTGAAACGTATGGCGCGGTCCGACCGTACTCCAATATTGTCAAAGCGGAAGCCAAACACATTGCCGCCCTGGCTCCATTATTTGAAGCCAACGATTTTGTGGTTCCAGTCAATGATGCCGCCAGTCATCTGGTGTTGCCGGTATCGCTAAAGGAAAGCTATGCCATTGGTGTTCAGGCTGAGGTTTTAAACATCGACATGTATAATCGTTTTCTGGCCCAGGAATTGCCAGACGCTGTCCGGACCGTCTTTGAATCCCTGAAAAGAGCATCCGAAAGCCATCTGGTAGCCTTTCAGCGAAAAGCTGGAAAATAGCGCCAGAGTAATTTAAAAAGTAATAAAAAAGAGGCGCTGGCTAAAATTAGCGCCTCTTTTTAATGAGGAAAATCGGACATAAACAGCAGCTTGAGGAGATGTGTTATTTCTGAAGTGGTATCCATTACCGAAGCCTAAGATTTATGTAAGTATCTTCGAATTAAGGCAAGAACTTAGCTATATAGTGTAAATGATAGTATGAGGAGCCGTGTGCGTTAATTGCGCCAGCACGGTTTTGTGAGGAGCGCAAAGCCAATCACTTTCAATGAGTTGAGAGACCTGCGTTTACTCGACCACTTACCTTAATGACTTAACTTATCAGGGACTACCCTGCCAGCAGATTCCTGATCCTAAGGTAGTGTTCAGCGTAATCATCGATAAAAATAAGGCCAGTTATTAACCTAAGAAATCAGGGTGAGGGTTATTCTTTTTAATAGCGTTTTAAAGGTCAATCAAGTATAATAATTTCAAAGGCAGGTGATCTGATGAAGATACAAAATCCCCACGACAAATTTTTTAAGGAGACCTTCTCCAATGTGGAAGTAGCCAGTGATTTTATAAAAAATTATCTGCCAGAAAGTATTCTTAAGATCATCGATTTGGAAACCCTGGAACTCCAAAAAGACAGCTTTGTCAATGAAGAACTCCAGGAAGTCTTTTCCGATATGCTTTTTCAAGTCGCAATTAACAAACAAGAAGGGTATGTTTACTTTCTTTTTGAACATAAAAGTTATTCCAGCAAGGGTGTGGCTTTTCAGCTGCTAAACTATATGGTGCGCATCTGGGAGCAGAAAATGAAAAAGGAACTTGATCAGAAAATCCCGGTGGTGATCCCTTTGGTGGTCTATCATGGCAAGGATAAATGGAAAATCAAAACCAGTTTGGGTGAGATGATCAGAGGGTATGAGGAACTCCCCGAGGACGTTCGACGATTCATTCCCAATTATCAGTATCTGCTCTATGATCTCTCAACCTTTTCGGATGAAGAAATAAAGGGCGAAGCCCGATTGCGGATCTTATTATCGGTATTCCGGGATATTTTCAAGAATAACAGTGATGAGCTTTTAAAGGTCGTTTTTAATGCCACGCTGGCTCTGGATGAGCTAGAAGATCAGGAAACTGGGATTGAGTATTTCGAGACGTTTATGCGCTATGTTTTTAACGCTGGACCCCAGCTGACAAAAGACGAACTGGAAAAAATGATTTATCAAATCGATATGAATTATCCGAAAGGAAGTGAAATGACAATGACATTGGCGGAAGTGTTAAGAAAAGAAGGCTATGAAGACGGTATCGAGCAAGGTCGTGAAGAAGGAATCGAAAGAGGAATCGAAAAAGGAATCGAAAAAGGTGAGACGAAAGCCCTGGTAAAAACAGTGATGAAGCTGTTAACGAAAAAGTTTGGTGTTTTGCCAGCTGACTATCGGAAAAAAATTGGCCAACTGGATGTTATCACTCTGGAAATGATCATCGATGAAATCTGGGACTGTGACAGCCTCGTTACCATCGAGAAATACTTAATTTAATTAAAATGAGCCCCTGTCAGATAATCTGCCAGGGGTGTTTTTTCAGACGACCATTTTATTGGTATTACGGATATAAGTAGTGTTCTTACCGCGGCTGGGTACACGCGAAAAATCACAAGACATTTAAATAAAAAACCGTTATAATAACAGATAATCACGGTATTTGCCGCTTGACTTTTAGTTGATCAAAAATTGGTTTGCCGGAGGATTAAAACAGAAATGTTTTTCGACACGATAAGGAGTCTGTTATGAATGCTACCATTGAAGATGAAAAGATTATCCCTTTCCAAAAACACTTCGACCAATATATCAATGCCTATCTTACGGAACGGGACTGGTCAAAAACGGCCGTCCTGTTTGGCGAACATTTTTGCGGCTTTGGAACCGGTTTGGCGGAAAAATGCTATACGCGCGGGGATGGTTTATTGCTCTATCAACAGGATATGGAATCTGCCCCTAACCCCATTCAGGTGCGCTTTCATAAAAAGCAATTTCAATTAATTGATCCCGATAATGCTCTGGTTGTAGCGGAACTGGATATGGAAACCGAGATTCTGGAGCAAACGGTTAAGTTCAATAATTTGCGGTTGTTGATGGTGATGCACCGGGTCGACAACAAAGTGGGAATTGTTGGCATGCACTTATCGTTTCCTACCGACGTTCATGAAGAGGAGGAATCCTTTCCGCTAAAAGAACTGGAAGAGCGAACCCACCTATTCAGAAAGATGGTCGATCAACAGACAAAAAGTTTAAAACAAGCCTATGATGAACTGACTGATTTAATTAATCGGGATCGTCTGACGCAACTATCATCCCGGCATTATTTTGAAGAAGCCTTGCTCAATGAACAGACGCGCTTTCAAAACTTCAAGCGAAATTACACCTTGATGCTGATGGATATTGATGATTTCAAAAGCATTAATGACCAATACGGTCATGAGAGCGGGGATGAAATATTAATATCGGTTGCGGTCATAATTCAAAAAATCGCCCGGAAAACCGATATTGTGGCACGATGGGGGGGTGATGAGTTTGTCATCCTGATGCCGGAAACGGAATTAGATCAGGCGTTGAATATTGGTGAAGCGATCAGAACAGCGGTGCAAAATAGTAGCTATGCAGTAGTTGCGGAGATTACTTTAAGTATTGGTATCGGCTGCTCCCGGGGAAGTTGGCAAGATCAAAGTCTGTTTAAAATTGTTGACGCGGCCATGTATGAAGCTAAAAAAACAGGTAAAAATCAGATTGTTTGTATCTGAAAAAAGCAAAGGGTGAGTAAACCAGGAAACACAAAATCGCGAAAGGATGAAAAGCCGGATTGCTGATCACCGCAGAAATCATCTGGTCGTCATGAAAGGTCGCATACTTAAAACAAAGGAGAGGAACAACCGATGGATACAGTTGATCGTTTTGTCAAAGCCCAGGAAGAAAGTTATGGACAGGCACTAACAGAAATAAAAAGTGGCCGCAAGCGCAGCCATTGGATGTGGTATATTTTTCCCCAGCTTAAAGGGCTGGGCCGAAGTGAAACGGCCCGGTATTATGGCATCGCGAATCGCCAAGAAGCCAAGGCATACATGGCCGATCCGCTGTTGGGTTCGCGTTTGCTGGAAATTTCCGGGGAACTGTTGAAGCTTGAGTCTCATGATGCCAATGCGGTATTTGGCCGGCCTGATGATGTGAAGCTGAAATCATCAATGACGCTGTTTTATCTGGTAGATGGAAATCCGACATTTAAAGCGGTGTTGGATAAATTCTTTGGTGGTCAGATGGATGAAGTCACCGCCGATCAACTGGATAAGGACGAAAATTGAGATGAACAAGACAAACCAGAGAACGCAATTAAAGAATTGGCAATGGTATTGATATATTAACGCGGTTTAATGTAAGCGACCGCTTCGGGACGAATCTGGACATAACCTGGAAAGGTTATGATTTTGATATTATTAATGAACTGGATGAGGAAGATTACGTCAGACAGGGAAATCATCGTTCTAAGTCGGTAGCAATTATTGAAGAGGGGATTAAATTATCACAAAGCTTATTGAATAAAAACAATATATCGGATTGTGAGTAGCATGACAAACAAAACGGCCCCACGTCATACAATCACAGTTGCGATGTCTACAGCCGGATTATTATGCCCTGATCCATGAGAAGACATATTCCACGTGCTTAGGCAAGTCAATTTCGAGTTGTGCTGAGGTGACAAAATGACCATCAATATTTCTTTCTTTCATGGCAAAATCAAAATGTGCGGCAGCAATGCCCATATCGACCCGTTGAATATCGTAGCCAAAGGCTTTGCTGTAGCCTGGTTCTTTATACTCATAAAAATGACAGCCACCATCGTTTAATAAAATTCGCCAGGGTTGCTTGTTGGATGCAGAGGGTCCTAATCGCACCATTTCCAAGGCGAAGGCAAAATCACCGGCAGCAGCTTCTGAAAGCGGGGACTGGAAGTCATCAGAAAAAAACAATTGGTTCCATTCTTTGCGTTGATCAGCTTTGATCAGTTTTCGCATGGCCTTTTATTTAAAATGCTTGTGGTCTGCCGCATAGCCATAGGGGGTTATGATCGGGAAAATCTTACCGGCTTCTATTTTCATTGCATTAGAAAAGCTCTGACGGTTAAAAGTGCCACCCAGCCAACAAGTACCCAGACCAAGATCGGCTAAATAAAGGACTAAGGCTTCAAATTCATACCCCAAAGCCTCCAATGCCATCGGTTCTAGGGTGATTGTCGCACCAATATAGCGGCTGGCGCCTTTTATCAAGCCATAGGTACCAAGCTTTTGGGCGGTAGGTCCGGATTTTAAATCAAGCGTGTGAAACGCAATGTGAGGCCCAAAGGGATTTTCTAATGAATCGATAAATGATTCAATCGCCTTTTGTTTATCGGATTCAATCGCCTGTTCTTTATAATTTCTGACACTATAGCGCTTTTTTATAGTTTTTTCGATTGGGAAATTAATATTCATGGTAATTCTCCTTAAATTAATCTATGTAAATTTTATACAATTATATTTTACACAATATTAATAGCGGTTGTCAATGACAATATTAATTGTTTACTGGCAACCCGTTTTCTGTTGCCAGCAAAATGAAATTACCAGTCTGAGGTACTTGAAAAATTCAGGATAGTCTCGGCTTATTGGTGAGACTATAAATCGGTGGACATTTAATTATGATGAGGGTATAAGATGTAGGTGACAATTATAATCCCGAGGTACAACGCAAGGGTGGCCAGAGATATCATTACCTATTTAATGGCATCGTTGACTTTCTGGGCAACAGATGCTTGATAGATGTCAGCGTAAGTTTTTGAATCTTTGATTAGATCGTCGCAGAAAGCGGCTACATCGGGGCCTGTCACTTTAAGAACACCTTTCTCCGGAACCGCGCCCTCTTCAAAAAGATCGACAATTCCCGAGAGTAATTCTATCCCTTCGGTTAGCTCAACAGGGCCGACCTTAAAGAGATATTTCTGAATCTCTTTATAAACAATCTGATAATCTTGCGGCAGTGCTTTGACACGTGCCATGTGCGCCCGCCACTCTTTTTTACCTTCTATGATATCTTGGATTCTCATTTTAGCCTCCTATTTACCTAATTTTTTTTCGATCGTATTGTTGAGTTGTGCTCGCCATTTGTCGCGAAAAGACTTTGTCCCTTCTTCGCCGATCAGTGCTGAACAGAAGCTCTTGATATCGTCACCCAAAACCTCTTGGACACTCTGACCGTCCGCCGCCGTTTCTTCGAGCAGACCAAGTACACCGTCTAGAATTGGCATGAGGTTGCGACCGGTAAAATCTGAGTGCGGCCAAAGATTGGCTTTAATCTTTTCCCATGCCGTTTGATAATCAGCCGGCAGCTTTTTGGCTTGCGATTCAAAAGTTTTGAATTCTTTAGTCATGTCGTTACCGGTGATTTCTTCCCAAAATTTCATTGTTTATTCTCCTTTAACGCATTAATTTTTGAGGATACGAACGCCCATTTTTCCCAGAACTTCTGTAGTTCCTTACGCCCAGCATCGTTGAGCACATAAAACTTGCGCGGCGGCCCCATATCAGATGTTTTTTTTTCGATGTCAACAAGTTTATTTTTTTCAAGTCGCACTAAAATGGTGTAGACCGTCCCATCTACAACATCTGTGAAACCCAGAGCATTCAACTGTCGCGTGATTTTATAGCCATAGGTTTCGCCACAGCCAATAATTTCTAGGACACAACCCTCAAGTAGGCCTTTGAACATTTCCGTTAAATTTTCCAGCACAATCACCTCCATGCTATTCTGTAATACTTACTACATCTACATAGTAACACATAGTAGCGAACGGTGTCAATAGTCCAATCGTTGTTTCAAGTAAAGCACGTGGAATGGGGGTTGGAACGCAACTATTAAATGCTACTATTGATTTTGCTAAGTCAATTAATCGCAAAAGTGTTATCTTAGAGGTCGTTGATACAAATCCGAAAGCGCAAAAGTTATATGAAAAATTTGGCTTCGCTGTTGTGGAAGTTGAAGACACTAGCTTATTTACCTCAGGTTCTGGTTTTTCCAGAGTTATCCACATGAAAAAAATACTACCCGTCCATTGATCGGTTTGATAGTTGGAACGGAATAAAAAGGGCAAGGCGTCTGTCTTGCCCTTTTTATTGCATCCTGCATTCCCGGAAACACGTAACGAGGAATTTTGAAAACCCTTTATACTAAGGTTTAGAGGGACTTTTCAATGTTATTTTGCCTCGTTATGTTAAAATCGCATAACGAGGCAAGTATCCCTTATTGATGCGGGTTACAGGTATTCTCGTTAAGTTAATCCGGGAAGACAGGTTGCATGTATTAACTTTTGTATAGGGTAGCTATATCATGTATTCTACGCTTCATTTCGGTGCGGATATGTAACGGCTCTAAACACTCACATTTATCCCCAAAACTGAAAAGAATACTGTAATGGTATTCGTTCTCTATGAAAGGAAAACTAACAATGAAATGCTCATCACCGTCTGGCGAAAAGTGTTCATAAGAGCAATAATCAAGGACCCGGTCCATGACAGATTTATGAATACGAATTTTGATTCTTGTTTGCATCGTTACCAAAATATCAGTAAAATCTAATTGCGGTTTTTGATAATCTCGTGGTGTAAAAAATTCCTCTTGTATCTGTAGGTTTGATGTGCGAGATAGTTTAAACAAGCGAAAATCATTTCTTTTATGGCAATACCCTTGTAAGTACCAATGACTACTTTTTAATACAAGCTGATACGGCTCGGCTGTTCGTGCGGTTTTATTTCCGTAGCGGTCTGCATATTCAAACGAAAGTAGCTTGCTTTCCTGTAAAGCTGTTTTGATAAGTTCTAAATAGGGTTGTATGTTCCGGTTGCCCATCCACGGACTTAAATCGATAGCGATTTGATTTGCTTTTAAGTCAATGTCTTTCGCTCTGTCGGCAGGGATAAAACTCTTGACTTTCGCAAGGGCGTTTACCAGTTCATCACCTCGGATCATATTAGAAAGACTGGAAAGCCCCATCAAGATAGCGGAAAGGTCGGCAGTCGAAAAAACATTTTTATCAATCTTGTATTGCGGCATAATTTCAAAGCCGCCGCCCACTCCCGATGCTCCGTGAACAGGAATACCCGCCATGTTGATCGTGTCGATGTCGCGGTAGATTGTGCGGGGTGAAACTTCAAACAGATCGGCTAACTCCTGTGCGCCGATACGCTTTTTATCAAGGAGTATCATAATAATGCTAACAAGCCTGTCAACTTTCATCGGATCGCCGCCTTCCCAAATTTATTATTATCATTATAGATTGTTGCCATACTGCTGTCAACAATTGCACGGTATAATAAAAAAGCAAACATAATCGACCGATCAGGAGGAAACACGATGAAACCGGTTGTGATCAGTTCAGGGGATACGGTATAATAAGATCTGATCGATAAAAGGATCGGACTATTTAATAGGTGGGATAGGATGAAGAATAATAGTAAATACGCTGATTTAGCGGCGGCGCTGCGCATTGATTGTGAAAAATGCAGTGGTCTATGTTGTGTCGCTTTATATTGTATGAAAACAGATGGGTTTCCCGATAATAAGCAAGCCGGGGTGCCCTGCAAACACTTAATGGCAGACTTTTGCTGTGATATCCATGCACAGCTGGCCAACAAAAAGATGAAAGGCTGTCTGGCATATGATTGTTTTGGAGCCGGTCAAAAAGTGACCCAAAGCAGTTATGCCAATGAAAATTGGAAAATCAATCCGGAAAAGGCAAATGAAATCTTTCGGGTTTTTATGATTGTTTTTCAACTTCATCAGATGGCCTGGTATTTATTAGAGGCGTCGTCTTTGGTCACGGATAAACGGGTCAGCGCAGAGGTTGATGCCCTGATTGTCGAAAACATTAAAATGACCGCATCGGCTCCGGCTGAAATTCTGCAAATTGATCTAACAAACTATCAAACCGGTGTTAACCAGGTGCTAAAAAAGGTAAGTAAGCAACTGGCGGCCGATTCTTTTGATAAAATGGAGCGCAAAGATTATTTTGGTAAAAACTTTAAACGGGTTAATCTTAATGGCCGAGATTTTAGTATGGCATTGATGATTGCGGCAAATCTTTCAGGCTGCAGCCTGAAAGAAACTAATTTTCTGGGTGCCGATTTGCGGGACGCAAACATCAAAAATACCGACTTAAGCGGCAGTCTTTTTTTAACACAAATGCAGATCAACGCTGCCCAGGGCAATGCTAAAACCAAACTTCCGTCGAATTTATACCGACCGAGCAATTGGGATTGATCTTAGTCAGGCGGGTCTAATCTGTTGAAGGCGGTGCAGCGGGCGTAAAGGTCATCTTGGTACAACAGCTCCATGTTACGTTCGGTTGAATTAAAAAAATAGCAAAGGTAACGATACGAATTAAAACGTAAGAATGAAATCACCATGCCATTGATTACCATCAAAATTTACATTAACATAACCTAAAGACAAACGTCTATGCCAAACGAAATTTAAAAAAACGGAGGAAAATATGCAAATAGAAACACTAAACAACAACGGCCAGAACATTGCCTATGTGCATACAAGCACACCGATCCTGACCGATGTTCAGTCCGCACTGGACTTAATGGCAACGGTTCGCTATGAAACCGAATGTGATGCGATCATTATAGATAAAGAGGCATTAACAGAAGATTTCTTTGATTTAAAAACCCGGCTTGCCGGTGAAATTATCCAGAAATATGTAAATTACAGCATCCGACTGGCAATCATTGGTGATTTTTCGGAGTATACAAGCAAGGCACTCCATGATTTTATTTATGAATCCAATCAGGGCAAACATCTGTATTTTGTATCAGATGTGGAAGAAGCGCTGAGGAAACTTGGGTAAAGTAATATTCGTCGTAAAAAGCGATCATGATTGTAGTATGAAAAAATCCATTTTAATCAATTTAATATGCAGACATAGCTAGCGGTACAGTAAAAACTAAATGTCAACGTGGCATTTCAATAGAAAATTTTGGTAATTTCAAGGAGGTTTCGTGATGAAAAATATAAAAAGGGAATTGCCCTCGCAACAGCGTGAAGAGCTACTCAGCCTTTTGAGCGCCCGTTTCGAGAAAAATATGAACCGTCATCAGGGTTTAACCTGGATTGAGATTCAGACAAACCTGGAAATTAAGCCAGAAAAATTATGGTCACTCAATGAAATGGAAAAAACCGGCGGTGAACCGGATGTAGTTGGCTATGATCAGGATACGAAGGAATACATTTTTTATGATTGCTCGGCAGAAAGTCCCAAAGGCCGTAGAAATGTTTGTTACGATCGTGAAGGGTTGGATTCACGGAAAGAACATAAACCGGAGAATAGTGCCATTGATATGGCAACTGCCATGGACATTGAGCTTTTAACTGAAGAACAATACCGGGAATTGCAGAAACTGGGGAGCTTTGATACCAAAACGTCAAGCTGGGTAAAAACACCTCCTGAGATCAGAAAACTTGGCGGGGCGCTCTTTGGCGATCGTCGTTACGACCACGTTTTCATCTATCACAACAGCGCTCCTTCTTACTATGGGGTCAGAGGTTTTCGTGGTGAGTTGAGGGTTTGAATATTATGCGAGCAAAGTCATAAACCATGGTCTTATCCACAGCGAAATAGTGAGCCATCCTTCTGCTATGGCAGTGCCAATGTTCCAGAAGGGTAGCCAAATGGTTTAGCAGCGATTTGCATCACATTTGGTTATTTTTTAATAACCGGGATCCAAACTTCATATTGGGCATTTTCGGGATCGGCATTGATATAAACTTCAATGTCCGGGGCATTGCCGTATTCATACCCTGAGGTTGGGAGCCACTCGGTGACAATCCGTTGTTCTAATTCTTGAATGGACAGGTTTGTTCCACTGCCAGCGAAGATCGCCCATGTGGCAGCAGGAACCGTATATTCCGTTAAACTGTCATCGATGTCCTTGGTACTGGCAACCGCAATAAAATACTTCCAGTCCTCGCTGTCATTGCAGACACTGACCCCCAGTAAACCCATTGGCTGTTGATCCATCAGCGCCGCCAATTTCGGAATCGTTCCATCGGTGGTCGCCTGTTGCCACATTTGCGGCACAATTTCAAAGTTTTTTTCAATTTCCTTGTGCAAGGGCTGTCCCGTGCCAACAATTCGAAAAGCTGGTTTTGGTTCAATTCTGTAATTCATTTCCGTAACTCCTTTAATTGTAATTTTGAAGCTGATGGGCGGATAGGCACAGAGCTCAACGCCCCCTTCTTTAACATGCGAAGGGGCAACGCCGTGAATGTTTTTAAACGCTCGGTTAAATGCGGTCGGAGAAGTATAGCCATATTTCAAAGCCACATCAATGATTTTTTCTTCGCTACCCTGAAGATCAACGGCTGCCAGTGTCATTCGCCGGCGGCGGATATATTCCGATAGAGGCACATTTGCCATATAGGCAAACATCCGTTGAAAATGATAGGTTGAGCAACAAGCAATGGTCGCGATTTGCTCATAGTCAAGTTCCTCAGTAATATTCTCCTCAATATAATTTATAGCGCTATTCAGTCTTGCAATCCACTCCATTTGTTCAGCTCCTTATTAATATTATACAGTTTCAAGATTATCTGTCCTCTCTTTTCATGCCTAAATTAGCGAGTTAGCTTTTATTATGCGAGAAGTTGAGGTGGTTATTTGCGTGCTATCCCATTTGTAGATTATGCAGCAATCAGGATAATGTCGTTTGAATTTTATGATTACAGACAACATTATATAAGGTTAGACAGGGAGTGACAAGGGATTATACCGGTGATCTGTACAAGTTTTCAGAAGGATAATGTAAGCTCAACTAATATCTGTATTAGCGGAAACGTTTTGTATCGACGCATGGGAAAAACCAGGATATTAACCTTCTTTTTACAAAGTTAACAATTAAGCTTTTAGTTGATGGGATATACTTTGTTTTAAAGGGACAATTATCATTAATTTTCATCCGGCCTTATCGCATCGCTGTTTAGCCATTTATAGATGTGATTGGCAGGATCGAGAATTTATATAGATTATTAAGTAAGACCCAGTGAGGGCAAAGGGTCAGGGTTATCGCAAATGGCAAAAAACAATGGTGAAAAGGAGAGTTATGAAAAAAACAGTTAAGCGGGGAATGGCAGTTTTATCAATTGCCGCAATGTTGGGGATGCAGATGTCCACCGGGGTGTTGGCCGAAGAAGTGACGGGCAACGCAAGTGGCGGGTCGCTGGTATTTGAAGGGAATTGCAGTTATCAGACGCAGATTCAAAATGTGGGCTGGCAGGATTGGAAATCAAAAGAATCACTTAGTGGTACCACCGGAAAATCTTTGCGTCTGGAAGGCATTAAACTCAAAATTAGCGACATCAAGAATCTGGGGATTAGCTATCAGACCCACGTACAAAATGAGGGATGGCAGGACTGGGTCACAGATGGGACTACCAGTGGAACCGAAGGTGAGTCACTAAGACTGGAAGCCATCCGCATCAAACTGACCGGAACCGAAGCCAGTAACTATGATATTTATTATCAGGTTCATGTTGAAAATACCGGCTGGATGAACTGGGTTAAGAATGGAGAACTGTCTGGGACAGAAGGCAAAGGCTATCGTCTGGAAGGGATCAAGGTTGTGGTTTTGCCGAAGGGATCACCGGCGCCGGTTAATACCGGATCGATTAAAAATGTGATCTTAATGATCTCAGATGGTTGCGGAGACAACCAGATCCTGGCGACGAATTATTATACCGAGGGAAAAGCGGTAGCTCAGATTTACGAACAATTTCCGACCAACGTGTATATGAGCACCTATTCACACAATGAGTTGGGTGCCGAGGATGATTTGGTTAGTATTTATAATCCGCAAACTTTCTGGAATAGCTTTGATACAGCTACCAAATATCCGACTGATTCAGCCTCAGCTGGAACGGCAATGGCATCGGGAACTAAAACCTATAATGCGGCCATTGGTGTTGACGAAAGCGAACAGAATCTGGTTAATATCAGCGAAGATTTTAAAGCTCTAAATAAGTCCACTGGGGTCATCAGTTCGGTTGAGTTCAGTCATGCCACCCCAGCTAGTTTTATCGCTCATAACGCCAGCCGACAAAATTACAGCGAAATTGCTAACGAAATGATTAATGATAGTAAAACCGATGTCATTATGGGGGCCGGACATCCGCTGTATGACAACAATGGCGAACGTCAAACAACGGTTGAAGACAAAAATTATAAATATGTCGGCGGAAAAGATACCTGGGATAATCTGGTTGCCGGAAATCTGGGAAATGATACCGATGGGGATGGCGTAATTGAAAACTGGAATCTGATTCAGACAAAAGAAGCCTTTGAAACGCTCCAGATGGGAAATACACCAGAGCGAGTCATTGGGGTACCGGAAGTGTATGAAACCCTTCAGTACAATCGATCTGGCGATTTGGCGGCGGAACCGTTTGCCGTCGCAGTTAATGATAATGTGCCAACCCTGGACGTGATGACAAAGGGTGCACTGAATGTTTTGGACAACAACGAAGAAGGCTTCTTTCTGATGGTTGAAGGTGGAGCCATTGATTGGGCCGGCCATGGCAATTCAAGTGGACGCATGATTGAGGAAGAAATTGATTTTAACAACTCCGTCGAAGCCGTCTGTGACTGGGTTGAAACCAATAGCAACTGGTCAGAAACACTGGTTATTGTCACTGGCGATCATGAAACCGGATATCTTACTGGTACCGCTGGTGTATATGACGAGGTTGTGAATAATGGTAAAGGCGTGATGCCCACCATGGCCTGGAACAGCAAAGATCATACCAACCAACTGGTTCCTTTCTTTGCCAAAGGAGCTGGAGCGGAGTTATTAAAGAGCTATGCTAATGGTTCCGATCCATTAAAGGGTGCTTATCTGGATAACTCAGAAATAGCTCTGGCGATCCGAAACTTGATTAATTAGAGTGGAAATCTGAAGGATAACCAGACATTGTTGATCGAATCATCGCAGTAAATAAAACACACATCTTATAAACGTCACAGGTTTACATAAATCTGTGACGTTTATATTTACGAAGCTAGTCGATATTGATTTCGTAATAATTCTGGCCACCCCCCCGATAGAGCTGATCCCTGACAGGCTGTCAAAGGGGCGTTTCGTTTGTCACGCCCGAGTTATGACGGGTTCAAAAAAGATAGAAATAAGTTTTTAAATACTATATAATAAGAATGATTAGGTGGTGTAGTGGCGCTGTCGGACTGAAAAATAGTGAAGACACATTAAAACAGGAGGTTTTATATGCTAAAAGAATTTAAAGAATTTGCTTTAAAAGGTAATGTTATGGATCTTGCTGTAGCCGTTATCATCGGCGCAGCGTTTGGGAAAATAGTTACTTCATTGGTTGATGATATTTTAATGCCAATAATTGGGATTCTATTAGGTGGGGTTAATTTTGAAGATTTGAAACTGATCATTATCCCTGCAAGTGGAGAGGTTGTTGAAGTAGCCATTCGCTATGGCGCATTTATTCAATCAATGGTTGATTTTTTAATTATTGCAGTTTCTATTTTTATGATTATTAAACTGTTTACATTTAGAAGGAAAAAAGAGCCTGAGGTAGTGATTGTTACTGAAGTGCCGAGTAAAGAAGAGCTTTTGCTTGAAGAAATTCGCGATATTCTCAAAACAAAATAGTTTAATCTAGAATGTTTGTTTAACCTGCCGAACTGAAAAATATCGCAGAGTTATTAAACAAAGCCATCTAGAAAGGTCTGAAAATAGAATTTGACAGCAAAAATGCACCGGGTGTACTGATTATAAAGAAAAGGCAAACCAAACAAAAATTAGGCCGGAAAGGTGCATGCCGCTATGATAACTCAAAACAATCCATCTGATCAGTCTAGAATTGAACATAAATGGGTGTTCTTTTCAGATTTTTGTTTTTACCCAATGGGTGAAAATCAGGAATGCCTAGAAAGTCTTGGTTTGATGGGATTTGATAGGTTTTATGTGGTTCATGCAAATAATAAGCGATTAAAAATGTGAATGAAAAAAAGAAGGAGATGATGAGATGCCAATTATAACATTAGAAGGCGGAAAATTAACAAAAGAGCAAAAACGAGAATTGATTCACAAATTTACTGAGGTTGCTTCAGAAGTAACCAAGGTTCCAAGTAAGTTTTTTGTTGTCACAATTAGAGAATTTGAAGATGAAAGTCTGGGCTTTGCTGGTGAAACGGTTGCGGAAATGAAAGAAAAAATGAAAAAACAGAACTCCTGAATTCCCGTAAAAGGATAATGAAAAATTCTCAAAATCTTATAAAGTTTGAACGAATCCGATCCTCAGGTTGCGATCGGATTCTTATCTTAGCCTTTTAGATAGCTTCATGGCAAGAAGGTAAACGTTTTCAGTTGCGAAGGCAACAGGAAATAAAAAATGGTCGCAAGCGTGTCATTGGAGGTAGGATATCTTTCTGCAGATTAAAGATTTTGGTTGTAAAATTTGCGATTTTGATTATTGTTTGCGTTTTATATGGTTTTTGAGCCCTGAATCAACTAGAATTTGTGAGTTTTTTCTGTTTTACTCGAATAGACGGGTTATGACAAGTATTATTGGATAAATATAATATATCGGCTTGGGTTATATTGATTAAGAGCAATTGATCCGTTGTAATAGTTTTTTCAACTTTATGTAGAAAAATTTACAAGTGAATGGAGGTAATGATATGCAAGAAGAAATGAAATGTCCGGTGACCGGAAAAACAAGAAAAGAAAATCCCGGTGGTGGAACGACAAACAAAGACTGGTGGCCGAATCAAGTGAATCTGAAGATGCTTCATCAGAATTCACAATTAAGTAATCCTATGGGTGAAAAGTTTAATTATATTGAAGAATTTAAAAAGCTTGATCTGCCAGCGGTCAAAAAAGACCTGTATACATTGATGACTGATTCGCAGGATTGGTGGCCGGCTGATTATGGTCATTATGGACCATTTTTCATTCGAATGGCATGGCATAGTGCTGGGACCTATCGACTGGGAGATGGTCGTGGTGGTGCAAGAGATGGTACCCAACGCTTTGCACCACTCAATAGTTGGCCTGACAACGTCAATCTTGATAAAGCGCGCCGTTTGCTGTGGCCAATTAAGAAAAAATACGGTAAAAGGATCTCGTGGGCTGATCTGATGATCTTAGCCGGCAACTGCGCGTTGGAGTCGATGGGGTTTAAAACGTTAGGCTTTGCCGGCGGACGTGAGGATGTATGGGAGCCACAAGAAGATGTTTACTGGGGTTCAGAATCTGAGTGGTTGGGCGATAACCGTTACTCCGGGGAACGTGACTTGGAGAACCCTCTTGCAGCGGTTCAAATGGGTTTAATCTATGTTAATCCGGAAGGACCAAATGGCAATCCTGAACCGTTAGCATCCGGTCAGGATGTGCGAGAGACATTTGCACGGATGGCGATGAATGACGAAGAAACGGTTGCCCTTATCGCCGGGGGGCACACTTTTGGAAAATGTCATGGGGCGGCCTCGGCAACCTATGTTGGGCCCGAACCGGAGGGTGCCGGTATTGAGGAACAAGGCTTAGGATGGAAAAATAATTATCGCAGCGGCAAAGGAGCCGATACCATTAGCAGCGGAATTGAAGGTGCCTGGAAAGCAAATCCGACAAAATGGGATGAGGGCTACCTTAACACTTTGTTTAAATACGAGTGGGAGTTAGTTAAGAGTCCGGCTGGTGCAAAACAGTGGTTGGCGAAGGATGTCGCTCCAGAAGATCTGGTCGTTGATGCTCACGACCCATCTAAGAAACATCGACCGATGATGACAACAGCAGACTTATCATTACGCTTTGATCCAATATATGAACCGATTGCAAGGCGATACCAGCAAAATTATGAGGAGTTTAGAGCGGCATTTGCCCATGCTTGGTTTAAACTGACACACCGCGATATGGGACCACGTTCGCGCTATGTCGGAACGGAGGTTCCGGATGAAGAATTGATCTGGCAAGACCCGATCCCAAAAGTTGATTATGAATTGATTGACGAACAGGATATTGCAGCACTCAAGAGTAAGATACTGACCTCAGGATTATCCGTTTCCCAACTTGTATCAACGGCCTGGGCCTCAGCATCAACATTCCGTGGCTCTGATATGCGTGGCGGTGCAAATGGTGCACGGATTCGTTTGGCACCTCAGAAAGACTGGGAAGTCAATCAACCAGAGCAGCTCGATGATGTATTGAAGCGTTTGGAAAAAATCCGGACGGAATTTAATCATTCACAGGTTGGAAAAAAGAAAGTGTCACTCGCGGACTTGATCGTTCTTGGTGGTTGTGCAGGGATAGAGCAAGCGGCTAAGAATGCCGGCGATAATGTAGTTGTTCCATTTACACCGGGGCGAACAGATGCAACCCCGGAACAGACTGATGTTCAGTCCTTTTCTGTGCTCGAACCCAAAGCAGATGGCTTCCGCAATTATTTAAAAACTAAATTTTTGGCATCCGCAGAGGAACTTTTGGTTGATAGAGCGCAGCTGTTAACATTGACTGCACCAGAGATGACTGTTTTGGTTGGCGGTATGCGTGTCTTAAACGTTAATTATGGAAAATCTCAGCATGGGGTATTCACTAAGAGACCGGAAACCCTCACCAATGATTTCTTTGTCAATCTGCTTGATATGAGCACAATGTGGCAGAAGACATCCAAAGATGAAAATGTATTTGAGGGCCGTGATCGCATCACCGATGAACTGAAGTGGACGGCAACCCGGGTAGATCTCATTTTCGGTTCAAATTCGCAACTACGTGCGATTGCGGAAGTCTATGCCTGTGATGACGCTCAGGAAAAGTTTTTAAGTGACTTTGTTTTGGCCTGGAATAAAGTGATGAATGCGGATTGTTTTGGGCTTGAATAAATAAGAAAGAGAAGCGCTAAAATAAAGGAATTGTATTTTGAGATAAAAGCGAGGAAGTGTTGATTATTTAAAGCGGATAGCGTTTATCGGAAAGAGGCAATTAGGTTGCCTCTTTCAATTTAAAGACACTGAGCAAAGAATAGATAAGTTGCACTAAATAGTGTAACGTAGGAATGATCCATGATGACCAAGGGGTCAGACCCCCGCCCGCACACGGGGTTATTGTCAGTTTTATTTGTAAGATCCGATAATTCAATTGATATAGCTTAAAAAATAAAAAGGAGCAGGTGGACAAGTGAGGAAATTTAAATGTTCAGTCTGTGGTTTCATCTATGATGAAGCGACAGGATTGGCGGAAAAAGGTATTGCACCGGGAACGAAATGGGAACAGGTTGCCGATCAGTTTATGTGCCCATGGTGTGGCGCACCAAAGGCGGTATTTGAGGAAGTTAAGGAAGTGGCAACGGCTTCTGCTCCGCCAACTGACGAAGAAGAATACTTGGAAAGTTTAGGCGAACTTTCGGTGGGTGAACTTAGTGCACTCTGTTCAAATCTTGCCAAGGGTTGCGAGAAACAACAGTTAACGGAAGAAATGGATTTATTCTATCAGTTGGCCGATTATTACAACAGCAAGGTTGTTTCAGAAAGTGGAAAAAGCTTTGCTGATATCGCCAAGCTGCTAAAATCTGATTTGCAAGATGGTTATTCAAAAGCAAATGCTGTAGCAACAAAAAAAGCGGATAGAGGATCATTAAGATCCCTTGTATGGAGCGAAAAGGTAAGCCGGATGGTCAATTCCCTTCTTGACCGATATTCAGAGGAAGGGGACGCAATGCTTGAAAAGACAAAGATTTACGTTTGTGATATTTGCGGCTTTGTCTATTTAGGAAATGATCTGCCTGAAATTTGCCCGGTATGTAAGGTTCCCAATTTTAAGATGTCACAGATAGGAAGGGGCTAAGAAGATGCCGGCAGTAAGAAATATTAGATTATGTACAAAAGATTGTGTATGCCTGTATGTCTGTCCAACTGGAGCAACGGATACTGAAAATAGTATCATTGACGTAGATAAATGTATAAAAGGTTGTAGAATATGTGCCGATGCATGTCCATCCGGAGCGATTTCACTTTTGCCTGATGACTATCCTCCGCAGCAGCCAAAGGAGGATCGTGTCGTTAATGCGTTGCGCATTTTAGCTCAAAGTAAGGTTCAGCAGGAAGGTATTACTGCGGCTATCGCCAGATCAAGCGATAGTATAATTACCCGGCAATTTGCTGAGGTGATTTCTAAATCCAACAGAATCATGGCGGAAGATTTGTTAAGAGAATCGGGGTATATGCTTCCCCAAAGTGATGAAGTGAGAAATTTACTGGAATCGATGATTAAAAATCCACCAAAGGACTTTCCGCTGGAAGCAGTAGAAAAACTGTTAAACAAGCTCAATAATAATAAAGAAGTAAGAAAAGAAAATTACTAGGAGTGACGGCTAAAACTAAGCGCCAAGAAGTGTAAATAATTGACGAAATGCGCTGGGGCACAACAAAAATATTAAAAAAATAACTTTAGGATGCTTTTATAAGCTTTCAAAAGGGCATGATACAATTAAAATATGTAATAAACGGAGGCCTATTTTATGAATATGTTACAGTTGGAACGAATGAAAAATGATAATGGTTTTATTGCGGCGCTTGATCAAAGCGGTGGCAGCACACCAAAGGCGCTGGCGATTTATGGAGTTCTAGAAGATGCTTATGCAAATGAAACAGCGATGTTTCAAAAAGTTCATGAAATGCGATCAAGAATTATGAAAAGTCCATCGTTTGGCAAAGATCGGATACTGGCGGCGATCCTATTTGAAAAAACAATGGACTTAGAAGTAGATGGAAAATACAGTGCCGATTATCTTTGGGAAATAAAAGGTATTGTGCCAATGCTAAAGGTAGATCAGGGGCTATTGGATTTAGCGAATGGGGTTCAATTAATGAAACCCATTCCTGACCTTGATAAATTGCTGGAGCGGGCGAAAGATCGTCATATCTTTGGAACGAAAATGCGTTCAGTCATAAAAGAAGCCAACCAAACGGGGATAAAAGCTATCGTTGATCAACAATTTGAAGTCGGTAAGATCATTGCAGCGGCAGGATTTGTTCCGATTTTAGAGCCAGAGGTTGATATTCATACACCCAATAAAGCCGCAGCAGAAGTAATGCTCAAACAGGAAGTTCTTGAACAACTGAAAAATTTGGATAAAAACTGTCAGGTTATGTTTAAGTTTACGATCCCAGAGGTTGATAATTTTTACGAAGAGATCATCCGGGATCCCAAGGTTGTCAGAGTTGTAGCTCTTTCTGGCGGATATTCAAGAGAAGTGGCAAATGAAAAACTGGCAAAAAATCCTAAACTGATTGCAAGTTTCTCAAGGGCCTTAACGGAAGGACTCAATGTTAATCAAAGTGAAGAAGAATTTAACACGGTATTAGATGAATCGATTCAATCGATTTATAGTGCGTCGATCAAATAGAGATTACAGCCTATTGCCGGGATTTTAATGAGGCTTCATTGGATAGTAAGCAGATCAAATCATTAATCGAAACGATAATCAAAATACTGGTTTAAGCTGCTTTGCTAGTATTTGGGCGGTCGACTCAGTGTACTCATTTTGGTGATTGTGAATCGTTGATTACAAATTGACAGAATCATGGGGTCATATTATAATAGAAAGATGAATTGAAACCGATGAGGGAGCATTTAGCATAACATGTGCCGCAAGCCAACATACTGGTCATTGTGATCTGGCTTGTCTTAAAAAAAGCGTTATGGATAACTTTTACAGCTCGTGATTGTTTTGTATAAACCCAGGTAAAGGCTTTTAATGGCGATACCTGGGTTTTTTATTCATAAAATTTTTGTTTAAGGAGTTTCTTTATGAGTTTTCCCGAGTTGTTACTGGTTGCGATTGGCCTTTCGATGGATGCTTTTGCTGTTTCTGTCTGTACTGGATTAAAACTGAAAAAAGCTGAACTCAGGAAGTCCCTGATTATTGGGTTATATTTTGGTTTTTTTCAGGCGGCGATGCCATTGATTGGTTATCTTTTTGCATCACAGTTTAATCAAAAAATTATTGCTTATGATCATTGGATTGCCTTTGTGTTGCTTAGTATCATTGGCATAAAAATGATCCGTGACAGTTTTCAGAAAGAAGCGTGTCCGAATTTTTCAGCTGAACAAAAACATTCCTCAGAAGGTCTGTATTCCCAGCATCAATGCTCTGAAGAAGTCTCTCTAGGTCCTCGCCAAATGCTTCCCTTGGCCGTTGCCACAAGCATTGATGCTCTGGCAGTCGGGGTATCCTTTGCATTTTTACGGGTTGACATTATCCCGACAATTTTATCCATTGGAAGCGTGACCCTGATTTTGTCGGTTATTGGCGTAAAAATTGGGCATAGTTTTGGAACCCGTTTTAAGAAAAATGCTGAGCTGGCAGGTGGGATCATTTTGATATTGATTGGACTGAAAATTTTGGGGGAACATCTGGGTCTGTTCACTTTTTAATGGTCATTAAGCAGCGCAGCGGTAGTCATTGGTCAGACAGAAAGGCTCTAACAAAAAAGAAACCGCTTGAAGCAAATTGCGGTTTTCCTGTTTCTTTGCTATAAAGATATGATACAATAATTAAAAGCAATTACGCATGGGTTCAGAGTGGCATAATCAAATTACATTATAAATCGTCGAACCTTAAAAAATAATAGGAGGATTACGTTGACGAAATATCCAATTCATCCGGATTTCAAAAAATATGAAAAGATAAAAACACCCATATCGCCCGGTTTATTGCCGCTGATGAATGGCATCATTGAACGAAGTTTCAACAAGCGCGCACCCGAGCCCGGCATCCGTGAGATCAGAAAAAAAATCGCTGGTTATCAAAATGAACCGGTTGAGATCATTATTTATGAACCGGAAGACATCGAGGAACCGCTGCCCTGCCTGATCTATCTGCATGGTGGAGCCTTCGTACTGAAGTCAGCCGCCTTTCATAAGTATTTGATCTGTGAATATGCCAAACGAACCCCCTGCAAGGTCGTGTTTGTTGATTATCGGTTGGCACCCAGACATCCATTCCCGGTTGGGGTGGAAGATTGTTATGCCGCCTTTGAATGGGTCTATCAACAGGGCAAAGAAATCGGCGTTGATCCAGAAAGAATTGCAGTCGGGGGTGACAGTGCCGGTGGAGCCCTGGCGGCAGCAGTCTGTCTGATGGCCAGGGATCGAAAGGCGCAAAAAATCTGCTTTCAGATGCTCATCTATCCTGTTACCGATGCCCGCCAGATCACCGCTTCGATCAAGGAATTTGTCGATACACCGCTTTGGAATGCGCGACAGAATCAAAAAATGTGGCAACTTTATCTAGGCGATCAGAGCCATTGCGACAAGGCCTACGCTTCCCCGATGGAAGCGACATCCTTTGACAACCTGCCGGCCGCCTATGTTGAAGTCGCGGAGTTTGACTGTCTCCGTGACGAAGGGATTCTTTTCACCGAAGCGCTGCAAGAAAGCAGGGTTTTTGTAGAATTGAACCAGACCAGAGGGACCATCCATGGGTTTGAAATAGCAGAAAAAAGCGAAATTGTGAAAGGGAGCTTAATCAGGCGAGTTGATGCATTGAAGCGGGCTTTTTTAGATTAACTGTGGCGTTAAGCAAGAATGCTGCGACGGTTAAGGTTGGGTATAAAAGCATAATAATTCCTAAAATAAAAGTTGATTTAAGAAAAGCCGATCACTGATACCGCATGTCAGCACAACGTTTACATTGTGGTTATCTTAATTCACAAGATAAATACAAACGTTTACAAAAAAACTATTTACTTATTTCTAAAAGGTGCTATAATATAACTAAATCAAAGATCACCTAATTCTTTTCATAATTAATGATCCCGATCATTGAAAAGTAAAAATGAGTCAACCAGCCAATTAGATTAAGAGAAACAACCAGAACCGGCGTAAAAACTGGATAAGGAAGAATCAATTAAATTAACGGCAAGAAGAATTTGAACAAAAAACAGATTCAGATGAAATTAGGAAATGCAGGTAAACTCACAAGAATTAAATGAACGATCGCTGAACGATATTGAATGAAGTAAGAAAAGTTTTCACGGCTTCTAAAAGCCAGATCCAAAGAAAAGTTGGAAATGAGAAAACGTTCTCAACCAAAAATAACAAGTAAAAAATCAAGTAAATAAGCATCTGGTGAGTATAAAACAAAACAAATCTTAAAAGTAACACAACGGTTGATCAAATTTACATTGAAAAGTGAAAAAGAAGATTTTTGATAAAAAATCAATAGGAGGAATCCAAACGGATGACAACAGAGATTTTGGACTGAGCCGGTTCTACAGAATAAAATGTGGAATCGGCTCTAGTCTTGTTATTGATTCACAAACGCCACTTAAAAATGGGTAGCGTTTTTTTATTTGTAGTAAATTGATCAAATCAGATTGAAAAATAGTGTATATACGTTCAATTAAATATTTAACAAGGGACGATCCGTGATAATCAAGGGGTCAGACCCTCGCTCGTACACTGCGCAATTGCTAGTTTGATTTACAAAAATCTTTAATTCGACTTATCTAGCAATTAAAGGTCTTAGTTAAAAGTTGACGGAAGAATAGAAATCGATAGGATAAAGCAATTAAACAAAATTGAAGAATCACCCTCATTTTCGGAATAGTTCTTTTCATTAAGACAAACCTCTGCTAAAATATTGATAACAAACACGTCAGCATTAACAGTTTTTTAAGCTGGAAATTGCCGATAATAAAAAATAGCAGCATAAAAAGAAATCGTTGATAAGGAAATTGCCATGAAAAAAACCTGGACACTCCGAAAACAGCTAAATATTTTACTGGCACTGATTGTTATCTTTCAAAGCCTTGCCTTAATATCGGCTCTATGGGTATCTCAGGTGTTTTTCATGTTGGATGCAGAAGCCATCCGGCTGCTGAACAATACTACTAAAACCCGAACGGAGACCTTCAATGGATCAATTGGTCAGACGATTGAAGAGATCGCCGAGGAGACAGAAAGATTAAATTCAGAACTGATTTTAGTAGCGAAAAATCAGGGTGCCACGCCAGAAAGTATCTATCTTAATGATGCCGCCTATAATGAGGCAGCGCTGATGGCGAGTGACACACTGGTTTCTATATTAAAACAGAATCGGGTTACTGGCGCTTTTTTTGTTTTAAATGGATCCAATTCAAACAAGTCGGATACGTCTGCCCATTCGGCTGTATATATCAGAAACTCAACCCCAAATAACAGCGAGGCACCGAGCTTATTGTTGGAAATTGGACCGATGGCGGTTTCCCGACAATACACCATGGCAACCAGCATTCGATGGAATTTGGATATGCGCTCCGAAGGGGAGACCGGATATTTTGATTTTTATGAAAAACCAATTTGGGCAAGTCATGAATTTAAAGGTTCTGAAATAGAACGCTATGGCTATTGGTCAACGCCACAGGACCTGCTCAAGGACAATCAGCAGGTGGTTTGCTACACGATGCCGATATTGGATGAGGACGGCAATGGTTATGGGGTCGTTGGCATTGAGATTGATCTGCCCTATTTTTCCCAAGCCTATCTGCCAGACTCGGATCTTCTGTATCATAACAGTTTTTATGTGATTGCGGGAATGAACGATCAGGTATTGGATCTTGACTGGTTTATTCCGAGTGGCGTTCTGGCCAAGACTTACCTAAAAAACGGCGAAAAGCTACAATTAAAAGAACAAAAGGATGAAGGGGTTTTTGAAACAAAACTGGATGATTTGGGATCAATGGTTGGTTCGGCCCGGGAGTTGAAGGTCTATAGTGAGAATTCACCCTTTGTCGATCAAAATTGGACCTTGGTCTGTTTTGTACCCAGTGATGTATTGTCTGAAAACTCAGCATCGGTCAGAGCCAATTTGCTTTACAGCGTTCTGTTGACAACTACCCTGGCTTTTACAGCAGTTTTTGTTCTGGTTTACTTTTTTACCCGAAAGATTTCCAGACTGTCAAAATATGTCGAGGAACTTTCGCCCTATGATGAAATTAATTTTAAACCAACCGGAATGCGGGAGATTGATGATTTAACCTCAGCTGTGGAGTTGTTGAATCAAAGCCTGGTGAATGTCTCAAAAACGACATCAAAAATACTGGAACTAAGTTTATTGCCGATCGGTGGTTATGAAGTAATGAACAGCAACAAATATGTGATTCTCACCGATTTTTTATATTGGTTGCTGCACCTCGATCCGGGCAGTCTGATTCTCAAAGAAGACTGGCAGAAATATTTTGAAAAGCTGACCCAAAAACCCTTAAGTGGTCAGGAGAATATTTACGATTACTATGACGATTATACCCAGAAACAGATGTGGTTAAGGATTCTGGAAGCCAAGTCGCCAACCGGTGTGGTGGGAGTTATTCAAGACGTAACTGAGGACATCGAAGAAAAACACCGGTTAACCAATGAGCTGGATTATGATGCGCTGACAAAACTATTCAGCAATACCGCTTTGAAGCGGGAGGCGAGTCGAAGCATTAAAGAAAAGCCCAATAAAATAGGGGCAATGATCTTTATTGATCTGGACAATCTGAAATACATCAATGATAATTTTGGTCATGACGTGGGGGATCGGTTGATCATCCGGGCTAGTGAGATATTCAGGTATTTTGAACAATTTGGTGGAATTGTCTCGCGAATTTCAGGAGATGAGTTTGCCATTTATATCCATGGGTACGATAATCAGGAAGAACCTCGAAATTTGATCACCAACCTGTACCCCTACGGTGAGTCTTTTTTCCTGACAACGCCAGACGGCAGTGAAAGCCGAATCCGTTTTTCCGCCGGCGTTGCCTGGTATCCCCAGGATGCCAATAATGTAATGGATTTACTGAAGATGTCAGATTTTGCGATGTATGAGGCAAAGCATAAGGAAAAGGGACGGTTGTTTGAATTCAATTGCGAATATTATCAAAAAATGTCCTACCTGCTCGAAAATCGCGAAGCCATCAACCGTCTACTGGATGAACAGCTGATTCGCTTTGCTTTCCAAGCGATTGTTGATTTAAAAACTGGTGAAGTGATCGGGTATGAGGCACTAATGCGACCATTGCTGGATAATTTTAGAAACCCCACAGAGATTTTGACCGTGGCAGCAGCTCAGTCCAAACTGGGGCAATTGGAGCGGATGATCATGTTGATGGCATTTGAGGCGATTGAAGCTTGCTCAGAGGCGATTGGAAATCGGAAAATATTTATCAACAGTATCCCCAGTCAAAAGTTGAGTGATGAGGATTTTGATAGAATCAAATCTCGCTATAGTCACTATTTTAAAAATGTGGTCATCGAGGTCACTGAAGAAGATAGTCGTAATGCTGAGAATTTATCAAAAAAAGTCGATCATATCAAAAATAATGGGATGCAGATTGCACTGGATGATTTTGGCAGTGGTTATTCCAATGAGATCCGGATTCTCGCCCTGCGGCCGGATATTATCAAGATTGACATGGAGATGATTCAGGGTATTCACAATAATATCGACAAGCGAAATCTGGTCGCGAATCTGGTCGACTTCTGTCATAACAAGGGTGTTTTGGTTGTTGCTGAGGGAATTGAAACACCGGAGGATCTGGCAACGGTGATTGAAATGGCAGTCGATTTTGGCCAGGGCTATTATCTGGGATTACCGGAATTTGAATTTTCAGCAGAGCGAGCGGAACTCACAAAAGAAATTCTCAATTTGCAGAAAAAAATTGAGGAAGCAAAAAAATATGATAACCAGTTAAAGGGTGCTCGTTAAAAGGCGAGTGCCAGCTTCCTGTTAATGGAACAACAGCGGTGTGGATTAAATCACACCGCTGTTGTTATTTATTTGACCAGCTTCATCGCTCGCATAGCGTTGAGGGTGGCAATGATGGTCACCCCGACATCGCCAAACACAGCTTCCCACATCGTCGCCAATCCCAAGGTGGCCAGGATCAGGAGAACAAGTTTAACGCCGAGGGCGAAGACGATGTTCTGCCAGACAATCGCTCGGGTTTGACGGGCAACCCGAATGGCGGAAACAATTTTTGACGGTTCATCCGTCATAAGCACGACATCGGCCGCCTCAATGGCCGCATCTGATCCCAGAGCGCCCATGGCGATGCCAATGTCAGCGCGGGCCAGCACGGGGGCATCGTTGATGCCATCGCCGGCAAAAATCAGATTTCCTTTGGTCCGTTTCTCTTTTTCGAGGTCTTCTAGTTTTTCAACCTTCTGATGGGGAAGCAGTTCCGTATAAACCGCGTCCAGACCGATTTCAGCGGCGATGGCTTCACCAATGGCTTTGCTGTCACCGGTGAGCATAACGGTTTTATTGACGCCCAGCGCCTTTAAATCGCGAATGGCTTGGGCGCTGTCGGGTTTGATCTGATCTGAAATCACCAGCTGGCCACCATAAATACCATCAATGGCCAGATAGACGACGGTACCGAGGCTGACAGCCGGCTCCCAGATGATGTTTTCTGAAGCCATCAGTTTACTATTTCCAGCCAGCACCTTTTTGCCATCAATGACGACGCTGATGCCCAGCCCGGGAAGCTCTTCCTGTTGTGACAGAATTTCGCCGTTAATTGCTTTTCCATACGCCTTCTGGATAGACAGGGCAATCGGATGATTGGAAAAGCTTTCGGCGTGGGCAGCGTAAAAAAGCAGGTCATCTTGAGAAAAAGCGGCGGTCGGAACCATTTTAGTGACCGTGAAAACGCCTTTGGTCAGGGTGCCGGTTTTATCAAAAACAACCGTATCGACGTTGTTGAGGGCTTCCAGATAGTTACCGCCTTTGACTAGAATCCCATTCCGTGAAGCACCACCAATCCCCCCGAAGAACGTCAAGGGAATCGAAATGACTAGGGCACAGGGACAGGAGACAACCAGAAAAACCAGCGCCCGATACAGCCATTCGTCAAAGGTGGCACCGGGAATCAGCAGTGGCGGTAGAATCGCCAGAGCGAGCGCAGATAAGGTAACAACTGGGGTGTAGTAACGGGCAAATTTGGTAATGAAGTTTTCGGTGGGTGCCTTTTTGCTGCTGGCATTCTGAACCAGATCGAGAATTTTTGAAATCGTCGATTCCCCAAATTCGTGGGTCACCACAACCGTCAGAAGCCCGTTTTTATTGATCGAACCAGACAAAATCTCATCGCCAGCAACCACGTCACGAGGAAGCGATTCGCCCGTTAGCGCGGAGGTATCCAGGGCAGCGCTACCCTCGATGATCCGTCCATCCAGAGGAACCTTTTCACCGGGTTTAATGACAATAATATCGCCCAGACCAACCTCGTCCGGGATAACCTTTTGCAGATCACTTCCGATTTTTAAATTGGCAAAATCAGGCCGGATATCCATGAGGGCGGTAATCGATTTGCGAGAGCGCTCAACGGCAAGGCGTTGGAAGGCCTCGCCAACCTGATAAAAGAGCATAACCGCAACCCCTTCAGGGTATTCACCAATTGCAAAGGCACCGATGGTGGCAATACTCATCAGAAAGTTTTCATCAAAGACCTGTCCGCGGGCAATATTTTTGAGTGCCCGGAGCAGCACATCACCGCCGACCAATAGATAACTGCCTAAAAAAACAAGGAGCTCGATGGTTGGTGCTAAATCAAGCAGTAACCCTCCGGCAAAAAGAGCAGCTCCGACAAGCATCGCAGCACGGCGCAACTGTTTCCTCAGGCGATCCGATTTTTCAGCGACCGGTTTTTGAGTGGTGTAGGAAATTGTAATAGCTGGTTCAGTGTCCTTAGCAATCTGGGAAGCCTGACGAATGATCGATGGTAATTGCTTTTTATCATCGGCTTCAATGGTTAGTTTTTGCGAAACAAAGTCAAGCCGGGCTTGTTTTACGCCGTCCAGACGGTTAACTTGAGTCTCGATTTTCCGGGCGCAATCACCACAGCATAATCCCAGCAGATAGATGTTTTTCTGCCCCGGCTGGAGAATTTCCTGTTCGTTCATTACCACATCAGAATCATGTCGCTTGATGATTGCATCAGCCTGGGCAATCAGACTATTGGTGCGGTCGATATCAATTACCTCCATGGTCAGGGTTTTTGATACGAAATCGACAGCAGCGGCCGAGATACCATCGAGATTACGGATGTCCCGCTCGATTTTAGCTGCACAGTTGCCGCAGCAAAGGCCTTCGAGTTGAAATTTTCTAATAGCCATGATAAAGGCTCCTTTCGTGATTGAAAAGTTAGTTGAACAATTGAACGACTGTTCAACTGTTTGAGTAAAAATATAAGTTGCTATCGTCAGACAGCAGCTTATGATGAGTTGGATTTAATTGGGAAGCAAACAAACCGTAAACTTATTCGGTAACATGGGCCAGACCTTGATCAAAGATAGTTTTGACATGATCATCAGCAAGTGAGTAGTAAACGACCTTACCATCCTTGCGGTTTTTAACGAGCTTCGATTGTTTGAGCACTCTCAATTGATGCGAAATAGAGGATTTTGTCATCCCCAGAAGAACAGCGATGTCACAGACACACATCTCCGCCTGAAATAACGCGCAGAGAATTTTTACCCGGGTGGAATCTCCAAAAACTTTAAACAGATCGGCAAGATCAATGAGATCATCTTCATTGGGCATGTGATCACGAACATCGTTTACGACGGTTTCGTGAATAGTATGACAGTCACATCTGTCGATATCTCCAGTATAGGTACCCATATGTCCCTCTTCTCGATCTGATTTACAATACAGTTGAATAACTGCTCAACTGTATTGTAAATCTTTTTTTTAGAAATGTCAATCGTAAATTAAGAAAAATAAGCTGTTTTTATTCTGCCGGTTTCCATTCGGAATTCATGCTGAGTTTAAAGTCGTTCCACATGAAGGTCATGGTTTTCCAGACAACTCGTTTGGGAATGATTTCCGTCATCCCGGCGCCATAAAATTCGTACTGGGACTGACCCTCCCGGTTTGCTTTGAACTCATTATGAATATAGTCACTGAGGCTTCCTTCAGAGTAGAGGTCGTCTTCATAAGTGTTCATGCCAATTTCGGTGATGTCGCCATCATACAAAATGGTGCCATCGTTATTGACCAGCATGAAGTTTACATTTTTGCCAATATTTTCCAGATTGGTCAGATAGGCAGCAAAATCATAGAGTCGGACCTGGGCCACAATATAGCCGGAAATCTGGCCATCCTTCTCCACGGGAGTGACAAAAGCCAAAAGCTGCGTCGCCGGAGACTGATGATCGGCAATGGTCAATTCGGTGATAAAAGGTTGTTTATTCAGACTGATGGCAGGAATGTTTTTGTCATAAAGATCAAAGGAAATACCCTTAAAATAGGTGGGGTAGGCGTTGGTAATGATGTTTTCATTATTGACAAAGACCACGTTCTTGGCGATCGGACTATCCTTTGAGATGGCTGCTAAAGCGCTTGAGAAGGATTCGCTGCTTTCACCGGATTGTTGATAGACGGTTACCGCCGTTTTAGTGAGTGTTTCAAGATTTGTAAATTCATCATAGATAAAGGTGCTGGCAGTATCCAGCCAGGATAATTCCTCGTCGGTAAACTGGCGCAGGTCACCATCGGTGGTTGCGGGTTCACCGGCACCGGGTTCGGAATTGACATAAATCCGTAGCTCCGAGCCAAAGGCGTTAACAGTGTCCCATTTTACTTGCTTTGCCACTGGCTCATTGGTACCAGCGGCATTATAGGTATAGGTTCCTTCGCCCTGGGTATTGGGGATAATTTTATTTTTAATTAGGGTCTGAAGTTCAACAAAACTGCTGTAAATAGGATCGGTTAAGATATTCTTGCCGATTTCGGTCATATTGCTGGTGTAGACATTGGTTCCGTTGGTATCGATGACGCCAAGGTCCAGGTTCTGTCCGATCGTCAATTTGCTGAGTTCAGCCCCGAAGGTATAGGGATCAATGTAGGCAATCACCCAACCGCCATTTTTGATCGGCACCGAAGCGTAGAGATAGGGGGAGTCATCGCTGGAGATGTGAGGCTTAATGACCATCGCCGGGGTATTGACAAACAGTTCGGGATGACGGTTGATACTTTTTAAATTGAGACCAATAAAGGGGCTGTCCATCTTCGTAGCAACCTGGGTTACATTGGAATCGGCATCACTTACCAGAATATCGAAGAAATAAGGCTTACTATTGAGCTTTTCATTCAGGAGGGTATAGGCTTTTTCATCACTGGCAGGGCTTTGTCCGACGGAAGTTCCAATTTCTTCCAGCATCGTCTGGATCTCGTCCATTTCTTTCTGTAGCGAAGCGGTTGCATCAGAAAGGGGATCGGGATTGCTTTTGCTGGAATCGGTCGTTGCACAGCCGCTTAACAGCAGAGCTAAGACGAGTAATATGGGCAGCAGTTTTCTTTTCATTACGTGGTTCTCCTTTAGTTTACTTTACTTTTGTAAAGGATTTCACAAAAGTTGGTGAAATCATTTTATCATAGATTCGATTCGTTTAGAATAAATAATTAGATTGGTGTTGATAAAAAGAAGCGACTGGGATAAAAATGGGGATGCATGAGTTCAGAAAATGTGTATAATAAAGACATCAAGTGGTCGAAAAGATGGGAGTGGACAAATGAAGGAAATGAAATATAAATTAAGGGTATCGCCTAAATATGAAAAGGAGATCTATCGCATTATTGAAGTCAGTGGAAACACGACTCTAGCTCGTTTGCAGGAAATTATTATCGCTGCGTTTGGCTTTGATGATGAGCACCTCTATATGTTTAGCTTAAAGCGAAAGAAATATGATCAAGACGGTTTCTATGCTCCGGGAAGCGAATGCGGGGGCAGAAGTGCAGCCCGGGTAAAGCTGGGGGAACTGGGCTTGAAGCCGAGAAATAAAATGCTCTTTCTCTTTGATTTTGGTGATGAATGGGAATTTAACGTGGCTGTTTCAAAAATAATAGAGTCTGAGACCAAGGTTAACAAAAAAATAATTGAGAGCCAGGGAGAATTAGAACAATATGAATATTGGGATGAAGAGGACGATGATGAAAGCTCTTTTTATGAAAATAACAGTTCTACGGAGAAAGTGGCGGGAAAGATTGGCGATATAACCGGTATCATTGATTTTGGATTGGAGGAGGATCTTCTCCAACTGGGGAAGATATCAGGTTTGAAAACAGAAATTCTTTATCAGGACGATTTGTACCAGGTTGAGAAATGTGAATTGACCATGGAAGAGGTTCTGCAGCAGACTGAAAGTAAGAAGCTGGAGCGGTTATGTGCGGCGTTGACACTAAAAGTATCGGAGGAACAGCAGCAAAATGCCAAGGCCTTAGCAAATCACTATGGTCAAAAGCCGGAGAATTTTTTGGGTATTCTAACTGCGGAAGATATTGAATTTTTACATAGGCTGCTTAAAAAGGATTACCGGGGACTGATGAAAGGCTATTATGTGTCAAGTCCGGCATGGCATTTACAGGCATTGGGGCTGATTCGAATCTCAGCAGAAGAAATCTTCTATTTTGAAATCGTTGAGGATATTGATGCCCTCAAGGCTGCAGTTGAACATCAGATGCAGGAGCGGGAGCTTGAAAAAGAATGTCAGGTGGAGCAGATATTTCGGGCGTTATTAAGACTTTATGCGGTCATTGAAAAGGAAGACTTCAGATATTTGGTATCCGATTGCGCTCAATGGGAAGTGGATGAAGTCTATTTTGAGCAATTCCTGGTAAAACAGAATTTATTTTGGGAAAGACTGTTTTGTTACAAAGATAAAGCGGGGAATCACTATTACAGCTGGTACGAGGAAAAAGAAATCAGTCAACAGGTGCTTGACAATCGGCAAAAATATAAGGTTAGCCGATATGAAAAATTTGATCAGAAATACTGTATCGGGTTGATCCGGGATCGCACGGAAACAACCATCTGGTGCAAACGGTTGGTCCGGGAATTGAAGCCGTATGCCTGGGGACTTACTTTAGCTGATTGTATCGTCGAGGACATCGAAGATTTTGTCAGAATTGGTTGTGATGAAGATGAATTTTTAGATAAAGCACTTGATTTTTTGCGCGAGTTTGAGATCAGCTGGACCCAAAAAATCAGAGAAACACTTAAGAAAGTTCATAACACCTATCCATCCGGGGGACTCAAGGGGCATAACTGGTATGACAATTCTCGTAATGATGGGTCGTCCCAGATATCGATGTTTGGCGATTTGCCGTTTTTTTCGATATGAGTCAGATCCAGTGAAGCAAGAATTGCTTTGTCCAAGGAGATAAGTAGTAGTATTACATAAAAAAATTATTTGTATTTAATATTCGCTTGTGAGATGGGTATAATCATAAAAAAGATTGGAGAAAGCAAAATGAACTATAAAATTTTTGGAAAATTTCCCTTTTCCTACGATAGCGAAACCCTGGATAAAGAACTGCATTTAAGAGGAAACGAAGCGATGCTGGATATTCTCGAGCCGATTTATGAAATGGTTAAGCAGATTGCCAGGCCTAAAGCCATTTACTTTCAAGCCGAGGTCACTGAAAAAACCGATACATCGGTTAAAATCAATGGCGTGCCCTTTGAAAGCCAGCTGTTCAGGGGTTATGTCAAGCAGGGGGATTTGGTTTTTCCCTATATTGTTACCGTCGGTACCGAGCTGGATGATTACGCCAAAACTCTGAAGGATTCCATGGATCTCTTTATGATTGATGAGGTCATGAATTTGCTAGTTAATACCGGCAAAGTGTTTGTGGCAGATACGGTCAAGGAAGCAACGGGTTGGCGGTCGATTCAGGACTACGTTCCCGGCAACGGTGAAGAATGGTCAACAGTGGAACAGAAACGGCTCTTTGACCTATTTGCCGGTGAAACCGCCAAAATCGGTGTGACTCTGGGAGATAATTATTTTGTGCTGCCGGGGCGGTCCACCATCGGGATTCTGTCACAGCAGGAATAAATGACAGCGATTTGATATGTTAACTGCCATTAAAAGATGACGATAAGGCCGTCATCTTTTAGTGGCAGTTTCTATTTATGGGGAACAATGATCCAGCGAAATACTTTCTTTCAATTGTTTAAACAAAACCTAAACATTTAGCGGTACAATCATTCTACAATTAATTTTAAAAATAAATTTGCAGATAAGGTGGAATCACAATGAATTTGGATCCCTATCAAGTTTTAGGTGTCCCTCACGATGCCAGCGATGAGGACGTCTCGAAAGCATATAAAAAACGGGCGAAGCAATACCATCCGGATTTAAATCCGGGAGATCAGGAAGCAGCCCGGAAAATGAGCGAGGTCAATGCTGCCTATGACTTGATCAAGAGCGGCAAGGCGAATCCTGCTTATGGGAATGCCTATGGCACTGCCAATCCGTATTCACAAGGTAATTGGGGGCAAACCAGAACCTATACCTATCGCTATGCCAGTAGCGATGGTCGTACCGGTCAGGCCGATCCGTTTGAAGGTTTTGATCCCTTTGCGTGGATTTTTAGAGCTTATTCCAGCCAGCGGCAGGCCTACAGTTTTGAAGCAGCAGCAAACCATATCAATATAGGGAATTACGAGGAAGCACTCAATGTCCTCAATCATCTGTCAGATCGCAGCGCTCAATGGCATTTTTATAGTGCCATCGCCAACTATGGCCTGGGTTACCGGGATATTGCCGTTGAACATGCCAAAATGGCTGTTGAGATGGAACCGGACAATGAAAAATATCAAAATTTGCTGAACCAATTAGGTGGTAGACGTAGCTGGTTTGGAAGATCTGGTCGGCGATCATCAAATTTTTCACCGCTGGGCACCATTATCAAGCTGTTTATTGGCTTTTACGCGATTCAGTTCTTGCTTTCATTTTTGGGATTAATATTTTAGAACCTGTGTGTAAACAGATTGGGAGACAATCAATGGAAAGTTTAAAAAATAAGCTGATCCGCTTCATGGTCGGTCGTTACGGTATTGATCAGCTCTATTATGTTGGGTTATTTATGGCTCTGGGGCTGATGCTGATCAATATGATGGTTCATTCAACGATCCTGATGATTTTGTCAAACGGCTTGATCCTGCTGATGGTGTTGCGCGGGTTTTCCCGAAATATCAGTCGGCGGCGGATGGAAAACGAAAAATTCCTGAAGCTGTGGAACCCCGTTAAAAAAGCGGGGCGGATCTTTTTTCGGCGAATCAAAGATATCCGAGGTTATCGTTACCGGAAATGCCCTCATTGTCAGAAGACCCTGAAATTGCCGATCAAGCGGGGTAAACATATGGCCAAATGTCCGGAGTGCAAAGAGACCTTTGCGGTTCGGGTGATTGTGTAAAGAAATATCAGCGAAATAAAAATCCCCCCCTCAATCAGTAGGAAATGACTGTAAAGAGGGAGGATTTTTTGTAGATCAGATTATACGTAGTGGTTAGTTTAAAGGCTGGTAAAATTGATCGCAATAAGATAAATCACAGTTGTTTGATTAAAAATTAAAAAAAGATCGAAATAATTTCAATAATTGCTTCACCTGTACCAAATATGTCCACCATCATTTGTTATACTACAATTAATCCAAGCAACGCAACTGTAAATTCTAGAATAAGGGTCTTTGAAAACAAAATACAGCATGTGTATTCAAAAAAATGCGATAGAAATGGCTGATGCTGTTTCTATTACCGGCTCCACTCCTTAATCATCATCTTCAGTATCATACTATTGTCTTTTCCCGTTTTTTTAAAATGTTATACTACTAATATTAAAACTTCCATAACATCAAATCCCCCAGGTATCTTTTTTCCGTTGATTCATTCTATTTAAACCCAAAGCAGAATTGGACAGCTATCAAGTCGTTGGTGAACGCTATGAATTTGTCGACTGCATTAAGATTTACAGCTATGTGCTGATCGTTAAAGGCGATCAGTATGGGGTTTTGATTGATGGGGAAAAGCTGATCAGTCGGCCAGTGCTTAGTTATGAAGCGGCACTGAATCTGCTCCACCAACAACAGCGAACCAACTACATCAATGAGTTCATTGCCGATCTCAAAGAGGAGACTAGCAAAATCAGAGTGTCCTTTGATTTGCCTGATCGGGAGGGCAAAAAGATTATCATCGAACCGGTTGAAATGGAATGGGAAGGGATAAAGTGGGCAGTGAATATGCGCACGATTGTGTCAAAGGATAAACTTGTCAACATTGCGGAGTTTGTTACGAGAGTGCTGGAGGATTTAAGGGAAGGATCAGCTGGCCGACTGGGCAAAGGGAATGGCGACGTTAATCGAAAATGAACAATACCAGGATCTGGTCATGATGCTTGATGAAGTGGTAAATCGGCTTACACTAAAATTGTAAGGGTTGGGTAGTTGGATCGGTGGCAGATAAAGATTAAGTAGGTAATTGCGAAACTGATTATAAAAACTGACGTAAATAAGTCGTTCCAGAACTATTTTGGATAAATATAATCTGATTTGGTGAGGAGCTGTATAAATATACTATACAAGAAATGCCTTATCCAAAGGATTTATTGAGTTTTGCAAACACCTAATATGTTTTCAAGCAAGGAGATCAATAGATGAGAAATAAAAAAGTGTTTCTACCTGAATATGACGAGGTGGAAGAACTACGGGATGATCACGATTACCTCAATACGAGCGGCGAGTCTTTTTATCTGTTAACAAAAAATAAAAAGAAAGGTCTTGCCACTAAAAATGAGAACCAGATTCTGGCTAATCAATATGATTCAATTCAAGTTCTTCCCCAAATGGCATGGTATCACAATGAACAGGAACGGTGTTTTATTGTAACAAAAAATAGCAAGATGGGTGTTGTAATGAGTGGCGACAGAGTATGCATTCCGATTGTGTATGATGAGATTGAGGATGTCTACGATCTGCATGATGGCGGTGTTTTTGAGCAACATTTTTTTCTGGTCACCAAAAATAACAAGAAAGGGGTACTGAATACAAAAAATGAGGTTGAGATCCCAATTGTCTATGAAAATCTGATCAATGCCGGATTTGATGGCGACCCTTATTGCGATGAAGATAATCTTTATTATGTGATTGAAGAAAATGGTAAGCAGGGTATGATCGACAGAAAAAACAATGTGCTGATACCAGCCATTTATGATCGGGTAGGTGAAAATGGCGGTTTTGAAATGATACCGATCGGCAATTATCTGTATATCAAAGTCATGAAAGATGAGCAGTTCGGCTTATATAATATGCAAAAGGAAATGGTACTACCAGCTGTTTATGATCGCATTGAAGCATTAAAAATAAAGAGATGCCGAAATTGTGAACCCGCATTGATGGTTTCAAAAAACCAGAAGACAGGGGTTGTTAATCTTAACAATCAAGTAATATTGCCCGTTATTTACGATAAGGTCGGGTATTTGCCAATTGAAATTGGATACAAAACTGGGCATTATTTTTTTGTGGCAAAATATCAGAAGAAGGGCTTTTTAGATATCCATGGAGAACCAATTATTCCCATAATCTATGACCGCTTAAAAGTGATTGGATCAGAGGATGGTGATTTGGTTAAATTCCTGGCCTTAAAGGATGGAAAAAAACAAGAGATGATTATAAAAGTGACTGAATCAGACTGGCCGAAATAGAAAGTAAATGAAAGGCAGAGGTGTCACCGATGAACATCACCATCCACCGCGGAGCCCATCAAATTGGCGGCAGCTGTATTGAATTGGCCACAAAAACCACCTGTATTCTCCTGGACATTGGCAAAGCGCTGCCCAGTCTTGATGAAACCATTCCCGTCGACACCGAACTTCTGCCAGGGGTAAAGGCCATAATCGATAAAAAGGTTGTGGATGCAGTGCTGATTTCTCATAGCCACGGGGATCATGTCGGTTTAATTGGACAGGTCAACTCGAAGATCCCAGTTTATATCGGGAAAGCGGCTTTGCATATTTATAATACCACGGCACTGTTTATCGGGGGCAATGCATTGGCCAATCCCACCATCTTTTTTGACAGCAGCCACTCTCTGATAATCGGTGATTTCACCGTTAGTCCCTATCTGGTCGATCATTCCGGCTACGATGCTTATGGCTTTGTTATTGAAGCTGGGGGAAAATCGGTGGTGTACACCGGGGATTTTCGGGATCACGGGAAAAAGGCAAAGGCCACAGCGTATTTTAAGAATCACCTGCCAACCGAAATCGATGCCCTGCTAATTGAAGGTACGATGATGAGCCGAAGCACGGAGGCACTGGCAACCGAAGACCAGATCGAGAAGAAGGCGCATGAACTGATGCAGTCGAGCAATCAACCGGTAGGCAAATATCGTTTTGTTTATTGAAAATGAGGATATCCCTTTTTATGAAAAACTTGGCTATGAAGAAGATTGGGAGTATCTATGGGCGATGGAAGAACCGGAGGATTATTTGTCCTGTCATGCTGGATTTCCAGAAAGCAATCAAAACAAACAGTATTACACTTACGTGGACTGGTATCAGAAAACCTTTCCCGATTGCAGTCGCAGCACCATGTATCGGGATTTCAAAGAATTGCGAAGGCTAGGTCTAACCATCGGTTATAATGACGAATTTAAATATTATCATTACGATTTTTGCTCTTTTTTCAACGATTAGAAGTATTCAGAGGGGTTCTTACTTACAGCCGTCGGAAGATCAACCAAGATCTTTCGGCGGCTGTTTAAATTCGCACTAATTAATACAAAAACAGGATTATTCCGGTTGCTGTTTCAGACTATTGGCCTTTTGAGAAAAAGCCCGCTGTTATAATGGGTTTAGCAGTATACGGTTAAGGCTGGTCTGGTCAGCGATTTAAAACCATGTGATGGTAAGGAGGTTATCCAAGATGAAACCTGAAAGAACTTTGAACGTACCGGAAATAATACCCGTAACAGAAATACCCTGCATGATAATTAATGGGAAGCATGCCGCACTTCAATGGCAGGGGGGTGTATCAGTAACGGCAGATGGCGTGTTTCAAAAGGTCGAAATGATTGGACATGGGGCACCGGGTCAAATTTTGAGACGGGATTCATTCCAGTTTGGTGATGTCAATGGGATGGTGTTATTTTATGTAACGAAGGATGAAAAGGGAAATTTTATTGAACCGAAATTGTTCATTGAAAACACGCTAAAGGCACCCGTTTGTACGGGAGGCACCCTGGAATATGTCTAATATCGTGCAATCGAACCGGAGGAAAATTACTGGTGTGGTTATTGTGAGTATGAAACTGGAAAGGTGACGATCCAGCCTATCTATCAGAATGCCAATTATTTTGTTCATGAAATCGCCGAAGTCAAGAAAAACGGTAAATATGGTTATATTGACCCCCTGCGGCAATGATCTGATCAAACCACGACTTGATTACCGGGCGCGATCGCTGCGGGAGTTTCTAATCCAAGTGGAAGCACTGATCAAGTCGTAATAGTTGAATAGACAAGGCGTTAGTGGCAAGTGAAAATGATTGGAGAATATAAAAGCTGAGTTGTGATTTCTGACTGACGAAAAAACGGTAAGCAGTTGATGATGATTAATAAAAAAAACTAAAAATAAAAGCCATCAGGAATAGTTCAGTTTGTCAGGCTGTTTTTGTTTTTGAGGATTTTCATTATTTTATTCTCTCAGTGATGAAATTACAGAGAATCGGGTAAGTATCTGTTAAGATGAAGCATCTTAATAAACAAATCAAGTAAGTATAAAAAGAAATCAGGTGATAGTAATGAAAGATGTAACCTTATTTACAACACAGACCTGTCCACACTGTAAAACGGCAAAGGCTTTTCTCAAGCAGAATCACATTCAGTTTGTTGAAAAGGACGTTAATTATGATGCGGAGGCCCAAAATGAAATGACCCGTCGGGGTATTCGAGGGGTTCCCACTTTTCTAATTGGCAATGATGCAGTGGTGGGATTGGATAAAGAAAAAATTCTGAAACTGGTCGATCATCGGGTGGTATCCTGTCCAAACTGTCAGGCTAAGCTGCGGGTTCCCAGTGATAAGGGGAAAATCAGCGTCCGCTGCCCAAAATGCAAAACCAGCTTTGAAACAGAATAAGTCAGTTTGTTGCAATCATCGCGAGACGAATAGGGAAAAACAGGGTTTGATGGGACTGATTGGCCGATTCTGTCGGATATATGCCAGTTTTACAAAAAACTATTCATAGTCTAAAAAACGAAATGGGCCTTTTTATTTAATTTTAGACAAAAACCCTCAACAATTTGTTTTGTTGAGGGTTTCGTTTAGCAATTCTTTTTAAAATTCTTCAGTTTCAAGTAAGTAGATTCAGGTAAAATACCAATAATTATCTGACAAAGAGCCAGTCCTACCAGTCCACCAAGGATAAAATGCAATGCTGGTATTTCCGGAAGCATATTTTTGGTGAAAAAATTGATAAGATTAAAAACGGCAAATAGCAGGATTCCAATTTTCAGTTCTTTTCTCATATCTGTTTTCATATCACGAGCTCCATTTCTTTTATTGATGGTTCTGCACAAATCTTATTCGGGAATAAACCAGCATCGGCAGATCGGCCAGCATCATTAAACCAATGCTGCGTACGGCCCAATTAGGCAGGGGCAGGATCAGCCAGTTAATGGCCATCAATCCCAGGCAGAGAAGCATGACCATAACGGTCACTGGAAATAAACGGCTTTTCTTCATCATTGGCTACCCACCCCTTACATGGTTTTCATACAATAAAGCTTAACCATGGCACTGACCAACAGTTGGGCGGCTACGGCGACGATCAGGGTATAAAAAACGACAATGTTAAAATACCCGGCAATAATGGCAGCAATAATCATCATGATGGAAGTAATTACAATCATTGGTGCACCGGCTTTATTGCGGATTGCGATTAGCCGCTCGTCATGTTCCTTGTTGTACAATATTCTCAGCTTGGTCTCATCATTGATCGCCAGGCTCAACTTGATGATATCAAATACCGCCAGCCCGAAAATGCTTACGATCAGACCAAACTGGAATCCCGCCACAAAACCATCAGAGTGTGTTGCGCTTGAGTGGTCTGTAATAATTATTGAATAAATATTAATTCCTCCCAACACCATCGCAATAAATGTCATTCCTGAAGAAATGGCAATTCTTCGTTTAACCGTTGTTCTAAATTTTTCCATGATCCTGCCTCCTAAAATTCATTTTCTTCTGAAAAGTCAAAAACTTCTTCGATGGTCAGCCCGAAATAGTGGGCGATTTTATAGGCCAGCACCAGCGAAGCAGTATATTTGCCCACTTCGATGGAGGTAATGGTCTGTCTGGTCGTTCCCACTGCCAGTGCCAGTTCTTCTTGGGATAGTTTTCGCTCTTTTCGTAAATCTTTGATTCGTGTTTTCATTTTGCACCTTCTATTAATTTGCATAGCATACTTTGCATTATTAGTATAGTTCGCTTTGCATAAAATGTCAAGTTAGCTTTGCAAAAAAACAAAATAAGAATCGTCCAGAATTTTAGACCTAAAATTGAGCCAACGACACAAAATAAAATCGGGTCTTTCAATAAAAAAACAGCCTTTATCCATATAGCCGTCACATAACCCGTCTATAATAAGAAAAAAGAGGCGGCACCTCAGATTTTCATCAGATTCTCACTGAGATGCTGAGTTTATCCCTGATTGTTTGCCAATCACGGGGATATCAAGATAAACGCTTCAAAAAGTCTAGCAAAGAAAAGAGAGGAAAACATTCAATGAAAAGACTTAAGATTTTGATACCATTCTTATTAATCATGATGGTATTGTTGGCTGGATGCAGTTCAAATTCGGCAACAACAACGGCAGAAACGACCGCCGAGGCAGTAACAGAGACCACTGCGGTATTAAGTGCGGTGGTATCACCCACCTCGACAATTGTTGTTGATCCAGAATTTACCGACCGTGATCTGGAAACAAGCTATGACGACGCGACCGCAGTTCAGGTTACCCTGGATGGTAGCAATATCCAGGTAACTGGTGACGGCGCCAGCGCCAGTAACGGGGTTCTGACAATCACCAAAGAAGGGACCTATGTGGTCACCGGAAATCTAACTGACGGGCAGATTGTCGTAGCAGCAGCCGATACCGATAAAATTCAGATTGTGCTAAGTGGTGCGACCATCAATTGTGCCGATAATGCCCCGATCTATGTAAAAAGTGCCAACAAGGTCTTTGTCACCTTGAATGCCAATACGGTCAATACCTTAACTGATGGTGGTGCCTATGTCCAGACCGATGATAATACGGTCGATGGGGTGATCTTCAGCAAAGCGGATTTGACCATCAATGGCGAAGGGACCCTGAATATTACAACAAACAATAATCATGGGATTGTGTCAAAGGATGATCTGGTTATTACCGGGGGTACTTATAATATCACTTCAGCTGATGATGCGCTTAGCGGTAAAAACAGTGTCAAAATCAAAGATGGCGCCATTACCATCGATTCGTCAGCAGGCAAGGGGATTACCTCAAAGAACGCCGACGATGCCACAAAAGGTTATGTTTACATTTGCGGCGGGACGATCACCATTAAAAACAGCACCGAGGGGATTGAAGGGACAGCGATCATTGTAGAAGGCGGAACCATTGACCTGATTTCATCGGATGACGGGTTTAATGGTGCCAGTGCCAGTGCCGCGGAAACAGACACCGGCGGAAAAGGCGGTGGTGCGGCCATGGAAAATGATGCGAACGTCTATGTTTCAATTTCCGGTGGCACCATCAGCGTCAATGCGGCTGGTGACGGACTTGACAGTAACGGCTCGCTGTACATCTCAGGAGGCTCTGTTAATGTCAGCGGCCCCACCAACAGCGGCAATGGTGCCCTGGATTATAATGGCACTGCCGATGTCAGTGGCGGAACCGTTGTGATTGCCGGCAGTACCGGAATGGCTCAGTCGTTTTCCGAAACCTCAACTCAGGCATCCTTGCTTTACAACCTCACATCAAGCTGTGCAGCCGGGACTGAAATAAAATTGACCGATGCCAGCGGCAAGACTGTAGTAACATACACCCCGGATAAAACCTATCAATCGGTGGTGATCAGCAGTCCGGATCTGGCCCAGAGCTCAACCTATACCCTGACCTGCGGCAGCCAAAACGTGGAAATCCCGCTGACCGGGATCGTCACCAGTAACGGCCAAACGGGAATGGGTGGACCCGGACAGGGCGGTCAAGGTCAACCCCAGGGCGGTCAAAAACCGCAATAGTGGAACAGCTTATTAACAAGCAATTAGAGAAATAAAGAAAAGGCATGCTCCTTCCAATGGAAGGACATGTCTTTTTTTTCGAAGAAAGCAATTGAATCCTGCTAGTATAAATCAAACCAGATGCAATTTCACCTGAATAATGGTATCATTTAACAAAGGATTATTAAAATAATCAAATCGAAAGCGTTCCCGACCAGGTCGGGAGATGGGAGTACGTGTGAACTGGGATTGTTTAATTGTCGATGATGAAGTTGAACTGGCGAAAGCGACCTGTGAATATTTTGAAATGTTTGGCCTGAGCTGCGCCGTTGTGACTAATTCTGAGGATTGCGTTTTTTTTATGGAGAACAATCAGGTTAAACTGATTTTATTGGATATCAATCTGGGAAATGACAGTGGTTTTGAATTATGTAAAGCACTCCGAAAAAATACTGATGTGCCGATTCTTTTTATCAGTGCCCGGCAGAGTGATGATGATGTCCTGATTGCGCTGAATATCGGCGGGGATGATTATATTAAAAAGCCCTATTCCCTTAGCGTTCTGCTGGCTAAGGTGAAGGTCATCATCAAACGCTATGATGGGGTGGCGCAAAAAGCCGGGAGCAGTGATGTGGTCTGTGCGCAATTAGAAGTGCAGGACCGTTGCGGCAACCTGAGAATTGATAAGGATGCCATGAAGGTCTATCGCAATGAAAAAGATGTGGGTTTCAAAACCAAGGAATTCAAGCTGTTTTTATACCTTTATGAAAATAAAAACCGGGTGATTGCCAAAGATGAGTTGTTTGCCAAAATCTGGGGGGATGCGTTTTTCAGTGATGGCACTCTGAATGTCCATATCCGGAAAATTCGCGAAAAAATCGAAGAAAATCCCAACCAGCCAAGGCTGATTAAAACCATCTGGGGCACCGGATATATATTTGAGTCCCGGGAAAACGAATAGCCCCGGCGCTCTTCTCGCGGCCATAATGAATTGCTTAGTTGAGGAAATGCATGAAAATAAGAAATATGATGATTCTGTTTACCGTGATCATGATGGCCGGTTACCTGGCCGCAATCACCAGCATCAATACCAGCCAGATCAATCGGGTCGATATTACCGAGATTAACCAGGTCGCTAAAACTATCGAACAAGACTGGCACGCTGGCGATACAAAAAAATCTGGTGCGAATGGGGGACTGTCCTATCAGATCGCCCTGGTGACGGATGAAAACTATCAGGCCCTTCTTTATGATGGTATCAGGAATCGTCAGACGATTATTGATCTGACCGGAACCGCAGCGGATGGCCAGGAAGAAATGCTGGGGAAGATCATCATTCTGACCGACGGTAGTGAAGAAGCGACCATGAAAAGAAATCTGACGGTCATGATGACCCTTACCTTTGGGCTGGTATTGATCATGGTTTATCTGGTTTTAGGGTTGGTGCATACTGCGATTCTTCGGCCCTTTGGGGTGCTGAAAGAGTTTGCCCGAAAAATTGCCGACGGTGATCTGGAGTTCCGGCTGCCGATGGACCGGGGCAATTACTTTGGCGCTTTCACTGAAAGTTTTGATCTGATGCGGGAAGAGCTGAGAAAGGCCCGGCAGGGCGAATATCAGGCCAATATCAGCAAGAAAGAGCTGGTGGCAGAACTGTCCCATGACATTAAAACCCCGGTGGCCACCATTAAAGCCATCTGTGAGTTACTTGAGATCAAGCTGGCAACTGTGAAAACTGAGGATTTGCCGGGGTCAACGGCAGTAACGACCATTACCGAAAGCATCGAAAAAATTGCGGTGATTGATGCCAAAGCCGACATCATTGACGCGCTAATCAGCAATCTCTTCCATGCCACCCTGGAAGAACTGGAAATGCTGAAGGTCAATGTCAGCGAGCAACCCAGCACCGTGATCATCCAGATGTTCAAGGAAATCGATAATTTTGGGAAAATCCGCTTTAAAAATGATTCGGCGGAGTGTCTGATTTGTTGTGATCCACTGCGACTGGGTCAGGTGATTGACAATATCATCAGCAATTCGTATAAATATGCCAATACCGATATCGACATCTGGTTTGATCTGGACAAAACAACCAAAAACCTAACCATAAAAATCAAAGATTATGGGGCGGGGGTAGATCCCGATGAATGTCCGCTGGTGTGTGAAAAATTTTTTCGGGGTTCCGGGGAATCGATCCAAAACACCCCGGGCTCCGGGCTGGGCCTCTATCTGGCCAGGCAGTTTATGGCCGCCATGGGCGGCAGCATCCGCTGTTATAATGAGGATGGGTTCACGGTGGAACTGGGTATCAAGGTGGTGTAATGATCTTTCCATTTAAGAAACAGATAAGAATTTAATAAGAGTTGGCAAAAGACCGGTTAAGAACATATGAAATATAATTAGGCCATGGAAAGCAAAAGCCGACCATGGTCTTTTATCTTCGGGATAAAGATCCAATTAGTCAATCGGGAGGAACGTATGTCAAACACAATTCTAAAAGCAGAAATGCTCAGTAAAACCTATTCAAACGGCAGCATCATGCAGCACGTTTTAAAAAATCTTAACATCGAAATCAAAGCCGGTGACTTTACCGTCATCATGGGGAGCTCGGGTTCGGGAAAATCGACCCTGCTTTATGCCCTTTCCGGGATGGACAAGCCGACCCTGGGAACCATCGATTTTAAAGGCGAAGCGATTTCTAACTATTCCAATGACAAGCTGGCAGTATTTCGGAGAAAGCATTGCGGCTTTGTCTTTCAGCAGATCTATCTCAATGATACCATGACCGTGCTCGATAATATTATGATCTCGGGGCTGCTGGTCAGCCGCGATAAAAAGGCCATTGCTGCTCGAGCCAAGGAACTGCTCCAGCAGGTGGGGTTAAGTGATGCCTGCTATCATAAATATCCGTCCCAGCTTTCCGGCGGCGAAGCCCAGCGGGTGGCGATTGTCCGGGCGCTGATCAATGCACCGGAAATCGTCTTTGCGGATGAACCCACCGGGGCGCTCAATTCGACCAATGCCATCAATGTGCTGGATGTGATGACCGAGATGAACGCTTCCGGTCAAAGCATCATCATGGTGACCCATGATATCAAAACGGCCCGCCGGGCTAACCGCATCCTGTATTTAAAAGATGGGGTCATCATCGACGAGCTGAATCTGGGCGCTTATGTCAAGGATGATCCGAACCGCCATAAAATCCTCCGGGAATTTCTGGAAAGCATGGGCTGGTAGCATGAACATTCTGATGATTGCGACCAACAATATCAAGAAGGCCAAGGTGGCGACAGCCACCCTGATCATCCTGATTGCGATTGCCACTATTTTTCTCTATGTGGGCATCAGCGTGTTATCCAATATGGACACCTTTATTGATGAAAAAAATGCCGAAACCAATGGGGCCCACCTGATCTCAATTACCGATGGCACCTACGATCAGGAGATTCAAGAAATTTATCAGTCTATTGAAGCCTATTCCTACAGTGAACGGGAAGAAGGAATGATGTCGATGTCGTCCTCATTTCAGAATATCAATACTGGGGAAGAGGCCAACAGCATCCCGGCGGTCTTTCTAAATCTGGATACCGCCCGGGAGATATCCCAGGTAAAGATTATTGATCAGGCCGAAAATATGCCGAAAAATGGCGTCATTGTCCCCTATGTTTTAAAAGTAGCCAATGGCTATCAAACCGGGGATACCCTAAAACTGACCGTGGATGATGCTAGTACCGAGTTTGAGATCGCCGGTTTCTATGAAGATTTGATGTTTGCCAGTCCTTCCAATGTCAGCATGTATAAATTGTTTCTGGGCGATCAGCAGTTCCAGGAATTCCTGGCGCAACCGGAGTATGGCTCAAAATGCAGCTACATTGCGGTGATCACCGATGATATTAAGGGCACCGAAGCATTTGAATCGGAGTATATTAAAGAAATAAAAACGATTATGCCGGAAGGCACGGGCAGCTATGCCTCCCTTAGTTATGGAACAATGAAAACGGGGGTGGCCATCTTTATCAATATCATTATGGCGGTGCTATTGTCCTTCTC
>JAQUWM010000063.1 GCA_028692885.1 Acetobacterium sp. | reverse complement strand
GGAATGGTCATTAGAATTGGCGCCAATTGCAGGACTTTTACCTCGAGCAAATTATTGAGCACTATCTCAGTCAGTGAACCCAGCAACAATACCCCCACAAAGGCAGGGATCAGGATTTGCGCTGATTTGCGATCTTCCTGACGGACGGCCTGACGGCCCCAACGATAGACAATCACAATGGCCAATAGCGAGTAGCTTAAATAATAGGCGGTGTATAAATAATCCCAGAAGGTACTGCCGGCGATATTGATCCAGCCCATCGGAGTCTGAACGAGATCAAAGGTGGACTCGGCCAAATCTGTCAAAACCCCGTAGACCAGAACCGAATAAATAGCCGGCAGATACAAAAGAAACAGACTGAATTTTCGCTTCAGCCAGTGGCCGTTATTGGTCATTAAAATAAAGAGGTGCAGTATCAATGCAAAATAAGGCCCCCAGCCAAAAGCTCCCAGGCGGCGCCAGAACAGACAGGTACTCAAATCCGGAGCGGCGATCGACAAGCCCATGGTAAAAGACCAGAGCGCCAGACTCAGGCAACTGATGAAGAAAATCTGCAACAGCCGGGAGCGGTGATCATTACCCAGGACCAAAAGTCCCGTAAAAAAACAAAATGCGGTTGTCGGAAAATAAATAAATGAAATTGTTAATGCCTGATCCATAAGCCCTCCCTGATTAAACTAACCTTTCTTCTCCTGTTGTAACCATGCCCGTCATCGCCACTGTAGATTGAATTTGGCCAGGTTAATGCCTAATTATAAACATCGGCTAAAAATGATGTTTCTTGACAGTAAATTTTTGGCGACTTCAGAAACGTTTGCCATTTTTAGCAAAATCAGAAATCTTAAGCTCATCGAAAAGGCCTGCCGTAGAAATATATCCTTCGCCAGGCCCTTGCTTTCATTATATTAGCTTCTCAATTAAAATATTACGTCCCGCAATAGGTCTTATAAGGACTATTTGACGGTTCCGGTGGGGTCATAAATTCCTGATTAAGCGCATTGTAATCATAGGGTGCTTGCAGCACTGCCACTAACTGCTGCAGGGGCTTAACATCATCCTGATCGGTCGCCGCCTGCAAGACTTTTTCAACCTGATGATTTCTGGGGATGACCACCGGATTCGCCTGTTTCATGAGCTGCTTGCTGTCGTGATCGGTTTGCTCCTGTCTTTCCCGACGGGCTTGCCACCTGGCCAGCCAATCTTTAAAATCATCACTTTCGTATAATTCAGACGACTGGGTTCGGTCGAGAGTTAAATCAACAAAGGTATTAGTATAATCGGCCTGATACTCCTTCATTAACCCCAATAAGTCGGCGATCAACCGCTCGTCTTCTGGTTCTTCATTGGCAATGCCCAGTTTTAAGCGCATTCCCTGGAGCCAGTCCGCCTGATATAGTGAAGGAAAGTTTCGCAGTGAGGCTTCAACTAATTGAAGGCCCTGTTGCTGATTATCATCGACTAAGGGAATCAGGGTTTCGGCCAGACGGGCCAGATTCCATAAGCCAATATTGGGTTGATTCCGATAGGCATACCGTCCCTGCAGATCAATGGAACTGAACACCGTGGTCGGATCATAGTGATCCATAAAGGCACAGGGCCCATAGTCGATAGTCTCGCCACTGATGGTCACATTATCGGTGTTCATGACCCCGTGGATAAAGCCGACCAGCTGCCATTTGGCAATCAGCGCCGCCTGTCCTTTGATGACTTCATCCAACAAACCCAAATAAGCATTTTGTTCTGCCTGAAGCCAAGGAAAATGGCGATTAATAGTATAATCGGCCAGGGCCTTAACATCGGCGGTGGTGCCCCACTGAGCGGCATATTCGAAGGTCCCGACCCGAATATGACTGGCTGCTACCCGGGTTAAAACCGCCCCCGGGAGGGTTTTTTCGCGATACACCAGCTCACCGGTTGTCACCACTGCCAAACTGCGCGAAGTCGGAATGCCCAGATAGTGCATCGCTTCACTGATCAGATACTCCCTCAGCATCGGGCCCAATGCTGCCTTACCATCGCCATTGCGGGAATACGCCGTTCTTCCCGATCCTTTAAGCTGGATATCAAAGCGCTCACCGGCTGGTGTGATCTGTTCGCCAATCAGCATTGCCCGACCATCACCGAGCATTGTGAAATAGCCAAATTGATGACCGGCATAAGCCTGGGCGATCGCTTTAGCATTGGCTGGTAAGGCCTGACCGGCTAAGATATCAATCCCGGCCTGACTCCTCAGCGCCTCAGCATCCAAGCCAAGCTCTTCTGCTAAACGCTGATTTAAAACAACTAATTTTGGCATGCTGACCGTCTCTAATTTAAGCGGAGTATAGAATAATTCCGGCAATTTTGCGTAACTATTTTCCAAATTCCAACCGTTGTTATTTTTTTCCATTATTGTAACCATTCCTTTCGCTTCATTCAAGGCTCCAAGTGACCTGTTTCCCCATAAACAGCAGCCTGAGTCCCGGCTCCTGATTATGCTTTCTTTCTCATAACGCTCTCTTGTTGCATACTCTTTCTAACTATGTTCATCCTGTTCAGCCGATCACTGTCGTTTTTCCAAAGCGCACTGGACAGACGCTACGGCAGGTATTGCATCGCACCGTTTCAAATCCTTTAGCGTTTGTTCCACCAGTATTCCTGCGGCATAACTTCTGAGTAACCGTCCCTTCATTTAGTGCCTGAGCCGGACAACTTGTTAAACAGTGCGTACACCCCTCCAGATAAAGCGGTTCAGCATAGCTATCGGATGTGATCTTGAGATCCGACAAAATTGCCCCGACAGTTAATCGGTTCCCAAATTTTTCATTAAGTAACATGGTATTTTTGCCCATGGTTCCAAGTCCGGCCTTCACTGCCGCATGTTTCATGGAGATTAAGCCCCGACCTTCCATTTCTTCACTGTTCCAATAGTCATATGGCCAATCACAGGGCACCGGAACCGCCGTCGCATGATACGTATCTTCGATAATTCGTGCTGCCATCATTAATATCTGATCGATTTTGGGAATGGTCAGATTATTAAAATAGCCATATAATAAATCCGGCTTCACCTCATACAGACCCTTAGGCAATGCAAATCTCATTACCACAACCACCTGGCAGTCACAATAAAGATCGTGCGGGTGAAAACCCGCCGGGGCCTCAATAAATCGTTCGATACCGGCGAAACCACAAACATCTGCACCCAGGCCCAAAACTTTTTTTCTGATCGCTTCTTTCATATTCCCTCCATTCATGCTCATTGTACCTTATTAGTACCAATGGTGCGTGATCTTCTTTCTTATGTCAAGCGGTTTATTTATTATAGCATTTCCCTGCTTGGTCAGCGCTTGTTTATCGACATTCTGATTCTGCCAATCCTGTTATACCGCTCGTTTTAGCTAATATTTTTTGAATTTTTTACCCGCTCCCCATAATTAAACAAAAAAACGCCCGCTAAAATAATGATCCCGCCAATCACTGTTGACTGCTCGGGGATTTCACCCGCAATTAAAAAACCCAGTATGCTGGTCAGAAAAGGCGTCAAAAACATATAATTGCTGACCTGCGAGGTCTTTTCTGCCAGGGACAGAGCCTTTGTCCAGGCAACGTAGGCAATGGCACTGGAGAACACCCCCAGGATTAGAACATAGACCCATTGGATCGGCGGTGCATGAATTGCCTGCTGCATCGACCCCGGCAAAAAAACCGCCAACAGAATCGTTCCCCCAAAAATACTGTAAGTCGCAGTTTCCAGCGGTGCATACGTTTTAGTGAGCTTCCGCTGCAAAAGATTGTAAAAACTTAAAACCAGCGCTGCCAAAAAAAGCCATAAGACCCCGATGTTTATTGACAAAACACCATCAATAAGCGTTAAAAAGGCCACCCCACAAAATTCCAGTCCGATCGCCAACCATTGCAGCCACGTCAGCTTTTCCCGATAAATGATGCGGGCCAACAACGCCGTAAAAACTGGTGCGGTGGCAATGATAATACTGCCGGTGGCCGCCGAAACCATCTGCTGCCCCTGATTAAAAAAGATCATATAAAGAAAAAAGCCCAGCGCTCCAGATAAGAGAAACATCGGCCAATCGCCTTTTTCCGGCATTTTCATCTTTATCACAACAGCCACACCCAGCAAGATCAGTGAGGCGATTAAATAACGCAAAAAGCCCAGACTATAAACCGAAAAATAAGTTAAGGCCAGCCGGGTCAGCACATAAGCCAGCGACCAGCACGCAATTGTGATTAACGCATAAAGATGATATTTTTCCTTAAACCCCATTATTTTCTCCTTTTGTGTTCTTCGGCATGGCTTGAGACGTTTCGTTCCCATCCCATTCTTCAAGCGAAAACGCAATTCGCTTTACATTTTTCTCGTCACCCCGTATACTCTAAGATATGTTTGTTTATAAGCATTTAAAAATGCTATCCAATTATATAATAGCACATCGATGAACGAGAGGTAATACTATGTTTCGCATTTGGGGAAAACTCATAAAACGCAATAAAATTCTGGAAGAAAAAGTAATTGAAATTGATAGCAGCACTTTAACTGAAAACGAAAAAATTCAAACTGCTTTAAAAACCTTCTGCCATGATTTTGATCTGGAAAATCCGATGTGGTTTGACAAAAATACAAGAGAACTGAGTCAGATTTCTAAAACAACGTTTCGCGAAGACCATTTTATTGAATCTATCTGGTTTGATTATTTAGAACTCGAGATTATTGACGATGGTAAAAAGAAAGCTTAACGCTGTCCTGCAAAGACATTTCTGGAATGTTCGTCAGGAACAGCCATGTAATGTAAAGTCTAAACACCCCTGTCTTATACTCCTGGGGGTATCGTTAGTCGCCTTTTTCAATACTCGATGATAGAGTAGTGAGCGCTCTGCCTTCAATATTAACAGCCGAAAACTTGAAAATAAAATGCGCCTATTTAGAAAACTGATGATAGTCCTTTTCAATAGCCATGATTTTATCGTAGAGCATGGCATTTACCGGGGTCTTGATGCCATGCTTTTGACCAAGTGCCACCACCGTTCCAGAGAAGAGCGCCACCTCGCTGGGGCGTTTGGCTTCGACATTCTGTCTCATGGACGGCTTTCCGGTATCACTCAGGGCATCCACCACGCCCAGCCAGTAGGTGATATCCGCTTCATCCAGAACTACCCCTTCCTGCTTGGCCACCGGAATGACCTCGGCCATGGCGCCAATCATCAAATCCCGGGCTTTACCCGATTTTTTGACGCTACCAAAATTCTGGCCACACACTGAAACCACCTGATTAACCCCAACATTTAGCATAAACTTCGACCAAATTTTACGATCCATCCGGTTATCGATCTGATAGGCGATGCCCACCCGATCAAAAAAACTCTTGAACCCGGATTATTTTCTCAGCGGGTTGATCATCCGCCCGATTACCAAAGCAGCCCTTCAAAATCCTGTCTGCCAAAGAAAAGAAACAGCGTTCCGTCTTTTTCCAAATAGACATTGCTGGTGTCTTCTGATTCCGTAATTTCAAACCCCAGCACCTCCCGATAAAACCGGATCATGGTAGCCATATCCTTTACAAACACGCCGACACCTTCTAATTTCATTATAAATTTTCTCCTTTGGTTTTTGCCGCCATTTTATTATGGGAAACATAACACCTGTATGTCACGTATGTCCAAAGAATATTACGGGTGCTGTTATCGCATCTCCTCATGGTTTTTTAGAGAATTGTGAGAGAACCGTCCGAATTCTTTCGTTTTATGAACGATCATCAGTTAACATGTCTTCTCACAATTCGATCAGTATTCTGTGATAACTTGAAAGCTAATTGGTCAGCTTCAGCCAAACCTCCATGCTTGTCGTTTCCGGTGAATGGCTTGAGTAACGCTCCGCACAAAAGAAATCAGTCGACAAATTTTTATTTGGCAGCCAAACCTGATACAGGTATTGCTGGGCCTTGTATAAAGCATCCATCACCAGCTCTTTGAAGTTCTCGGCTTCAAAACTGCAAACAATGTAGTCTCCTTGCGGCAGCTCCCAACTGCTGATATTTTCCGGAATTACAGCCGCTTGGGCTGTTCCGCCGGCAAAATAACAAAAGTAGCCCTCCTCAGAACAAGGATAGGACACCCCAATTTCTTCGGCATCATCGGCAAGCCCCAATACTGCCCCCTTCTGCCTATGAAAATCCCGCCAAAGGGTATCCAGGGGATCTGCACCTGATTCCGTCCCCAGGCCATTTAAAAACTGGATCGGCAGCTTTTTCTCGAGTCCCACGAAAAAGGCCGGTTGCCTCAGCTTTTGCCGGTTAATCTCGAGTACAATTCCCGCCGTGATAAGCGGTATCCCTTCATCAAGCAACACATAATTAAGCAGCAGCTCCGGTTTAGTCATAACATTCAGTGCGGTTGGATTCTTGCGGTATACACTCGGTTTCATCCCAAAGGTATCCTTAAAGGTTCGGGAAAAATGCTCGTGCGATGAAAAACCCAACTCCAATGCGATATCCAGAACACGCTGATCCGTTTGCAGCAGCGCCTCGATTGCCTTGGCCATTCGCCGTAACCGGATGTATTCGGCCACCGGCTTTTTGACCAACCGACTAAACAGACGCTGAAAATAAAAGGGTGACAGGGCGGCCATCCCGGCGAGCTTTTCAATTTCAATTTCCTCAGTCAAATGGTCTTCAATAAAATCAATGGTTTTTTGTATTTGTTCCCATGCATGCATTCTAAAGCACCTCCTTGACTGATAGCCTATCACGATATGTCAAACAGCGCTTGACTGGGTCTGCCTTTTTAGCGTAATTACTGTTAATAGTTGCTGTGTTTGGCCCCAAAATACAAGCGCTGAAGCCATAACTAATGATAATCTGGATCATAATCCTTCATCGCTCTCGCTTCAGGTAGACCATATCAACAAGCTGCACCCCATCCTCAAACATTGGATGGTCATAATTGTCCGTAAAAAAGTTTTGTATCCGATATGATTCTGCAAATCTACATTTCTGATAAAAACAGAGCGCCGAAGGAACATCACCCGTTCCTACAAGCATTGTATTGCAATCGCTGTAATGAAAAAATAAGTACTGTGCCTGACTCTTTTTAACAAACATCCTGACCACCCAACCCATTTCACAATTTACCCCTTTAAACGGTCATGTAAACAACTGAGGGAACCAATTTCAAGGGAATGTACCTTTAACTCCTCAAAACCTTTTTAAGTGGCTTTCCTTTTGCCAATTCGTCCACTAGTTTGTCAAGCCGTCTGATATGCTGCATGAGCGGGTCTTTAATTTCCTCGACGCGGTGTCCACAAATTACGCCTGTAATTTTTGCAGCGTTTGCATTCATCTGCGGGGCTTCGTCAAAGAAAGTTTTATAATCAATATTTTTCGTAATTTGTGCTTGTAAGCTAGCGTGATCATAACCCGTCAGCCAGCAAATCACAGCATCAACCTCGGACTGGGTGCGCCCTTTGCGTTCCACCTTTTGGATGAGCAACGGATAGACCCTCGAAAACGCCATATTAAATACGCGTTCATTTGCCATATTGTGCCACATCCTTTCGTTTTTCGCCAAATTCTTACTATAGAGCTATTAAGCAACCCAGAGGTTTATCCTCACGGAAAATTGACGATGAAAATACACATAATAAGTTTATTTTATTGATTCATATAGTGACTCAAACTCCGCCTGATTCTGAATAAAAACATCAACAAGCGCTGGATCAAAGTGACTTCCTTTACTTAAACTAATAATTTCAATGCTCTTTTCGTGCGAAAAGGCCTCTTTATACACTCGCTTGGAGCGAAGTGCGTCGTAGACATCAGCAAGTGCCATGATGCGAGCGGACAGAGGTATAGTATCCCCTTTAAGACCTTTATTATAACCGCTGCCATTCCATTTCTCGTGATGATACAGAGCGATATCCATACCCATTTTGAGAAAATCGTTCTTATCGTATTGCTGTCCGACTTTAGAAAGTGTATCATATCCTATCCGCACATGGGTCTTCATAATTGTAAACTCATCTTCCGTGAGCTGGCCAGGTTTCAGCAAAATACTGTCGGGTATGCCCACTTTCCCGATATCATGAAGTGGACTGGCCTTATATATTGTTTCAATAAATATGTCAGTAATAGCATTTTCATATTCAGCAATAGGTCGTGCTTTTTCGGCAAGCAATCGACAGAAGCTGGCTGTCCGTTCGATATGTGCACCGGTATCGTCATCCCTTGATTCCGATAGTTTAATCAGAGCATAGATAGTTGCCATTTGAGAAGACGAGATTTCTCGAACTTTTTCATCCACCAGAAGCTCAAGATGTTGACTGTATTTTTCAAGTTCGTCTTCCACCTTTTTCATCTCGGTAATATCTTGAATCGTCCCATAAAAAAGAATAGGAATACCTTTTGCATCTGTCTTGGAATAGAACCTTAAATGCACCCATTTTATTTTTCCGCTTTTCAACAGCAACCGATGCCTGGTTGTCCAAGGCTTTTGCGAAACAAATATCTCCTGATACCACACGCTCACTTGCTCCAAGTCGTCAGGATAGACAACCGAAAAATACAAATCAGTAGATGAGGGAGTTGAGCTATCAATTTCAAGAATATCATACATCGACTTTGACCAAGTAATGCTTCCCGAAATAGGATTTAAGTCCCAACGGCCTAACAAGGCAATCTCCTGCGCTTCGGCGAGAGCTTCGCGGCTGTACGTCAATTCATTGTTAAGCTGTTCAACGCTTTTTGCAATAGCAGCATGATCCAAAATCAGCTTTGTCAGCAGTTCCGTTTGATTATGGTAATCAATCTCCTTCGCGAATCTTTCTAACGCATAGGCTTTAATTTTTTCATCTGAATACTGGTCGTTTGACAAAATGTCCTGCAGTTTCAAATATCGATTATTCATATGAATTCTCCCGCCAACAGAAGATCGATGCCGATGTTTTCGATTGAGCGCAAATGCCCTATTATCGTTTTTACATCCTCTTTTGTTGAGATAATGCTGCCATGTTGAGTGGCTATTCTTTCAATATCCAATTTTTCGATCGTATCTAGGGCATTTGTCAGTGCATTGTTTGATGTCATGATAATCTGATGGAACTTCACGATTCCTTTGATAGGGCAATTCGTTGTATTCTCCAGACACTTTTTCCTATCCCGACATTCATCGCAATCCTCTCCCAGTTCAAGCATCAATGTCCATCGGTCATCAAAACTGCCGAACAAATCGCTTGAAAAGAGCGTTTTTGTTTGCGTATCATATGTAACAAAGCTACCCGGAAGATGACAATATGGAGTCCCATAAAATTCCAATCGTCTGCCTGTAGCGAAGTCATAATGATTATTCAATTGACGATAATCAAGCTTCTTCGTTTTTGCCGAATAATAATGAATAAAAACATTGTTCTCCGCATGGGAAATAATTCTGAGAGCGTCATTATTTATAATGGACTCTAACTGGGGCAGACTACCACATAAATCCGGGTCATAGTGTTGATATATTAGCCTAGTAATTTGTGAAGGCACCAGTCCCGTTCTCAAGATTTTCAGCATGACAGTATTGAAATCATCGCGATTTCCGCCGTCAATTAAAACAGCTTCCCCACCCTCGATAATCAGATATGGGTTACAGTGAAGTCCTCTGTTTTCATCAGAATAACCAACCCAGTAAATACCCTTGGCAATTTTTACCGGTTCCTTTTCCAGTGATATTTTATCAACTCCCACTTTTCAATCCTCCTCGTTGGCAATAATAAAAAACTTATTATTAATGTTATAATCAAAAACAGCTAAAATTAGTCTATTTTCAAAATTCACTTCTTCTTTGCTCATTTGGCCTACAGTTCGCTTTGCTCCAAATATACTTTATTTCGACCTGCGCGCTTTGCGGCATATACAGCCTGATCAGCACGGGCGATGATGCTCTCATAAATTTTTACTTGATTTTCGCCACAGTAAGCAACTCGGTATCTTTCTCAATGATCAACAGACGTTTCATGTCAAAGCTTTCCAAACGCACCTTCACTATTGAGTTTCCGAGATAACTCCCAAGAATGGCAGCACACAGGCAATTGATTGTATCGTCAAGCGCGTATTCTGGTTTGAGATAAAACGCCAACACGGTATGAGCCACTAACCAGAAGACTAAAATCCGGTGGGGAGACGATCAATGAAGCTAAGTGGCGTGAGAACCAACCCTACGAGCATGAATGTCGCCCGCATATGCGGCGAGTGAATAATGCTAAGATGGATCGATAATAAAAGCAAGATGGAGAAGCTGGTATACAGACCGACAATCGCATATTTTTTAGCTTTTGGAAACTTAAACAATATGTACAAAGCGAAAAAAGCCAAAAATGTCAGAAGGTAAGCGGGCACAAGTTCCGACTTTGTATTGCTAAAGGGCACAGCCGCTAGTGGTAGCAAAATCAAAATCCACCCAATGAGCAGCAATGTGGACAGCACTCTTTCGTTATATTCATCGACAGCCTTGCGGTTGTCAGATATAAGCTTTTTAAACGTATTATCCTGATTCACTAAATTCACATCATCACCTCTATGCGGGAAATAAAAAAATATTAAAACCTATCATATAAACTTCGACTACCGATACATTTTTTCTGCTTGTTATTTATATCCGCCTTAAATCTTTCTTGCTGTTTGTATATTCCGACAGTGAAAAGTTCTTCCGTGTCCCCACTGATATGCAGGTTCATGGCCTGACAGATCCGTGCGCACCCCTCACAACTCGTTTCCATTGCCAGCATACAGATGAAATCTTCACAGCGCTGAGTCATTCTCCGGTTTGCATTAAGGAAGCCATCAAATGTTTCAGCAACGGTTCTAACCGGGCACGCTTCATTGTCACAAATGTACTCATGAGCTTTAATCCGGAGTTGAACATTTTTTCCCAGTATGGGAAGATCCTGTACTTTTCTTGTATAGGTGCCGTGATAATGCTTAAGTGTCTGGTGACACCTGGGACAGACACAGGTTCTGGAAAGAGATTTCATATGGATAATAATTTTATCAGTTTCAATTACTTCCGTGATCTTTAAAACATCGGATGGGAAGTAATGATCCAAAATCAGGGTATTTGGTGAATCCATTTTTACCATCCTTTCTATATTATTTGATGCTTTTATTATATCACTTCAGGTTTAATATATCGCTTAATCGACGGTTTTTTGCGGATGAACCCCGCCTACCCCGTAATATCCAATAATTGCCTAGTTCTGTTATATAAAAGCTTTTCTTCCTCCTACAGTTATACAAAGCCTGGTTACATTGAAGACACCAGCGATTTAGAAAAAGCTGTTGGAAGTAGCAATTTATCAGTAACAATTAGTATTCCTTGATATTATGTTAAACAGCACTCTGGAGACCGCCCTATGTGTTAGGATAGTTGTCGGGTGATAATTTTTATTATAATGTAGTAGCTAATAAAAAGGATAGGAGTACCAGATGACACAATACAGCGATGAATTCAAAGATAATATCATAAAGCAGATGCTGCCATCGATCAGCAAGTCTGTTCGTCAACTGCATAACGAAACTGGGGTTTCAGAACAGACGCTTTTCAAATGGAAAAAACAGGCAAAATCCTCAGGACTGGGGGCACCATCTGGAAACGGCACATCCAATGACAAGGGGACATTTCGGGACCAGTGAAAAAGTCATCATTTCGGAAAGAATATTTTTCCAAAACGAAAATAGACACATTATGTTGTATGCGTAATGCTGATCGATCACAGTTTGTGCCCATGCAAATGGGCACTATTCAACATAATAGGACTTTTTCACTGATCCCGGACGTTTCGTCTGTCATGCTCGTCATTTCACTGCCCTGTCCACCATCATTTTGCCCTGTCCCAACACCCGGCTCAATTGACGGGTATTGGTCATCCGTTTGATGCTAATCCCTAGCTCTTCCCCTTCTTTGGTCAGCAGATGAACCTGGTTGTCCATTAGAAAATTGGCATCCAACTCAAAGCCATCAATTTCTCAGGCTTTATTCAGCTTTTCCATGAAAATCAATCAAACCAGCCCGAAACAATGTGAAGATTTACACCGTAGCTGTAATCCCACCTGTTCCACTTTTTGCGCTTTGCCTTATTTAGCAGTTCCAGTTGATTTTTGCCGGGTTTCTTTCATTCTCCACTGCTATGTTGCGCAAAGCGGCTTCGATACGAACGCACTCTGCGGCGGCACATGCTTCAATTTCATTCCAGCTTGCCGCTGTCCCGAGCTGATTATAGGCAACTGCCAAAGCTCCATAAAAAGCCAAACCGATACAATGCCGGGCGGAATGAATGGTCGATGCCGATTGACCGATGGCCCGGGCCGCCGCTTGCGCCACTGGATTTCCCTCTGCATCACGGGCAGCACCATGGCAGGCGAGGATTTCCTTTTTTGCCTGGGGCAGTTTAATTGTCCCTGACAACCATTCCCGAGCCGCCTTCAAAGCCTTCTGGGGTCGCCAATCATCCGGGTAGTCCCGCTCCCATAATGGCAGTATTACCGCTTCACAAGAGTCAATTGTCCAGTTTGCAAGGGTTTCTTTACTCTGGGTTTCAATTAATCTCATCAGCGATTGAATATACGGGGCTTGCCAATCACTTAACATCTTTCTCGTTTTCGGCATGTTTATTCCCCCTCTTATCACGCATCATCAAGATCAACTTTTTATTATATAAGATTGATTATTGCAGCAACAAATTTTTCAACACTTTGATCAATGCTATTAATTAATTGCGCCTGCTCTTCAAAATCAGGTGTGCCCGTCAAGATGCATTCTGCGATAGCATCCTGATTATTGCGATCATGAAATACATTTATTTCACCTGAAAGACTATCAAGTATCGCTTGATGATTCCTGGCAATATCGCGGTTTCGCGCCGAAAGCCATACTTCAAAGGTTCCTTTTTCATGTAAATAGACAATCGCAATTTTTAAACCATTATCTTTTAATGGCTTCGTACTCAAAGAAAAATAGGACATATCCAGATATCCCTGATAGATGTTGCTGACATCGTAATGGGGGTATTTTTTGATAAAAGCGGCTCTTAATTTTCCGATGAAGGCCAATATCCCTTTATAAGCCATTTGGATTTCACCCAACCGTAACTGCTGAGTATACGCTGCTATTTGTTTATTAAGTCTTTTCATCCTTTGTCTCCAACAAATTTTCTATCTAATTTCAGTTCTGGGGCCAATCCATGGTTGCGAAAACGCTCACTGAGTTGAACGACTTCAAGCATTTGAATTACTGTCTGACTATCTATGTTCAGTTGCCTGGCAATTTCGTCGGTACTTAGTTCCATCTGAAGTCCCCATAAATTTAATTCAACCTGGAGATAGTCTAACTCAAGATAACCCTGATACTTATCTGTTATCCCTGGCAGGATATCTGGATTTGGTGAACGACGAAGGATTTCGAGAGGTATTTCGATACATTTTGCCAATTGGAGTATTTGACTAAGGTCACTGTTTATGAGGACAAATTTGCCCCTAAGCGATAACTCATAGCCATTCCTTGTACCGTCCGATATAGATTTTTTTAATCAACTGGGCAAAGACAAAGTATCCGGCCAGAATTAGTGCGAGCCATGGAGCAAAAGCAACAGGTAGCGGCATCATATCAATACCTATCGCTAGTTTAGTGAATCCGATCGCAAGCGCCACAACTACTACAATTAAAGAGGACACTATAAGTGGAAGTGATGGCTTGCTCTGTAAAAACGGAACCTTTCCCGTGCGAATTATATGAATAACCAGCACTTGGGATACTGTGCCGAACACAAACCAACCACTTTGAAACAGGGGTGCCAACTCTATCCGGTTGGCGCCGATAGCCCACCACAAGGCGGCAAAGCACAGAATATCAAAGACAGAGCTAAGCGGACCCATGTACGCCATGAAAGACTTAATCGAAGGTGTTTCCCATTTGCGCGGCTTTTTAACATACTCATTATCCACATTGTCAAAAGGCATGCCCATTTGAGAAAAGTCACATAATAAATTTTGCGTTAATATCTGCACCGGTAGCATCGGTAAAAACGGCAGGAAAATACTAGCAACGATAACTGATATCATGTTTCCAAAATTACCGCTTGTCGCCATTTTAATATATTTGATAATATTTCCGAAAGTACGGCGGCCCTCGAGTACACCTTCCTCAAGAACCATAAGATCCTTCTCCAATAGGATAATGTCAGCGGTTTCCTTGGCGATGTCAACGGCACTATCTACAGATATTCCCACATCTGCCTGACGTAATGCAAGTGCATCGTTGATGCCGTCCCCCATATAGCCGACCGTATGCCCCGATGTTTGGAAAGCTTTTACCACCCGCTCCTTTTGAGATGGCGACAACTTAGCAAACAAGTCACAGGTATTAACCGCATCGTGCAATGCGGCATCATCCATTCGGTCCACATCGCGACCTGTAATAAGTTGGGAAGTGTTTACACCCACTTTACCACAAACCTTCAAGGCTACACCCTCACTATCTCCTGTGAGAACAACGGTACGCACCCCATGTTCTTGGAGCGCAGTAATAGCATCTTTGGCGCTCTCTTTAGGCGGGTCTAAGAAGCCCAAAAATCCGATCAGAACCATATCTCGTTCATCTTTCACACTGAAAGCACCGCTGCCCGGTACTTCATTTTTCTGAGCAACGGCAACCATCCGCAGTCCATCGGCGTTATGCTTTTCATAGGTTGCCAGTGCCATACGTCGGCTTTTTTCATCCATGGGTAAGACGCGTCCATGTATCTCTACAAAAGATGAGATTGCAATCATCTCCTCAACTGCACCCTTTGTGACAAGTTGCCTTTTCCCCTTTTCATCTATTAAGACCACACTCATTCTGCGGCGAGAAAAATCAAAGGGGATCTCATCCACACAGCTGTAATTATCTAAAATATTTTCCAAATTGTACTTTGCAGCCCGATTGATAATGGCAATGTCAATGAGATTTTTAAGGCCGGTTTGAAAATAGCTGTTGAGGTAAGCGTGGCGCAGGATCCGGACGTCGTCCTCGCCGTGTACATTCATATACTTTTCAAGTGCAATCTTATCTTCGGTCAGCGTCCCGGTTTTGTCAGTGCACAAAATATCCATTTCGCCAAACGTTTGTATTGCACCAAGGGTACGGACAATGACCTTGTGTTTTGACATGGTTATTGCTCCCTTGGCTAAGGTTGAAGTCATAATAACAGGCAACATTTCCGGTGCAAGCCCCACCGCAATGCTGACTGCAAAAAGGAGCGAGCTTGGCCAGTCATTCTTCATAAGCCCGTTAATCAGAAACACAATGGGAACCATCACTAGCATCATGCGAAGCAATAGCTTGCTGACCGAACTTACGCCACGCTCAAAGCTAGTTTCTGCTCTGTTACCGGACAGGGTATTTGCCATTGACCCAAAATATGTGTTATTTCCGGTTGTTAATATAATGGCCGTCGCACTACCGCTGACAATGTTAGAGCCCATAAAGCCTATGTTACATAAATCCGTTAGCGCATCATCTTGTTTATTTCGTAAGTCGCTGAACTTTTCCACTGGATTGGATTCGCCTGTTAAAGCCGATTGTGCGACAAATGTATCCTTTGTGGATAAAAAGCGCACATCTCCCGGAAGCATATCTCCCGCTGAAAGCCACACAACGTCGCCAGGGACAATTTCATCCATTGGAATCTCAATTAGTTTTCCGTCCCTCCGCACACTCGATTTGTTTGAGATCATTTTTGATAGTTTTTCAGCAGCAGTGTTAGAGCGCTGACTCTGTATAAAAGAAACCAAGCTGGACAGAAAAACTAGCGATAAAATAATGATGACTGTGA
>JAQUWM010000169.1 GCA_028692885.1 Acetobacterium sp. | reverse complement strand
CTGCTTGATCATTTTACATGAATCTTTACAAAAAGTAAAGTGTTTTTTTAAAAAGTTGTTTCCGCAGTAAGGGTAAAATAACTGCGTTTGATGTAAAACTCGTTATAACTGATGGGCATATTGTCTTCCATCGAAATAATGTTCTGGGAAACCAGAAAACAACAGTCATCATGGTCCATCTGCAGGTTTTCTCGAACTTCCAGCGGCGGATGAACGATATCAATGTTCAAGATTTTCTTGTGCTGAAAATGGAGCTTATCTTTTTGCATAAATCCGTGAAAATTGGCAAAATTGATCACATCTTCAACAATCGGATTTCCTTTCTGATAAGGCAGAAAAATAGTTGAATACTGGATGATTTCGTCTTTAATTTTAGTCGCTTTCTGAATTTTAATGACCTTTTCAAAGGATCCGATTTTCAACTCCCGCATCAACTTCCGTCCAGGAGTGATCACTCCAACGCTGACCAGTTTTACCTCATCCACTTCCCCTTTCAGACTGTCAATTTCATCAAAATAAAACTGATACTGATTGGCAGAAGGTTCGCAGACATAATTGCCCTTGCCAGGGATGGTATAAATATACTTTTCATTAACCAATAATGCCAGACTTTTTCTTAATGTGGTTCGACTGACGTCATATTGCTCAGACATTTCATTTTCCGAAGGCAATAGATCACCGGGTTTCAAGATGCCTTTTTCAATTTTGCCTTTAATATCATTAACGATATCCAGATATAAAACTTTTCTCATTGCCATCACCCACTTACTTCAAAAGCCATTGTTTACAGATACGGACACTCTCAATGGCATTATTGAAATAGCTGTCTGTCCCCACTACAATTTTTCCCATCCACCACGATCGAATGAAGTCTATTAATGCTTTACATTTTAACATGGAATCCCTTTTTTGTCTTTATCCAATCAATATATTTTTTAAGAGCATTTTAATGGTTTTAAGTGTATAATTATAACGAAAACAATTACATTTTTATGATTTGAATTTAAAGATCGAGGTTAATATGAACGGTTATACAAAAGAGCAATTGCAGGACAATAAAAAATATCTGGAACTTCTTTCCCAAAACTTCCCTAATATTACCAGTGCCGTCGGCGAGGTGGTAAACCTCAAGGCTATTCTCAATCTTCCCAAAGGGACTGAACATTTCCTGACAGACATTCATGGCGAACACGAGGCTTTCAATCATGTGATGCAGAATGCCTCCGGGGCGATTAAACGCAAGGTTCATCAGGAGATGGGTAATACCATTGCCTTTGAAGACCTGGAGGAACTTTCCACCCTGATCTATTACCCTGAAGAGAAAATCGATTTAATCAGTAAAGAGCGGAGTCAGGAATCGCTGGACAACTGGTATAAGCTTACCATTTACCGGCTGGTCAAGGTCTGTCGGGCGGCAGCCTCGAAATACACCCGTTCCAAGGTTCGAAAAGCCCTCCCCAAAGATTTTGCCTATATCATGGAGGAACTGCTGCAGGAGGATGAACACCGCTTCAATAAAAAGGAATACTATCAGGAAATTATTGAAAGTCTGGTAAAATTCGATCGAGCCCAGCATTTTATTGTCGAGATTTCCGGCGTGATCAAACGACTGACCATTGATCACCTCCATATCATCGGCGATATTTACGATCGGGGCGCTGGTCCAGACGAGGTTATGGACACCTTGATGTGCCATCATTCGATGGATATGCAATGGGGAAACCACGACATCCTCTGGATGGGCGCCGCTGCTGGCAATGCTGCCTGTATTGCCAATGCAGTACGAATTGCCTTGCGCTATGCTAACATGGACGTTCTTGAAAACGGCTACGGTATCAACCTTCTACCCCTCGCTTCTTTTGCCAATCGAATTTACAGTGACGATCCCTGTCATAAATTCCGATCAAAAATATCTGAAAACCATGCCGTTTCCGATCAGGAAGGCGCCCTCATGTCGAAGATGCACAAAGCCATCGCCATCATCCAATTCAAGTTGGAAGAAAGACTGATTGACAATCATCCCGAATACCAGATGGAAAAACGACAACTTTTGCAAACCATCAATTTTGAAAATGGAACCATCACGATAGAAGACGTTGTTTACCCGCTTAACGATATAAACTTTCCAACTGTCGATCCCAGTAATCCCAGTTTACTGACGGATGAGGAAAAGCTGGTGATGGATCGTCTGATTTATGCTTTTTTGCACAGTGAAAAACTTCAAAAACACATCCGCTTTATGTACGCCAAAGGCAGCATGTATAAGGTATACAACAATAATTTACTCTTTCATGCCTGCGTCTTATTAAACGACGACGGCAGTTTTAAAGAGAAAGAAATCGACGGAAAATCCTATTCTGGAAAAAAACTGATGGACAAATTCGACCAGATGGCCCGGGAAGCCTATTTTGGCAAAACGCATGCTGATAAAAATCTCACTCAAACCGATTTCCTCTGGTTTCTATGGTGTCATGAGGATTCGCCGCTGTTTGGAAAAGATAAGATGGCAACCTTTGAGCGTTATTTTATTGATGACACAACACCTCATAAAGAATGCCACGCACCCTTTTACCTGCTCATCGACGATGATGAAGAACTGGCCCAGAAAATTCTGATCGAGTTTGGGGTTGATCCAGATCAGGGTCATCTGATCAACGGCCATATTCCGGTCAAAGCAACCTCTGGAGAAAGTCCCATTCGGGCCAAAGGCAAGCAACTCGTCATTGACGGCGGTTTTGCCCGCGCTTATCAGAAAACGACCGGCATCGCCGGCTATACCCTGACTTATAATTCCTATGGTCTGATCCTGATCAGCCACGATCCCTTCGAATCGGTTGAAAAAGCCATCTCCGACGGTGTCGATATTAAGTCTTCCCTGATGGTAGTCGAAAAATCCACTGAACGAAAACGGGTTCGGGATACTGACACCGGCAAAGAGCTGATGTCCCAGGTGGAAGACCTGGAAATGCTGATCACCGCCTACCGGAAAGGTCTGATCAAGGAAAAACAATATTAGCCAAAAACAAAAATAGACAAAAAGGCTCCTGTCATAATTGACAGGAGCTTTTTTGCATCTTTAAATAAATATTTTGTTTGGTAACAAAGGTCTAGAATAAACCTGAGATCACGCCGTTTTCATCAACATCAATTTTTTCTGCTGCTGGTACTTTTGGCAGACCAGGCATTTTCATGATATCGCCAGTCAGGGCCACAATAAATCCGGCACCAGCTGAAACATTACACGAACGAACGGTAATTTTGAATCCGGTTGGACGACCGAATACTTTAGGATCATCGGTTAAAGAGTATTGTGTTTTTGCCATACAAATTGGCACTTTATCAAAGCCCATTTTAGTCAGATTTTCCATTTGTTTTTCGGCAATCTGA
>JAQUWM010000168.1 GCA_028692885.1 Acetobacterium sp. | reverse complement strand
TAAATGGAATTGACGATTAAATCAATGGTGGCTCTTTTAATACTGGGACTGATAGTCAATTTATGTTGGTACATGGCATCTTCGGCCTGTTTAAATACATCGTTGAGGTCATCCCGGGGATCTTCTTTGATGGCAAAGCCCATTGAAACAGATAAAATCGTGTGATCAATTCGAACCTTGGAGATGGCCACGTTAAGTCGCTTAATAATGGTTTCGACACTTTGACGATCGGTTTTAGAAAATAAAACCACAAATTCATCGCCACCAACTCGTGAGGCAATTTCATCATGCCGGCATTCGCTTTTTAAAATCTCAGCAAACTCCTTTAAAATTTTGTCCCCCATTTGATGGCCGTAGGCATCATTGATCAACTTAAGTCCGTTAACATCTGCCATAATCAAGGCAATTGGAAGATTGCGCGGGGTATCCAGGCGGTGTAGTTCTTCTTCATAAAAACGGCGGTTATAAAGACCCGTTAATTGGTCGTGATAGCTTAGATAAAGAACCGCCTCTTCGGCCTGTTTTCGTTTATCAATGTTACGGCTGACCCCAACGATTTCAATCTCACCACTGCTGTGATAGCGATATTTTGTGGAAACTTCAATCCAGATAAGACGTCCATTTTTACAAGGCTGCTGGATTTCAATCAGGTAGGTATTAGGGGCGTTTGGATTGGCAATAAAGGTTTTGACATTTTTTCGCAATTCCGATCTGACTCGTTGAAGCGATTCCGAAGTCATCGAGTCTTCCAGATTTTCGGCCATCGCTTCTTCTGGGGAGAGGCCTCTTAACTGAAAAATTGATGGACTCATGTAAGTGAACTTATTTTGGGTAAGATTAAAAACCCAGATCGCATCAGAGGCAAATTCAGTCAGAAACCGATATTTTTCTTCGCTTTTAATGAGCGCGATCTCGGCGTTTTTGCGATCTGTAATATCATTAATAATGCTGATGATATGGGGGGTATTGTTCATTATAATGATTTTTGCGGAAACTGAACAAATGCGGATATCCTTGTTTTTATTTCGGAATTTCAATTCAAAATCATCAACCGACTGGTTGGTGGTAATCTCCTTCAGGAGCTTTTCCCGATCGGCTGGGTTTTCATAAAGATTAAGTTCTAACAGGCTCTTATTTTGAACTTCTGCCCAGGAGAAGCCGGTAAAATTTAAAAAGCCGAGATTGAAATTCACAATTTTACCGTCAGGAAGGGTTGTGATCAGGCTGGCATCGGGGCTGAGATTAAAGATTTGTTCAAACTGTTCCTTGGCAGACAGAATATCAGCACGGATGCGCTCATTAATCATCATGATAAAAGAAAAGGTCACAATAATATTGACAATAAAGGCCCCGGTAAAAGAAAGCACCTGAAAAAACGCCGGGGCCAGGGCGTTGGCTATTGGAGGGGAAAATAAGGCATAAAAAGCTCTCAACACAGAAAAAATGCCGCCCGAAAGGAACAGTAAAAATAGTATTGGGACTTGCCGGGGGACAAGAGTATACTTGTGTTTAAAAAGTGTATAAGCGATCAAAAAGGCGATAAATCCAAAGGAAAGATAAACAAAAAAAATACGAAGCGAAATAGAGTCATAAATTAACTGGAAATAGACCAGGGTCACGAGACAACACCCGCAAACAAGCGGCGGAAACCACCGGTTTTCGGGCAGCTCTAAAAAGCGGATCAGACCCATATATTGAAAAATAAGCGCCAGCAGCAACAGCGAATTCCCGAGCACAACGGTGATCAGACCATTGGCATTATTGCCCTGGAACATCACAAAAAGAAACCCCAGGGCATAAAAGGAGCAGCTGACTCCAAAGTGTTCAACACCAGGATATTTGGACGATAGGAGGAGTATGAAAATAGCCTGAAAAATACTGGAAATAACTAAAATCAGGGCAATGGTAGCAAGATCGATATTCATGATGGCCTCTCATCGGGTGATATTAAATAACATGCAAAAGATTGGTGCCCGTATTTTGATAAATGATAATCTATGGTTATTATAGCCCGATTTGAGAAAAAGAAACATGAATTATAAAAAAGACCAATATGAAAATGATTTCCAAATTACTTTGACAGATCAGTGACTTTGATGTAATATGAAAATGATTTTCAAATTCATTTTTGCGGGGTGAACCATGGGAAAACCGTCTTATTACAAAACAAAGCAACAGGATACGATCCTGAAATATTTAATTTCTAAAAAAAACCAGCACATTACCGTCAATATGATTGCCGAATTTCTGGAACAGCAGGGCACACCGGTGGGATTGACCACTATTTATCGTCATCTCGATAAGCTGGTGGAACAAGGCGAGCTGCAGAAATACATTATCGATGGGGTAACCAGCGCCTGCTTTCAGTACATTGGTGAAGAAGCCCATTGCCATGAGCATTTTCATCTGAAATGCGAAAATTGCGGCACCCTGATTCATCTGGAATGTGGCTACATGAAGGATCTGTACACCCATGTATTGAACCACCACGCCTTTGACATCAATACCTTCAAAACCGTTTTTTATGGATTATGTAAAAGCTGTTCAGATAAAGAAAACAATCGGGAGGCATTATGATGAAAAAGATAGGTGTTGTGTCAATTGCGCTGCTGATTTTGGCGCTGGGAATAACGGGCTGTTCCCCAAATACGGCGGCCAAAAACGCCGATAACCCGGAAAAGATTAGCATTGTCACGACCATTTTTCCAGTCTATGATTTTGCCAGAGCCATTGCCGGCGATCAGGCCGAGTTGACGATGCTGGTAAAGCCAGCCGCCGAAGTCCATTCTTACGATCCCTCCCCGGCCGATATTATCAAAATCCAGGAGGCTGATGTGTTTATCTACATTGGCGGGGAAAATGATGCCTGGGTCAGTACCATCCTGGAGTCGATGGATACCAGTAACAAAAGCATTATCCGATTAATGGATGCGGTAAAACCGGTGGTAGAGGAAACCGTGGAAGGGATGGAAGCCGAAGCAGAGCCAGTGGCGGCTGAAAGCACGTCAACAGAAAGCGAACCGGTGGAGCCAGATACGGAGTATGACGAACACATCTGGACAGCGCCTAAAAATGCTATCTTGATGGTCAATGAAATTGCCGCGGCATTGGCCCAGGTAGATGCTCAAAATGCCGATATCTATACCAACAACGCCGCTGACTATACAGCTCAGATCCAGACCGTGGATAATGAAATCGCCGGGATTGTGGCAGCGTCTCCTAATAAATTGCTGGTTTTTGGCGATCGCTTTCCGTTTCGATACTTTGTTGATGAGTTTGGGCTGGAATATAAAGCCGCATTTCCGGGCTGCAGTACCGACACTGAGGCCAGTGCCGGAACCTTGGCTTATCTGATGAACACGATCCAGGAAAAAAATATCAAATACGTCTATTATCTTGAGCTCA
>JAQUWM010000062.1 GCA_028692885.1 Acetobacterium sp. | reverse complement strand
CCAGATTGCGGTCTGTCCAATTGTTCGGGAAGCGGATGGTTTGGCGATGAGTTCCCGGAACGTACTGCTGCATCCGGAGGAGCGAAAGCAGGCTCTGGTTCTCAGTCAATCGCTGGCTGCGGCTAAAGCCCTTTATCACGCTGGCGAACGCTCGGTCAAAATCTTAACCGAGGCCATTGTCAACCATATCAATTCGATGCCCCTTACTCATATCGATTATGTTGAGATCCTAGACTTTGAAACCCTGGCCGACATCGAAACCATCACATCGCCGGCTCTGGCCGCCGTGGCGGTTCGCTTTGAGAAAACCCGGCTGCTTGATAATATCATTTTAGATTAAGAGGTAAATCATGTATATCACCCTATTTAAGTCAAAACTCCATCGGGCAACGGTCACTGAGGCTGACCTCAATTATGTCGGCAGCATCACCATCGATGCAGAACTACTGGAACAGGCCGATATTCTTCCCGGTGAAAAGGTTCAGGTGGTCAATGTCAATAACGGTGAACGCTTTGAAACCTATACAATTGTGGGTAAACGGAGCAGCGGTATTATTTGTGTCAATGGCGCTGCGGCGCGACTGGTTCATAAGGGCGATAAGGTAATCATCATCGCCTATGCGATGATGGACCGGAAAGAAGCGCTCGACTTTAAGCCCCGGGTTCTAATTCTGGATGATGATAATCATGTGACCGCACTTAAGGATCATGAGGTTCATGGCCAGAGTCAGTAATCGCAGACCATCTGATCGCTGTCATTTCATCCAATCAATCAAAAAACCACTAAAAAACAGCTTCTTCCGAGACTTTTTTGACTGAAGCTGTTTTTAGCGTTTTTTTGATCTTTAGAGATCATTGTTTTCTTTTTTCTCAACAATTTCCAGCATAGACAAATTCCAGCGATTCTCTGGCAATATCGACCAGATGATAAACATCGGCAATATCGGTCGGATTTCGATCAGTCATTTCATATCTGGGAAAAAAGCGCGATAGATGCAGCGGAATTGTCTTTCGCAGTGATCCTAGCCACTGCGATAAGGCGCGGATTTCCGCTTCGCTGTCATTTTCTCCGGGAACAATCAGAGTGGTCACTTCAACGTGGTTGGTTTCACTGGCAATTTTGATGGCTTGTTTAACCGTTTCCAGATCACCACTGATTTTTTGATAAAATTTCTGATTAAATGCTTTCAGATCGATGTTTAAAGCATCGATATCGGGAAGTATTTCCCGCAGTGGCTCTTCACAAAAACAACCATTGGTCACCAGCACATTTTTTAAGCCATTCTTTTTTGCCTCTTTGGCGCAATCACTGACAAATTCATAACCAACCAGCGGCTCGTTATAGGTATAGGCCAAGCCAATATTCCCTTCCCCCACCAGTCTGAGCGCATTGGCAACAAGGCTTTGCGGACTCATTTTGCGGCCGTCGACGGCTTCCCTTCCGACCATCGAAATTTCGTAATTCTGACAATACGAACATCTCAAATTACAGCCAAAACTGCCCACTGATAAAATTCGCGAGCCCGGATAAAAGTGACGTAATGGTTTTTTTTCAATGGGATCCAGGGCCATCGCCGTAACAACTCCATAATTCAACGCTTCAATGACATCGGCGCGATTAATCCTGGCGCGACAGAACCCAACCTCAGCCTCATCCAATTGACAGTGATGGGGACAGAGTCGACATGCTATTTTACTCACAGTTTTTCCACCCTTCGTTTATTTATAGACTTCCACCCGCAACTGATCATATATCCATTTCGCCGAAACGGATATTTCTGACCAAATAAAAAAGGAAAACCTGCTGCTGTCTTCCTTCTTTAAGAATGCTATTTATTTTATACCCAAATTTCTGGTTTTAAAATCACGTTGTGGTGATTAAATATCTTTTTTCCTGCAAACTTTTTTCAACCAATTGAAGAATCCGGTCGGATGTTGCTTCAACCGTGTGGTAATGATACTTGTCCGTCAGTTTCATCAACGGGCTGGTCTTTTTTTCTTCCAACCCGATCACAAATCGGTCGACATCTTCGCGGGTAGCCAGAAATAAATCGACCTCGATCTTTCCGTAAATATCATGGATGATGAAAACATCTTTGACAAAACCGCCGGCATCAATGATGGTATAGAGCTCATCGCTGATTTGTTCGTGGTTATGATACACCTTAAACACCTTTTCCCGGGGCGGCGGAGCAACAATAATATAGCCTTTATTGGTGGAAATAATATTATAATGGGCAGCTTTCAGGAGTGCAATATCCTGGACGATGCTTTGCCGGCTGACCTGGAAAACCTCAGCCAGAGCGGTTCCTGAAACCGGTTCCCGGGAAGACCGCAATATTTTGATGATATCTTCCTGCCGTTGCTGTTTTTTCATGATTGACACTCCTTTCCTGATATTCGTGATTCCTGTGATGCTTATAAAATCCGCAGATTTTTCATCGATAAATCTAGAATCGGCGAGGAATGGGTCAGCGCACCGCAGGAGATAAAATCGACCCCGATATCGCCCAGCTCTTTTAAGCGTTCCTGGGTTATATTTCCGGAGCATTCAGTTACCGCCCGACCAGCAACGATTTTAATCGCAGCTTTCATCGTATCGACGTCCATATTGTCGAGCATGATGATATCGGCACCAGCTTCCAGCGCTTCTTTTAGCATCTCCAGATTTTCCACTTCGACCTCAATCTTTCGCACAAAGGGAGCGTATTTTTTTGTCGCCGCAATCGCTTCTTTAACACCGCCAGCGGCATTGATGTGATTATCTTTAATCAAAATCCCATCGGACAGATTATAGCGGTGGTTATATCCGCCCCCGATGGTGACGGCATATTTTTCAAAAATTCGCATATTGGGTGTTGTTTTACGGGTATCCAGCAATCTGCTGCGGGTCCCGATTAACTGTTTTGCCACCTTTTGGGTATGGGTTGCGATGCCGCTCATCCGTTGCAGATAATTTAAAGCGGTTCGCTCACCGGTAAGCAGGGTTCTGGCATCTGCTGCAACAATTGCCAAAAGATCACCCGGTTTAACGGTATCTCCGTCACTGACAAATTTTTCAACGGTTGCCGTTTCATCCAAAAGTTCGAAGACCCGCTGGTAAACTGCCAACCCGGCAATGATCCCGGCTTCTTTGGCAATCAGATCGACCTCGGCCTTGACCCCGGCGGCAATCACAGCATTGGTGGTGATGTCCTCACTGGTAATATCCTCCTGCAGTGCCAGTTGTATCAGTGGATCGATATTAAGCTTTATCAATTCGTTCAATAACTTTACTCCTTTCGATTTCATCAAGGATGATTGTTTTATAATCTGTACGCAGTTGTTCCAAATCCTGATAATCATCCATAATAATCGTTGCCGGATGACTTTCTGTCTTTTGATAATGATTGATGGTATCTTTGGCTGCTCTTTTGGCAAAAACAAGGCTTTCCAAAAGGGAGTTGCTGGCCAGCCGATTGGCGCCGTGAACTCGATTACAACTAATTTCGCCGATCGCATAGAGATGATCCATCGAGGTTCTGCTCTCCAGATCCACTCTTATCCCACCCATAAAATAATGCTGTGCCGGGGTCACCGGAATACATTCTCTGGTTATATCATAGCCTTCTTCCAGACAGTGGCGATAAATATTGGGGAACCGCTTCTTAATAATCTCCTGGCCCATATCTTGCATCGACAGCCAGACAAAATCACTTTGATCCTGCTCCATCTGCTCATGAATGGCCTTGGTGAGCAGGTCCCGCGGTAATAGTTCATCAACAAAACGTTGCATTTTGCGGTTATACAGCACTGCCCCTTCACCTCGAACCGATTCTGAGATTAAAAACCGCCGGCCCGGCTTTTGGGAGTACAGGGTGGTCGGATGGATTTGAATATAACTGATATTTTCCAGTTGAATCTGATGTTTTAAGGCGATCGCAAGGGCATCCCCAGTGAGATGCTGCAAATTGGTAGAGCTGTGAAACAGACCACCCAATCCGCCGGTGGCCAGAACCACATAGTCAGCCTGCCATAAATGGATTGCCCCCGCCCGATCATTGGCGACAACCCCAGTGCAGCGGTTATCCTGACAGATCAGATCGACCATCGCCATATTTTCGATGATGGTAATATTTTTTCGTTCTTTAACCTGAGCCAACAGTTTACTGGTAATTTCTTTGCCCGTCTGATCTTCATGATAGAGGATTCGCGCCTTTGAATGCGCACCTTCTTTGGTATAGGACAGAGCGCCGTTTTTCTTTTCAAATTCGACCCCCAGCTCAATCAGATCGGCGATGATTTCAGGAGAACTGCGGATCATTACATCGACCGAAGCTCGATCATTTTCATAATGCCCGGCTTTCAGGGTATCCTCAAAAAAACTGTCATAATCATCATCATCTCTTAACACGCAGATCCCGCCCTGGGCAAGGTAGGAATCGCTTTCGTTGACAGCTGTTTTGGTGATCATCAGAATCTGTTTGTCTGGGGGAATATTCAGGGCGTAGAAGAGACCGGAGGCGCCGGTTCCAACCACGATAATATCTGTTTTTCCGCTCATTACATGTTCTCCCTCATTTTGAAAGTTCCAGCATTTTTTCCAGCGCCAAAACTGCCTTTGTCCGGGTCTCATCATCGACTTCCATCTGATTAGTGCCGTTTTCCAGGGCATATGCGACCTTCTGTAAGCTGATCTTTTTCATGTTCGGGCAGATCTGGTTTTTATTGATGGGGTAAAATTTTTTATCGGGATTGTTTTTCTTCAGCTGGTATAAGATGCCGATTTCTGTCCCAATAATAAATTCATCAGCGTCACTGGCGGTCGCAAAATCAATGATCCCCGAGGTGCTCCCGACATAATCGGCGGCGCCAATGATGGTCATCGTGCATTCCGGGTGGACCAGCACCTTGGCGTTGGGGTGGGCAGCTTTGGCCGCTTCCAGCTCGTCGATCATGATTTCGTCATGAACGTGACAATAGCCGTCATTAAAAATAAAATTCTTTTCCGGAACCTTGCTGGCAATGTATTGGCCGAGGTTTTGATCCGGGACAAAATAGATGTTTTGCTGCGGTAATGCCTTGACTATTTTTAAGGCATTCGATGAGGTCACACAGACATCGACGAATTTTTTAATTTCGGCGGTTGAATTGATATAACAAACCACTGCCAGATCATCGTATTGCTCGCGAACCGCCCTGATTTTTTCGATCTCCGCCATATGAGCCATGGGGCAATCTGCATTGACTTCAGGCATGATCACCGTTTTTTGCGGACTGAGAATTTTGGCGCTTTCGCCCATAAAGGTTACCCCGCAAAAGACAATCACTTTTTGCGGCAGTTCAACGGCAATTTTACTGAGATAATAGGAATCTCCCACATAATCAGCCATTTCCTGGATTTCATCGTTGACGTAGTAATGAGCCAGGATCACCGCATCTTTCTCTTTTTTCAGTTTTTTTATTTTAAACAAAAGCTCTTCCATTTTTATGCCTCCACTTCTTCGACCAGAGTTTATTGTTTAAAAGTATAACATGTTTATTTACACCTGACAAGTCGACTGTAAAGTTTATTTGCTGAACTTCTTCATTTTTTGGTTCCCGTCCATCATCTGCCAGCCGACGATGATTCCCGCTTCGTAGTGAAGTTGGCAGTCAGCGCTTTCTGAGACAAGCTGTTCCAGCAAGTGCTGGTTGGCAAAAACATCATGATAATCGCCCAGATCATCCTGAATTCTTTCAAATGCGTCCATCGATTTGCGGGTCTTCTTGTCGAGGACAACCGACAGCTGTTCGATAACATAGCGAAGCTTTTTACTTTTAATGCGAACCTGGTGAACCGCCTGCTGGTCTTTTAGATCCAGATTTGTCATGCTTTTTTTAATTTTTTTCAGCCATTTGTCAATCTGCCCAGTGGTATAATCGGTTAACGATAATTGAAAAAATGGCGCCCCTACCTGCCAGGGATCATTAAGCTTCCAGACCCAAATGTCGAGCAGGTCGAGAGCAAAGGTATCGCTTTCGAGGTCGCTCAATAAACGCTCAAAAGCTACTTCCCGTTTGCCATGAAGATGTGCCTTGACCTTGGCCAGAGCCGTGATCTCGATGGCGCTGTTTTTTTCGATCTCTGAAAGTCCATCCAGAAGCACATCCAGTTGCCGCACTTCGCCAAATTGCTGTCCCATTCGTCTCAGGGTATCCTGTTGAATCAGATAGTTTTCGGCTTTAAATAAGGGCCTAAAAAAAGCCAGGAGGGCTCGAAACTTTCGGATTCGAACCCGCACCTGATGAACGCCTTCCGGATCGCTCTGATTTTCAAAAAAATGATCGTAGGCATTTAACACGTCATTCAAGCCATTCTTCATCATGATCCCCGCCGATGCCGCCACCTTCTTTTTTGCTTTGACCTTCAGCTTTATTGGCTTTACCACCCTTACGGATTTAATTGGTGGTATCTGGGGCAGCAATAATCCTTTTTCATAGCGGTCCTGGTTTTCGATCAACACCGTTGATAATTTCTCCATTATCATCTCTATTTTCCTGCCTTTCGGGTTTTTATTGGTATTACTGTTTATCTATATACCCACTGCGGTTCTAAACCAATGTTTGACTATCTTTTTTATCAATAAACTTCCGGACAATAAAATCTTGAACAAGTAAAAACAGGAAATCAACGATCGCTGATCTCCTGTTTTTAATGACGCGCATAAGGTGGGCAAATTTATTGAGCAACAAAGAACACATAATCGGGATTGATATACATGATAAAGGGCTCCTCGAGATTATCTAAATGACGACGTTGTTCCCGGCTGATTTCACATTGCAGATGAAAATCAGCCCGACTTTTTGGTCTGGAACCTATTTTTAAATACAGCCAAGTACGAAAGGGTCCCTCACTTTCATCGGCAATGTAAACCTTGAAACAGTTTTCTTGCTGGCTATCCTGCTCGTCCAGCAGCTTAATCTGATTGGCTCTGATCCCCATAAAACCAACATCCGGTTCTATTTTCATGACCGTCCGCAGGGCAATATCCCACTGCGGGACATAGAGCTGGTTTTCTGACCGCCGGGTTGCTTCGACAATATTTTTACAACCAGTGATCTTAGCTGTTTCCAATGATCCCGGCCATTTAAAGATGGCATCTTTCTGGCCATAGATTTCCACTTTCCCGGTGTTAAAAACGGCGATATAGTCAGACAGATAATAAGCTTCATCGCGATTATGGGTAACAAAGAGGGTTATCCCCTGAAATTCTTTTAATAACTCTGACAGTTCCCGGATCATGTGATTTCTAAGATGCACATCCAAAGCTGAAAATGGTTCGTCCAATAAGAGCATCTCCGGTTCAACAGCCACCGCTCTGGCCAGAGCCACCCGTTGCTGTTGTCCCCCTGAAATTTGGCTGGGATAGCGTTTGCCGATATCACCTAAATGGTATTTTTCCATCAGAGCGCTAACCCGACTCTTTTTTTCGTGCTTAGACAGTTTATCAAGACCAAAGGCGATATTTTCAGCAATGGTCATATTGGGGAAAAGGGCGTAGTTCTGAAAAAGGAACCCCACCTTTCGTTCCCGCATTGAAAGATTAATTTTTTTTTCGGAATCAAAGAAGGTTTTTCCATTGATAATAATCTGGCCTTGATCGGGTTTAACCAGACCGGCGATACACCGCAGCAGCATACTCTTGCCCGAACCGGAAGCCCCTAATATACCAATGATTTCTTCCTTTGATTGGAGTTTTACGTCCAGTTGAAAATCATATAATTTCTTTTTTATATCAATAATAAACTCCATCGATTACCCTCCCAAGCCGCGTTGCTGATTCTTTTTATGACTTTCCCAATAGTTATTGATGACCAGCACCGTCAGTGAAATGGCAAAAATGATTAGCACCCAAACCAGGGCAACTTGCATTTCTCCCCCCTGAGTGGCAAAATAAATGGCAATCGGGATGGTTTCGGTTTTTCCGGGAATGCTGCCGGCCACCATCAGGGTTGCTCCAAATTCGCCGAGACACCGCGCAAAAGTCAGTGCTGTAGCAGCGGCGATCCCCGGTCGGGCGACCGGAACGGCCACCTGCCAGAAAACTTTAACTTCTGAAGCCCCCAGGGTTCTGGCGGCACTGAGGATATTGGGATCAATTTGTTGAAAGGCGCCCATGGTCGTTTTGTACATCAGCGGAAAGGCCACCACGATGGCCGCAATCACCGCCGCATACCAGGAAAAAATGATGTTAACACCAAATATTTCAAGAAAATTTCCGATCGGTCCATTTTTGCCAATCAGTAATAAAATCCCAAACCCGGCGACCGTTGGCGGTAAAACCAGCGGGAGTGTTAAAATACCATCGATCAAACCCTTCCAGCGGCCATTATAATTTGACATCAGCCAGGCAATCATCAGACCCAGAAAAAAGACGATGGCCGTGGCCGTCAAGGTAACCTTGATTGAAATCCATGCTGGCGATAAATCCAAATTCATTGTATCACTCCCTTGCCTTGTTGTTTTTCAGTAATTGTGTTATTGCCCAGGCGTTTTTCTTACAGGGTTGTAAAACCGTATTTGACAAAAACTGCTTTGGCGGCCGCACTGCTTAAAAAGTCGACAAATGTCGCAGCCGGATCTGAGTTCTTACTGGCCTTGATGACCGCGGCTGGATAAACAATGGCTTTATGGGATTCTGCCGGAGCGGTTGCAACAACCTTGACTCCCGTTGATACCTTCGCATCAGTTGAGTAGACAACGCCAGCATCGACATTACCTGTTTCTACCCAGGTTAATACTTCTTTAACATCTTTGCCATAAACAATTTTTTTCGTTATCTGATCGATCACGTTATAAAAGGTAAACACGTCAACAGCATATTTACCAACTGGTACGCTGGATGGTTCACCCAAACCCAGTTTGGTGATGGCTGGATCGACAACCTGCGCAAAATCACTAATCGCCAATTGGGAATCTTTGGGGACAATTAAGACCACTTCATTTCCGAGGATGTTTTTTAGCGTATCATCATTTAACAGACCGGCACTTTTTAAGGTGTCCATATCCTTTGATGATGCCGGCATAAAGACATCAACCTCGGCGCCTTGCTGAATCTGCTGAGCCAGAGATCCTGATGATCCAAAATTAAGGGTTAAGGTGGTATCTGGCGCTTCTTTTAAATAAAGGGTCTGAATTTCAGTCATAGCATCCTTCAAGCTGGCTGCTGCTGATATGGTCAGTGCCACCGGTTCAGACTTGACCTCGTCCTGGGCTTCTTCCTTGGCTGCTGACTGACACCCTGCCAGAGCGAAAACCATTGATAACAATGCGATCAACATCATTCCTCTTTTTACCAACTTCATTTCGTTTCTCCTTTTTGTTTTTATAGTTACGTTTCGTTATGTTTAACTGTTTTTCATTATACAAAATAAACGTGTTCGAGTCAAATTATTCGGCTGTTTTTTTTCAGTACATTCTGATTAGTTTTTATTAATTAGCTTTTATTTCTTTCACATTAATCACGAATTGGTTATAATAGAGATACGGATACCATTGCGAAATGACCGTTAGCTTAACTGTCGATATCAATGCCATCAATTGACTGAAGTTTTTATCGTTTCGCAATTAGCCAATATAAACAAAAATCAGAAGGAGGCGATCATCGTGAATGACGAACTTTTATTCACCCCAGAAGAAATCAGCAAAAAACTTAAAATAACTAAAAACACCGTTTACGAGATGATCAAACGGGGCGATCTTGATGCCCATCGTCTTGGTAAGCATCTGCGCATTTCCGAGTCCCAGTTCGAAAACTATCTATTAAAATCAAAGGGGTCCGCTAATCAGTATCAGGGCACCGTGTTTGTCGAACAAGATGAACAATTCGTTAAAATTAATGATGTCACGATCCATGTTCATACCGATTTAACCGGAGAAGTGAAGCTTTCGATCCGACCCGAGGATATCATTCTCAGCCTTGAACCATTTACCAGCAGTGCCCGAAATATTTTTAAAGGTACCGTCATCGATCTCATTGAAAATGCCAATGGCGTCAAAATTATCCTGGACATCGGTATTCCATTGATGTCGATGATTACTAAAAAATCAATGGAAAGTTTGAAGATCTGCAAGGGCTGTGATCTTTATGCAATTTTTAAAACCATGTCAATCAATGTTTATAAATAACGCTTGCTCTGCTGGTATGAATTTTTTTCAATTGGTGCATCCTGCATCTAAAATAAAAAACGGCTTACGCCGTTTTTTATTTATTTGCCACTATTTCAGCAATCTCATCAGCAATCTGTTGTGGTAAAAACCCGCAACAGTCATACAAGGCCGTGAGATCACCCTGTTCCATCAAAGGGTTTTCAATGGCGTGAATCCGTACTTTACCCGGCTTAAATTCGTCATTCTGAGCGAATGCGGCAGCCAGCTTTTCGCCGATCCCACCGCTTCTGATCCCTTCTTCCAGGATATAAACAAGCTTTGGCTGTCCCAACAGTGACAGGATTTTTTCCAGCTTCAGGGGATAGACCTTAACCAGCTTGATTAACCGAATCCGGTTGGTATCTTTTAATAATGGGATCGCTTCATAAACGTTTTTAGTAATTCGGCCATAGGTTAAAATCACAATTTCCGGATCACTGGTATCTCCGCCCGATTCTAAAAAGTCCTGATAACTGAGCTCACTACCATCGACAAAACCGCTGCGGTCATATTGTTGCTGGGCGCCTTTAGGGTAACGGATAACGGCCAACGTTTTATTCTCAAAGCTCTGCTCGAAACTCTGTTTCATTTCAGCATACGTTTCCGGACTATAAATCTCGATTCCCGGGATCGAAGACAGATAGGAACAGTCGTAGATGCCCTGATGAGTAATCCCATCACCAGGGACCAGTCCGCACCGATCGAGAGCCATAATCAGCGGCAGTTTTTGAATCGCCGCATCATGAATCAGCTGATCGTATACCCGTTGGACAAAGGTTGAATAAATGGCACAGACTGGCGTTTTTCCATTGGCCGAAAGACCAGCCGCAAAGGTAACCGCGTGTTCTTCAGCAATCCCCACATCGTAAAAGCGCCCCGGATGGGCCTGGCTGAATTTGTCAAGACCAGTGCCACCGGTCATGGCAGCGGTAATCGCACAGATTGAATCGTTCGTGTTGGCGGCTGCAACCATCATTTCCCCAAACACGGCTGAAAAGCTATCTGTCGATGCTTTTTTTTGAATCCCCTTGTCCCGGTCGAAGGGACCTGAGGAATGATACATTTCGGGATTTTCTTCGGCATCGGGGTAGCCCTTTCCTTTAACGGTGTGGATATGAACGAGACAGCAGTTGATTTTGCTTTTTGCTTCGCTGAGCACCGATTCCAATTTTTTAAGATCGCATCCGTCAACTGGCCCAAGGTAATCCAGTCCCAGATGTTCAAAAAAGTTCTCGGCTACCAGCCGTTTTTTAATATGCTTTTTAATTTTTCGGGTGCCTTCAATCAGACCATCCCCAACTAACGGAATTTTATGTAAGATCGACTGGGTATGATGCTTTAAATTAAAATAATTCTGACTGTTTCTGATTTTTGATAAATAATTTGACAGTCCGCCGACATTTTCTGAAATCGACATTTCATTATCATTTAAAATAATAATCAGCCTCAGATTTTTTTTATTGCAATTGTTCAGGGCTTCATAAATCATCCCATTGGTAAATGAGCCATCCCCGACAATGGCAATCACATAATTATTTTTGTTATCAAGCTGATTGGCCATGGCCAGACCCAGCGCCGCCGATATCGAGGTGCCACTGTGGCCGGCTCCAAAAGCATCTTTGCAACTCTCTTTCCGATTGGTGAAACCGGAGATCCCCTGCCACTGACGCAGGGTATCAAATTCCTGCTGCCGGCCGGTTAATAATTTATGGGCATAACATTGGTGACCGACATCAAAAACAATTTGATCTTCGGGGTTATTAAAAACCCGATGGATCGCCAGGGTTGTTTCGACGATCCCGAGATTTGAAGCCAGATGACCGCCATTTTTTGATACCGTTGCTAAAATTTTACTGCGCAATTCCCCAGCCAGACTATCAAGCTCCGAAGCGGACAGATTTTTTAAATCCTGGGGGGACAAAACATTCTTTAATAAAGTCAATTTGAATCCTTTCACCGTTTCTTCCCCACAACGACCTAACAAAGAGGGATCATCGAAACATTTGCCATCAATCACAGCATTTTTTATTTTGACGGATTCTTTGTTTTTGAATCCGACTTAATGAGTAATCATATCATAGCAAGAGTTATTTTTCTTTAAGAACTTCAACCCTAATCATCGCTGGTTCTGAATGATCGGGATTAGCTGTTATCAGCATTTCAAAGTCATTTACTGACAGTGGTTTATGGAAATAATACCCTTGAATCTGATGACAGTGGTTTTCTTTTAAAAACAAGAATTGTTCATGCGTTTCAACCCCCTCGGCAATCACCTTCAAGTCCATTTGTGCCGCCAGATTCAAAATCGTTTTGGCAATATTTCCGGTATCATTCTGGGGATAATCTTTAATAAATTCGCGGTCAATTTTGAGTTTGTCAAAATTGAGGTTCTGCAGGTATTTTAATGACGAATAACCGGTTCCAAAATCATCAATCGCCACCTTGACACCCAATGCCTTGATCTGTTCCAACTGGTCACTGACCGCTTCCATATTTTCCACCAAAATCCCCTCGGTAATTTCGATTTCCAATAACTCTGCCGACAAATCATATTTTTCCAGCAGACCTTTAATAATTTGCGGCAGATCTGATTTTTTAAACTGAATCGGGGATAAATTAACCGCAACACCGAGTTGACCCTTGCTCAAGTGCTGCCATTTTTTATTTTGCCTGATCGCCTCTTCTAAAACCCAGTTACCAATTGAAATAATTAACTCGGTTCTTTCTGCCACCGCAATAAATTGACCCGGGCTTACCTGCCCCAGATTATCATTATGCCATCTCAACAGCGCCTCACTGGCGATAATTGCTCCGCTGTCGACCTGCACCTGCGGCTGGTAGGCTAAACTGAGTTCGTTCTTTTCAAGCGCACTTCGTAATTCCGTTTCCAATTTCAAATTGTTGAGATAGCTTTCCTTAATTTCTTTCTCGTAAAAAACATAGGTGTTATCGCCAGTTTGAAGGGCATAATTTTTGGCAATATTGCCGTATTCAATCAGTTTTTCGAGATCAGCACTATCCTCCGGAAAAACGGCAATACCAATGGCGACATTCAAATAAACCTTCTCGTTTCCAATTTCTACCGGCTCTTTAAGATAGGTCATCATTTTATTCATCAGATGTCCTATTTCCAATCTGTCATTGCTGTTGATCCGGGCGATAATAAATTGATCTTTGTGGAGTATCCCCAATAGATCGGCATCGCTTAAAAAGGTCTTAATCCGTTGGGATGCTTCCTTGATCAAAATGTCACCGGATTTTTTCCCTAAATTATCGTAAAGCGTATTAACATTCGTAATCTGAAGGACAATGATCGCTATGCAATCGTATTGTTTGATGAATTCCCGGGTTGTTATTTCAAAAAGTAGCTGGGTTGGCAGACCGGTGACCTCATCATAATGTTTTATTTTATTGATCGCCTCTTCGGTAATTCGAGTATTGGTTAAGTCTTCAAAAACTTCCAGATAGTTGCTTAAGGTATCACTTTTGCTATCAAATATCTTCGAGATGGTAATATATTTGGGATAGGTCGTTCCGTCTTTTCTTTCATCAATAATTTCACCCTGCCAATTCCCTTCTTCATTGACAGTTTTCCAAATATTACTGTAGATCCCCATCAGCCTTACCCCGGTCTTCAAATCGATGGGGGTTTTTCCCATCACTTCATCCTCGGGATAGCCGGTGATGCTCGAAAAGGCCTTATTGATATAAACAATCCGCATTTCGGCATCCATAATCATGATCCCTTCTTTAGAATTCTTAAAAATACTGTCGGTGATTTTTTCTCGTGAGCTGGCCTCTTTCTTAATCAGCAGCAGCCAGGAAACAACCAGGCTGATGATGCCTAAAATAAAAATCAACAAAGCCGCAATTAGTACGATGGTTCGGTTATCCTCATTGGTAAAAACACCCAGGACATCTAAGGGGGCCGCCCCAATTAATACCCAGTGGAGATTTCGATAACCCTCCAGAGGATAAACGGGCGTATAAAAGTAGAGATCTTTTCCATCATCGAAATAGCCGCTACCTTTATTTAAGATCGCCTGCCAAATTTTCGGCTTTTCCTGACTGAATGAGATATCCTGCTGATCTGGATACACAAACGAAAATTCTTTGTTGCTGTTCTCAATTACTTTTTGAATCATTTTCAATTTGATTCAGCATGTTTTTAGCCAGATAGTTTAATACCAGAATTCCCTGACGCTCATTTTGATCACTAAACACTGGCATTACCAATCGCATGAGCGGTTTGATCGGGGTTTCGACTTCGTCATCTTTGATGCTCAAATCCATCGGCGAAATATAGATTTCACCGCGATTAAGCTTCATCCCTTCCACAACGTAGATCTGTTCGCCTTGGTTTTTTAAGGCGCTGTCGGCAACGGCGATAGTGCCATTTCCGGCTCCATTGACCCGAACCTTTTCGTTGCCATCAACGCCGATAAAGCGGATTGAATCATAGATTTTTTTGCTGGTCATCATATTAGCAAAAATCCGTTTAAGTTCATTTTGATTAGTGATATCCCCGGGATTATTAACATAGGCCTTTATTTCACTTGAATTCATAATAATATTTCCGTCTGAGTTAATATCTTCAAAGATTGAATTGACATTGACGCTGACAATAACACTGTTATTCTGCTGTCTGATTTTGATGATGTCTTTACCATTTTCAATATTGATATTAATAAAGATTCCGCTAAAAATCGCCACAATGAGTAAGCCCGGTACAAAGATCATGACAAAATTCTTGCTCATTTGTTTGGTTCGTTTGTTTTTAGAATCCATCATCATCGTCCTTTCAATTTTACTTAAAATCATTATACTAAACTAACCGAAGTGATGCAATCAAATAGGTAACCCTTAACAATCTAATTTATGATTAGTTGCAACGCCGATAAAAATAGCCACCTATCGCTTTTGACAGGTGGCTATTTGTGTTTGATTTATTTTTATACTGTAATTAGTCCAAACGATCGATCTAGACTAATGGCGATTCAATGATCACTTTTGTATTTTTAATACCGATTTCAGCTTCGGCTTTACATCTTAAATTCATTTCATGAACATCTGCTGTTTGGAACAACGATATTTTTTTAATCACTTTTACCCAGACCACTGAATAGGCAATCAATATCGCAAACAATCCAAAGAATATTTTATAGACCAGAATTCTAGTATCGCCTTCGGCAATATGCCAGATCATAAAGATGTTACCAACAATACATAAGATCTGCGGTATCCCAAAGAAGGTTAGCTTTTTATTGCGACCCGGCATATCCGGATATTTCTTTCGCAGTACCAGCACTGAAATATTAACCAGAATATACGAGGTTAACCAGAAACATGATGCTGCCAATAAAATCGTTGCCAAACCTGAAGATTGCGTGAATCCGGTGATCATCATGACCAGATCGCCACCAAAAATAAGAACCAGGCCGGCTACTGGAATCGCATTTTTATTCTTTTTAGCAAAAATCTTAGGCATCATGTCGTCTTGCGCCATTCCAGACAGTATTTTACTGACACTGCCCAATACGGTATTGGCAGTACTGATACCTGCCAGCAGGGTCACAATTCCTAATGAAACAATAAATCCTGAACCTGCCAACCCCATTCCCTGTCCCAGCAAAAGCAAACAGCTTGTTGCCACAATCAAACCAACACAGACTGATACCGCACTGCCTAATCCCAATTTTCTTTGATTTTCCATCATAGACTCCTTCTAAAATTATACTCTGCACTTTATTAGTTCATCACCACCTGTGCATTTATGGTGTTTTATTGAATTAAAAAGATGCTCAAATATCACTTATGGATATCTGAGCATCTTTGC
>JAQUWM010000167.1 GCA_028692885.1 Acetobacterium sp. | reverse complement strand
GTTCTTCCACCGAAAACTCTGCTTATAAAAAGACCCGTAATCCCTGGGATTTGAACAAGGTACCTGGTGGCTCCAGTGGCGGGTCAGCCGTTGCCGTGGCAGCCGACACAGCCTTTTACACATTGGGATCAGACACCGGTGGATCGATTCGTCAGCCCGCCTCCTTTTGTGGGGTGGTGGGGATGAAACCAACCTATGGTTTGGTCTCCCGCTATGGTCTGGTCGCCTTCGCCTCCTCACTGGATCAGATCGGACCGTTCACCAAGGACGTTGAAGATTGTGCCCTGGTGTTAAATGCCATTGTTGGCCATGATGCCAAGGATTCCACATCTCTCAATCTGGAAAAAATCGATTATACCCAAAACCTCAAACAAGGGGTTAAGGGGTTAAAAATTGGCGTGGCCAAAGAATTTTTCGGTGAAGGTCTGCAACCGGAAGTCCGCAAAAGCCTGGAAGATGCCATCGCCATCTATAAAACCCTGGGGGCTGAAATTGTTGACGTATCCTTTCAGCATCTGGACTATGCCCTGTCCGCCTATTATATGATTTCGTCCGCTGAAGCTAGTTCTAACCTTGCCCGTTACGACGGGATCCGTTATGGTTTCAGAGCGGAAGAATACAGCGATCTGGTTGATCTTTACAAGAAAACCAGAAGCCAGGGCTTTGGTGACGAGGTAAAACGACGGATCATGCTGGGTACCTATGCCCTCAGTTCTGGTTATTATGATGCCTATTATAAAAAAGCCATGCAGGTACGAACCATTATCAAAGCTGACTTTGATCAGGTCTTTGGTGGTTGCGATGTGCTGTTGACCCCAACCGCGCCGACCACAGCTTTTGGGATCGGCGAAAAAACCAGCAATCCGCTGGAAATGTATCTGACCGATATTTATACCGTACCGGTTAACATTGCCGGGATTCCCGGCGTTTCAATTCCCTGCGGCCTGGACAACAACGGGATGCCGATTGGAATGCAGTTGCTGGGGCCGATCTTAAGTGAAGAGACGCTGTTAAAAACCGCCTGGGCCTTTGAACATGAATCAGGCCTGACGAATTTAAAAGCACCATTGGGAACGGAGGTCTAAATCATGGAATATGAAATTGTCATTGGAATGGAAATCCATATTGAATTAGGGACAAAAACAAAGATATTCTGTTCGTGCCCGACCGAGTTTGGCCAGGATGAGAACACCCATACCTGCCCGGTGTGTCTGGGAATGCCAGGAGTTTTGCCGGTATTAAATGAAAAAGTGGTTGAATACGCGACCCGGGCGGGCTTGGCGCTTAATTGCGAAATTGCCCACTTTAGCAAAATGGATCGAAAAAACTATTTCTATCCGGATTTGCCCAAAGCCTATCAAACTTCCCAGTTTGATTTACCCATCTGTACCGGTGGCGTAGTTGGTATTGAAGTCGACGGCGTTAAAAAAGATATCGGCATTACTCGCATCCATATCGAGGAAGATGCCGGCAAGCTGCTTCATGAATCAGCCGACGGGACCCTTCTGGATGTTAACCGCTGTGGTGTACCGCTGATTGAGATCGTCACCGAGCCGGATCTGCGCAGTGCCGAAGAAGCCCGTGCTTTTGCTGAAAAAGTCAGAAACATTCTGGAATACACTGGCGTCTCTGACTGTAAAATGGAACAGGGCTCGATGCGCTTTGACGTGAATCTGTCGATTCGGGAAAAGGGCTCCGAAGTACTGGGAACCCGAACCGAAATGAAAAACCTGAACTCTTTCCGGGCACTGATCCGGGCGGTTCAATATGAAAGTAAACGACAGATCATTGAACTGAAAAAGGGTCACACGATTATTCAGGAAACCCGGAAATGGGATGACACCAAAGGCACCTCATCTTCGCTGCGAAGCAAGGAAGAAGCCCATGATTACCGTTATTTCCCGGAACCGGATCTGGTTCCGATTGTGCTGGAACCGGCCTATATCGAAAAAATTAAAAGTGAACTGCCGGAATTGCCGGAAGCTAAAAAACAGCGCTATATTGATGAATATAAATTACCGGAATACGATGCTGGGGTGTTGACCACCACTGGTGTTACGGCCCGATTTTTTGAAGACGCCGTGGCGCTGTATAAGGAACCCAAACAGATTTCTAACTGGATGATGGTTGAAATTCCGCCGCTGTTAAAAGAAAACGAAGTGAGTATGGAAAATATTTCCATTACTCCCGCGCAATTGGTGGAATTGCTGAAATTGGTCAAAAACAATGAAATCAGTGGCAACACCGGTAAAGAAGTTTTAAAAGAAATGTTCAGTACCGGTAAAAACCCGGGCGACATTGTTAAAGAAAAGGGTCTGGCACAAATGAGTGACACCGGGGAACTGGAAGACATCATTGAAAAAATCGTATCGGATAACCCGAAATCGGTAGAAGATATTGGTGCCGGCAATGAAAAAGCCTACGGCTTTTTAACCGGACAGGTGATGAAGGCCACCAAGGGAAAAGCAAATGCCCAGGTCGCCAACGAAATTATTCGGGCTGTCGTAGCCAAACATTTAGCATAAAAACAACAATAATGTGACTAGCTAAGGGATTACTGCAAGTTTTGCAGTAATCCCTTAAAAAATAATAGAATAATAAAGGAAAAACATGAAAAACAGTGAAGCAATAAAAGAAATGGAAACAGTTATCGATACAAGCAATCAACGGATTGATGGCCGGGAAGCTGATGAATTAAGACCAATAAAGGTTACCCGTCACTTTATTAAAAATGCCCAGGGATCCGTACTCATCGAAGTGGGCGATACCAAGGTCATTTGTACCGCCATGGTGGAAGAAAAGGTACCGCCATTTTTAAAAGGTCAGAAAAAAGGCTGGGTCACCGCCGAATATGAAATGATTCCCGGGTCCACCAATACCCGCAAAAGTCGGGATCGTAACCGTGGTAAAATCGATGGCCGAACGATGGAAATCCAGCGTTTAATCGGCAGAAGTCTGCGGTCTGTCATTGATCAGACCATGCTAGGGGAACGGACCATCTGGATTGACTGTGATGTGATCCAGGCCGACGGTGGAACTCGGACCGCGGCGATTACCGGTTCATTTCTGGCCCTTCATGATGCCTTGTCAGCACTGATCGAAGCGGGAAAAATCAAAGCCATGCCGATTACCAATTTTGTCGCCGCTACCAGTGTCGGAATTTATCAGGGCGAAGCCATCGTTGACCTGTGTTATGAAGAAGATTCAAACGCCGAGGTTGATATGAATATGGTGATGACTGAAAGCGGCGAAATCATCGAAATTCAGGGAACCGGTGAAGAACGTCCCTTTAAAAAGGAAGAACTTCAAAAGATGCTGGAACTGGGAGAAGCAAGCATCAAAAAAATCATTGCCTTCCAAAAAGATACATTACAGGATTAACGGGTAAGTTATAATGAGAACAATACTTTTAGCCAC
>JAQUWM010000166.1 GCA_028692885.1 Acetobacterium sp. | reverse complement strand
TCCTGATTCTAATAATAGTGGTTTTGAGCATCGGTTTTTGGCATCGTAACGAAACTCAGGCAGAGGCCGAAAACAAAATAAATGCACAGACAACAACGACACAGACGACAACGACGGTAAAAGAAACTGAAACTATAGCAAATCCCCAGCCTACAGTGACTGAACAGCCAGTCGTCCCGACAGCAGATGAAACAAAAACTACAACGTCAGCCAATACAACGGGTACCGACAGCATTACCATACTGGTTAACAAAAACCACAGTATTTCGGCCAGCTATGTGCCCAGTGACCTGGTTACCGTTGATTTGCCATCGACCCGGGATACGCAACTACGAAGCGTTGCTGCCGAGGGACTAGCGAAGCTGTTTAAGGCGGCTGAGGGTGCGGGCCTGGAATTATACTGCTGCTCCGGTTATCGCTCCTATGAAACCCAGTCCGAACTGTATGCCTGGAATGTTGATACATATGGGGTTGATGGTGCCGAATTGGTCAGTGCCCGACCGGGAATGAGCGAACACCAGTTGGGTTTAGCCATGGATGTAACCAGTGCTTCGGTCGGGTTTGATCTGCTGGAAAGTTTCGGATCAACCTCAGAAGGACAGTTCATCAAAGAAAATGCCCATAAGTACGGGTTTATTGTCCGCTATCCGCAGGGAAAAACCGATATTACCGGTTATGCTTACGAACCCTGGCATCTGCGCTATTTAGGCGTTGATGTGGCGACGGAGATTTACAATAGTGGCAAAACGATGGAAGAATATTATGGCACAAATTAAACGATGGGCCTGAGATAAACAAATGTCAAAAAGGATATCTTCGCTGATATCCTTTTTGATTGGGTTTTATCTGATTTTATCAGAAATGTTATCGGAGAAAAAAACTATTTAAAAAAAATTGAATATTTGATATAATAAGCAAGTATTTTGTGCGCCCGTAGCTCAGGTGGATAGAGCAGTAGTTTCCTAAACTGCGTGCCGGAGGTTCAAATCCTCTCGGGTGCACCATAAAATTCAGACGGCAATGGCCGTTTTTTTATTGGATATAGATAACATTAAAGATTTAACGTAGGGACAATTCGCGATGGCCAAGGGGTCAGACCCTCGCCGGCACAATGCCAGTTCGATTTGCAAAATTCTTTAATTCAACTTATCTAGTTTTACTAAAAGATCAGAGGATCATCATTTTGTAAATAATTGATTAAGTCAGTGATAAACTGTTGCAAAGAGTAACAACAAGGTTTATACTTCATAGAGTTATCAAGTAGCACACGGAATCAGGTATCTTTAATTGGGGAGAAAGTATGGAAAATTATAAAAAGATGTTACTTGTCTTCGGACTGCTTTTATTGTTTGCATTGGTTTCTCCAGTTATAATTGCCTGGCTCAGTGTGATACTTTCACCAATTATAACAACGGCAGGTGTGGTTGCGATTATTTTTATTGCGACAGTGATGATTGCATGGTTTGGGAAAATTGGCCGCAAATAAACGGCTGGATCAGTATAGTAATGATAAAAATAAGATAGATACATTGTGAATTAACAGGAGATAATTGACTAAGTTGAATGTACGATTAGTAGAAAAAAAAGATTATGCCCGGGTATTGGAAATTTTAAACGAGGCCATTACCGCCCGGAAATTTACCGCCCAGCTTTCACCGGCAACGATGGCGATGCGACAGGACTGGTTTATTCATCATTCGGCGCCACGACACCCAATGTTTGTGGCAGAGGTGGATGGTTATGTGGTCGGCTGGGTGACCCTCACCGAGTTTCGGGCCGGACGAGAAGGATTTCGGTTTACTTCAGAGATCAGTTATTATCTTGACAGCCGCTTTCATCGTCAGGGCATCGGTTCGATGCTAATGCAGCAAGCCATTGAAGCAGCCCGGGAAATTGGTTTCAGAAGCTTGATCGCAGTTGTTTTTGACACGAATATCAGCAGCCGCAAGCTGGTTAAAAAGCATGGCTTCCGGCTATGGGGCCATATGCCGGATGCCGTCGATATTGATGGGCAAACCATTGGTTGTGATTATTGGGGATTAAAAATAGAAAAAGTGTAAATCCCCCTTGATTAATTCCGACGTTGCTGATATAATTTTAATATTGTCCAAAAGGCTGGGCCTTTTTTTATTTGGATAAAAGCAATACTAATCGGTCTGTTAGTAGCAGAGAAAAACATGGATAATGATCAATGTTTTCATTGACAAAAATAAGGTTCTCATGGTATTCTATGTTAGTGACTATGAAAATAGGGAACGTGTGCCTGCGTGTTCCTGCGGGTGTTGATATAAGGATGTAGGAGGTGCTGGAATGAGAGTAAAAGTTACTTTAGCATGTACAGAATGCAAGCAAAGAAATTACGATACCATGAAAAACAAGAAGAATAACCCTGATCGTTTAGAAGTGGATAAATATTGCAAATTTTGCAAGAAGCATACACCACATAAAGAAACGAAATAATGGATAAAGAGGAATATCATGGCAACAAATAAGCGAACAAAAAATGCCAGTAATAAACAAGGAAAAGAAAACACCCCGCAACAGGCGCAAAAAACCGTAGATAAACCAGCAAACCTGGTAAAAGAGGAAAAGAAATCGTCTTTGTCAACGGCAAAAAATGAGAAAAAAACACCAAAGAAGTCAAGCGAAAAGAATAAGGAACCGAACATTTTTCAAAAAATGGTGGGCTTTTTCAAAGGGGTTCAGCATGAACTGCGAAAAGTTACTTGGTTGACTAAAGATGAATTGCTTAAAAAATCCGGCGTTGTCGCAGGAATTGTTGGGATATTCACCTTGCTCGTTTGGGTTGTTGATTCAGGATTAGGTGCACTTGCCGCGTTATTTATGAACATTTAGGTAAGGGAGAACCATGGAAACTAATCAACACGAAGAGGCCCAATGGTTTGTTGCACATACTTATTCGGGTTATGAGAATAAGGTAAAAGCAAGCATTGAAGCCACCGTAGAAAACAGAAATATGGAGGACGTGATCCTTGAGGTTCAGGTTCCCGTACAAGAAGTAGTGGAAAGCAAAAACGGCAAAAAAGTCGTTAAAGAAAAGAAGCTATTTCCCGGTTATGTCATGATCAAAATGTTCATGACGGATGATTCATGGTATGTTGTCCGAAATACCCGTGGTGTTACCGGGTTTGTTGGTCCTGCTTCAAAACCTGTTCCATTGTCTAAGGCTGAACTTAAGAGTATGGGCATTCGTCAACAGCGTGTCGAAATTAGCATGCATGTTGGTGAAGAAGTGAAGGTAATTGAAGGACCACTTGAAGGTTTCACTGGAGTTATTGAAGAAGTACATGCTGAGAAATCAAAGGTTAAGGTCAATGTTTCCATGTTTGGTCGAGATACCCTCGCTGAACTGGGATTTGAACAAATAGAAAAAATAAACACTTAAGGAAAAAACTATT
>JAQUWM010000061.1 GCA_028692885.1 Acetobacterium sp. | reverse complement strand
TTTTCCTCCATTCTCATCAATCAAGAACATCGACCTGAAAACAGGCACCTGATGCCTCTCAGAGAATGTGTGTAATACATACCTTTATATACTAGCACAGTCATTTCATTTGCACAAGCATTTTTTATTTATAGTAAATATTTTTGGTAATTATCGCGTTTATCGGAGATATTGAATACCTGTTCCACATAATTCATATCAATTATAAAATCATCCTGTTCATATTCTGAAGCATAAAAAGATATTTCTTCCAATAGTTTTTCCATCACCGTGTGCAGCCGCCGGGCACCAATATTTTCGTCTTCTTCATTTTGAAGATAGGCTATTTTAGCGATGTGCTTAACTGCTTCATCCGCAAAAATCAGATTGACATTCTCGGTTCGGATCAGCTCCTGATATTGCTTAATCACCGAATTTTCAGTATGGGTCAGTATCTGAATAAAGTCTTCCTCAGTCAAACTGTCGAGCTGAACGCTGATCGGAAATCGCCCCTGCAACTCAGGAATCATGTCCGCTATTTTCGAAACGTGGAAGGCCCCAGCGCCAATAAATAAAATAAAATCCGTCTTGATTGGACCATATTTTGTATTGACGGTACTGCCCTCGACAATCGGCAAAATATCCCGCTGGACACCTTCTCTAGAAACATCCGGCCCATGATTGTTGCCATTTCCGATAATTTTATCGATTTCATCAATAAAAATAATGCCGTTTTGTTCCGCATCCTTGACGCCTTGCTCATTGACCTGATCCATATCAATCAGCTTTTGGGCTTCCTGATTGATCAGTATTTTTCTGGCCTCGGAAATTTTTACATTTTTCTTTTTCTTTTTTTGCGGCAGAAAATCGCCCAGAATATCATTCATATTAAAGGACATGCTGTCATTGTTCATCCCCTGCATAATACCAATGGTCTTTGATCCATCGTCATCCACTTCAATTTCGATAACCGTATCTTCCAGCTGACCTGCTGCCAACTCTTTCGACAACGCTTCCCGTTTTTCTTTTTTTGTTTTTTCCTTTTCAGCATCACCTTCCAATTCATATTGGGTCGGGGCAGGTGATGGCGAAGGCTTCATAAAGATATCAAAGGGCGTTTTCAGGGTTTCTTTGACTTTTTTAGAGGGTACCAGAATCTCGAGAATAATTTTATTGGCATTCTTTTCGGCTTCGGCATAAACCTCTTTCATTTTTTCCTGCTGGACATTTCGAATCGCAGTGTTGACCAGATCCCGGACCATCGATTCGACATCTCTGCCAACATAACCAACTTCCGTAAATTTTGTGGCCTCAACCTTAATAAACGGCGCTTTTACCAGTTTTGCCATTCTTCTGGCAATTTCTGTTTTACCGACCCCGGTCGGTCCGATTAAAATGATGTTTTTAGGCGTAAACTCATCAATCAGATCAGCCGGCAGTAGCGATCGCCGATAGCGGTTTCTAATGGCTACCGCAACGGCTTTTTTGGCCGACTCCTGACCGATAATATAACGGTTTAATTCCGTAACGATTTTTTTGGGTGTTAATTCTTTCATAATATTCTTCCATTTCTATAATACTTCAACAGAAATATTATTATTTGTAAATACGCATATTTCTGAGGCAATTTTCAATGATTCATAAACCATTTCTTCAGCACTGAGGTTTGAATAGCCTTTTAAAGCTCTCGCTGCCGCAAGGGCATAGGATCCCCCAGAGCCGATGGCCGCCACATCATCATCTGGTTCAATGACTTCCCCATTGCCTGATAAGACCAGCGTTTCACTTTCATCCATAACAATCAGCAGTGCTTCAAGCTTTCTCAGGATCTTGTCTGAACGCCATTCTTTGGCCAGTTCCACGGCGGAACGTTTTAAGTTACCATTGTATTGTTCAACCTTGTGTTCAAATTTTTCGCAGAGCGTAAAAGCATCGGCAACTGATCCGGCAAAACCAACTAAGATTTTATCATGATAGATTCTTCTGATTTTTGTCGCTTTGTTTTTCATGATTGTTTTTTCACCCATGGTTACCTGCCCATCACCGGCAATGGCGACCTGTCCATTATGTCGTATTCCTACTATGGTTGTTGCATGAAACATATTTTTTCTCACTTTCTTATCAATTGTACTGCCATTTATTCTGCAGTCGGTGCTTTATAGCCGCAATCTTTTTTATCGCAATAGATCGATTTTCGCTTACCCAGACCTTTTTGAAAAAGGGTCGATCCGCAGACCGGGCATTTTTCCGGGATTGGTAAGTCCCAGTTCATATAGTCACAGTCCGGATAATTGTTGCATGAATAAAAAGTTCGTCCCGTTTTAGACGTTCGTTTGACGATATCGCCACCGCAAAGAGCACAGATCCCCCCGGTTTTTTCAAAAAAAGGTTTCGTGTTTTTGCATTCCGGAAAACCTGGGCATGCCAGAAAACGACCATATTTTCCTTTTTTTATGACCATCCGCCGACCACACAATTCACAATCGACATCCGATTCGGGATCAGCGATTGTCACCGCTTCGGCCTTTTCCTGAGCATTGGTCAGTTCCTTTTCAAAACCCGTATAAAAGTTCTTCAGAAGCTCAACCCAATCCGTTTTTCCTTCGGAAACTAAATCAAGACGATCTTCCATTTCAGCGGTGAATGAAATATTAACCACATCACTAAAATACTCTTTCATCAAATGAGTTACTGTGATGCCAAGCTCAGTCGGTTTAAAATGCTTGTCTTCCACTTCAACATAGTCACGATTCTTAATGGTCGCAATGGTTGGCGCATAGGTACTCGGTCGGCCGATGCCCTTTTCTTCAAGAATTTTAACCAAGGATGCTTCGGTATAACGAGCCGGCGGCTTGGTGAATTTTTGTTCTTTGGTCGTCTTAAGCCGAACCAGGTCATCCCCAATGGCTAATTCCGGTAAGATACTGTCATCATTTTTTCCGGCACTTTTACCAATCCGGGTAAAGCCATCAAACTTTTGCGTTTCCCCTTTAGTTTTAAAAATCAGATTACTGCAGCTAACGTCGACATCGGTAACGTAATACTGAGCGTCAGCCATTTGACTGCAGAGCAATCTTTCCCAAATCAGCTTATATAACCGATACTGATCCGGTTCCAGTGAATCTCGGGCTTCTTCCGGAGTCAACATAACTGATGAAGGGCGAATGGCTTCATGGGCATCTTGAACGTTCTTCTTCTTCCCGACTTTTTTTTCGGTTCCCAGATAATCATCGCCAAAATGCTGTTTGATGTATTCTTTGCTCTCTTGAACGGCTTCATCGGCGATCCGAGTTGAATCGGTTCTTAAATAGGTACTTAAACCAGTCAGACCGCTGCCTTTGATGTCCACCCCTTCATAGAGTTGCTGAGCCAGACGCATCGTCCGTTGGGTTGTAAAGCCAAGCGACTTATAGGCTTCCTGTTGGAGGGTACTGGTCGTAAAAGGCACTGGTGGTTTTTGATAGCGAATTCTCTTTTTTACATTTTCGATGGCAATCGTATTCGCTGCCACCACATTTTCCAAACGGATCGCCTCTTCGGCATTGGTGATGGTCTTTTTCTTACCATCCTCAGAATAAAATTTTGAAACAAATGATTTTTCATCATCCGATTTTTTTAAGAGTAACTCCAGATTCCAATATTCTTCCGGAATAAAGGCGGCAATCTCCTCTTCGCGATCGACAATGATGCGGGTTACAACGGATTGAACCCGGCCACCACTGAGCCCCTTCTTAACCTTTTTCCACAAAAAAGGACTCAGCGAATACCCAACCAGTCGATCCAGAATACGTCGAGCCTGCTGTGAATTGACTAAGTCGATATCGATCATTCTTTTATTTTCAATGGCGGCGTTTACCGCTTTTTTGGTAATTTCATGAAACTCAATCCGACATTTTGTCGCTAAATCAATTTCCAGAAAATTGGCCATATGCCAGGATATTGCTTCCCCTTCACGATCAGGGTCAGTGGCAAGATAAACTTGATCGGCTTTTTTGGCAGCATTTTTCAATTTTTTTAGTAATTCCGCCTTGCCGCGAATTTTAATATAATCGGGTTTAAAATTTTCTTCTATATTAATACCAATCCGACTTTTAGGCAGATCAATCACATGTCCCATGGTTGCTTCAACTTCGTAGCCTTTAGGTAGATATTTTTTTATTGTTTTAGCTTTTGCCGGCGATTCAACGATAACCAGGGTTTTGTTCATTGAATACCTCCTTCTTTCTTAATATTAATGAGGTTTTTTCTCTTGAAATAGCCACATTATAGCAAATATTTCCACAAAATACAAACGCATGCAGTCGAATATAACCCATTGTCCTTAAATTAATACGATATTTCCGTATTTAATCATAATAATTTCTTCTATTTCCATCATCGTCAGCAGACTATTGACCCGATTGATCGGTAATTCGGAACAGGCCACCAGCTCATCAATAGTACGATAACCTTTTCTGATCAGATCAAACAGGAGCTGTTCCTCGGGGGTGGCCATCTTTAATGCTGTTAGTTGTGCCGTTTCATGATGCTTTATCACCGGTTGATCAAAAATAATATAATCTTCTAAAATATCCTTCGGATCGGTAACAAGTTTCGCACCTTCTTTAAGCAGTTGGTTTCCGCCTGCCCAGTTAGCACCGCTGATATCGCCAGGAATCACATAAATATTCTTTCCCTGTTCTAGGGCATGGTTAACCGTAATCAGTGAACCGCTTTTTTTTCGGGCTTCAATTACCAGAACCCCCTGCGAAAGTCCGCTGATGATCCGATTTCTTTGGGGAAAATGATAGGGAAGCGGTTTTTCTCCCAAATTGAATTCGGTAATAATCAATGCTTTCTCCGCCATCAGCTCAAAGAGTTTTTGATTAACCCGTGGATAACAGATATCAATGCCGGACCCTAAAACCCCGATGGTGCTTCCTGGTTCATTGACACTGCCCCAATGGCTTCTACCGTCAATGCCATCCGCCAAACCGCTGACGATTGTCACTCCGACCGATGACAGCGAATGAGAAAATAGTTTGGCGTATTTCTCGCCTGCCACAGTGGGGTTCCGGGAACCAATAATCCCGATGGTAAGGGGCGCATGCAGTAGTGTTAAATCGCCTTTGGCGTATATAGCTAAAGGCGGCATGTAGAGATTAGCGAGCGATTCCGGAAATCTCGGATCACCACGGGGGATCAGCTGAATATTATTTTTCTTCATATACGTCAAATCCTGTTTGGCTTGATCAAGCGATCTGACCTGGCACAAATAATTCACCGTCTTTTGATCCAAAAATTTTGTTTTTGCCAAGGCTTCAGGACTTAATGAATAAATCACTTCTGGGGAAATAAATTGATCAAGCAACAGATTTTTTTGCTTGATCGATATTTTTTCAAGACGCATCAACCATATCCAATAAATTAATTCATTCACCGCCCGTTTTCCCTTCTTTAACCATATTCTTTATACTATCACAATTATAATGGCAATGAAACGCTTTTGCAAACAAAAAGACCCGGCGCTGGGTATCATCAAATTCCAGCACCGGGTTCCTTTATTGTTTTGATTATTCAATAACTTTTAAATTTGTATCAATATTTTGAGTGACATCCTGACCAAACCATTTCATTGATAGCTCTGTTAATTTTCCATTTTCTCTCAAAGTATCCAGCGCCGTATTCAATTGTTGATTGAACGCCGTATCTGTATTTGAACTTCGACCTCATTAAGTGCGAGCAGTTCGTCTTTAAGTTTTTGAAGTCGGCCATTATCAATTTCATTAAATTCAACTAATCGATGCAAGAGGTAAGGATTGATTTTGGATTCATCCTGTATATGAAATATTGTCACCTTCTTTACACCATTTTTAACCATTTCCTTAACTTGTTCAAATGCAATATCGGCATTTTTAGAAAAATCGGTGGGAAACAAGATATGCTGGATCAGATCCTTTGTGTCCGCGGTTGTCTGTTTCAGATTCGACTCCTTTATAAGAAGGATTGGTTTTGTGGCACCATATAAAATATCGTAAGCGACCCCACCTAAAAACAATGAACCGACAATCGAGTGTTTTTCGGCTCCGACAACAATTAACGAATATTGCTCTTCCTGGGCAATCCGATTAATTTCATTTTTTATATTGCCAGCAATAATTTGAGTTTTGACAATAAACCCCTGCTCCGCTAACATCGCAGACTGATTTTTTAAATTCTCATTAAATATTGACGTCAAATAGGATGAAACGCCGGTGTCAACATCCTGAGGATTAAAACATTGGATAAGCAGACATTCTTCAGCACCCAAAGAACGCAAGTTCTTGATACATTTCACCATCTCAGCGGATGCATTTGAAACCTCAGAAACAACGATTATTTTATCAAACATATCAACCCTCCATAATTATAGAATACTCAGCCACACAAATGATTCTATTTTATTTATAACCTTTTAGGAATTGATTAAACGCTGTTATGACACTCTGTTTAAACGTTGTTAAAAAATAATTTCCGTTTTATCATTGGCAAAGGCTACTTTGACTAAATTCAAGTATTTTTGATTTGAGAATTTTAAAAAAACCTGATGAAGTCATCAGGCTGTTGACTTTTTCAATCGGTAATGATCTTATCTTTCGGTGCCAATAAAAAACAGCGCGACTGTTCCCGGGCCACAATGGGCACCAATGACTGGTTCAATCAGGTGAACCAGAATATCCTCGGTTCCAAATTTCTGTTTTATTTTATCAGCCAGATAGAGGGCATCTTCCAGGCAATCGCCATGAGAGATATAAACAGTCTGGTTTTTGGGGTCAATTGCCGTTTTTCCCATTTGTTCCAAAAGAACACGGAGCGAATTCTTGCGACCACGTACCTTAGATACCGGAATCAGGCGACCATCATTATCCATGTGCATGACCGGCTTAATACTCAGCACCGTCCCCATGATTGCACTAGATGCCGAGACTCTTCCGCCACGCATCAAAAAAAATAAATCGTCCACTGTAAACCAGTGACAAAGATGCAATCGATTCTCAATCAGCCAGTCATAAACCGATTCAATCGATTGCCCGTCTTCGCGAAGTTTTGCGGCATGGGTTACTAAAAGCCCCTCACCAAGAGATGCTCCCAGGGTATCCACCATCATAATTTTAGCATTCGGATACTCGGTTTTCATTTCCTCCAACACCTGACTACCAGTTTGATAGGTTGCACTGAGCGCTGATGAAAACCCAATATAAAGAAGGTCTTTACCCTGGCTGAGAATACGCTCAAATAAATCACGACAAGTACCTGAACTCATGCAAGAGGTTGTGATGACTTCTTTATTACGCATCCGTTTATAAAATTCTGTTAAGTCCGTTCGCTGCCCCTTAACATAACTTTCATATTCCTCTTCACCGATTCGGTATAAAAGCGATAATATATGCAGGTTATATTGATTAATTAATACATCTGGCAAATTAGCAGAAGAGTCCGTTACAATTTCAAAGCTCATTACTTCCACTCCTTTTTTTAGCGTTGATACCATACATAGTAATACAGAATCATCAACAAATCAAGCAGAAGCGATTATTTATGTTCTTAAAATAACTTATTTTGTCTCAGAAAATTAATCACATGGAATTAGCTGAATCTGGTTCTTTTAATTCTATAGCTCCTGATTATTTTCACCTCGCATAAGCATCTTGAGATTTAATAGATCATCATCCTCCGCTTCGATCAGATTCAATGAATTTTTCATGTTTATTGTCAACTGAACCAGATTTTCCTGGTGATTTTTTATGAATTCATCAGCATTTGAATTTAACGCCTGAATTCTAGCATCACATTTCTGATGGGCGGTTTTTAAGCGCTCGTTTAAATCATCTACCGTATCAACGAGTTTATTGTTCTCTGCCGCCAAACGATTTTTTTCAGTTAACAATGCACTTCTTTCCCGCAGAATATCATCGTACTGACTTTGTAAGACCTCATTAGCTTCCTGTGTTTGCTCAACAAAAGCATTTCCTGAATCATGTTTGTTAAGATTTTCTTTTGCATAGGTGTCAAGCTCATTATTCAACTCGCGCACCATTGTCTTTAACTGGTCTAATTGATCCTTCATTTCCTGGCTTTCCTGTTCATAGCTCAGGTATTCCTCAAGTTTCTTTTGTGATTCAACAGCAGCTTCTCTGGGATCAGTACTAAACGATTCGGGTTGCAGCGGATTTTGATTAACGCTCAGTTCGTTGATCAACTGATTCAGTTCGTCATTTTCTCTTTTTAGTTCGTCAATCTGATTTGACATTTCAATTTTTGAACTTTTACAGAGATTATACATTTCGCCGTATTGATCACGCTCCTGTTTTAACATTGTTATCATGGCTGCATATTCTTCAAGCCGATTATTAAAGGATTCCTCGGCACTACGTAAGTTTTCAGTTAAATTATCAATATACTCTGTTACTTGTTTTTTATTGTATCCGCCCATTTCTTTTCCAAAAGATAGTTTTGTTTTTGATTTTTCTGACTTATCTCTGAGCTCATCTAAGGTTAGTTGTTCAGATTTTTTTGCCATGATTCATCATACCTTTCTAAAATTATTGCCTGACGACGAGACGCTGGTTGATTTCCAACTGATATTGCAAACAGGAACCAGACTTTAACTCCAATGCCCAATAAGCCTTTTTAATATGCGGACTCACTTTACCCGGTTTCATTTCTTGTTGCATATGCAATATATCTCCGTCTTTTGACAAAAATATCACATCAATCGGAAATTTCATCCCAAAGGTATGAACCTGGTTGCATTTTTTCAGTAGCAGACCCTGGTTCTCAGCCAGTCCGGCGGTTCTTAATAAACCAACCAAGCGGGTTAAAAAACGATCAGCTACTTTTACCTCACTGAGCAATACCTTGCCATTTTTTAGGATAATACAATTATTCATTTATTATACCCCTTAACCAAACTGTTTAACAAGCTGTAAAATCGTTGGTCCCAAAAGAACGATAAACAAAACCGGGAGCACGAAAAAAACCAGTGGAATCATCATTTTGACTGGTGCTTTCATTGCTTTTTCTTCGGCCCGTTGTCGTCTTTTTATCCGCAATTCTTCTGACTGAGCCTTGAGCACATGATTAATGGGAATCCCCAATTGTTCAGCCTGAATAATTGAGCCCACAAAAGTCTTTAATTCTTCAACCGAATTACGGTCAGCCAAACTCCTTAGCGCATCTTTTCGCGGCTTTCCAAAATTGATTTCAGTATGAACAATATTTAGCTCCGCCACCAGCACCCCACTTAAACGCTCGCCAATTTTAATTAAAGCCGAATCAAAACCCAGCCCAGCTTCCATGGTGACACATAAAATATCCATAATATCCGGCAATTCATTCGAAATGGCACCTTGGCGTTTATTAATTTTGAGTTTTAAAAAGATTACCGGGCAAACAATCCCTAATAACATACTAACAAAAACAAATAACAATTCGTTTGCGATATTCCAGCGGGTAAATAAGGTCACAATAAACGCCCCGATAAAAAAGCCTGCAAAAACAACAATCCGAATGGCATTATATTCATTAACGGCAAGCTGCAAACCAGCAAGCCTCAGGTTTGTTTCAGTTTTTTTATCATTCACACCACTTTTTTGGGGAAACAACAATGATATTTTCTTGATTAACGATTGATAGACCGGAAGAATAACGCGTTGAAAAAAAGGCTTTTCAAACTCATCATCAAGATCATTTTTATTTCTTTTTTTTATTGAATTAAGTCTTTTCTTTTTCGTATCAGCGATACTTGCTTTGTTATAAAACACAATCAGAATCAGCACAAAAAGCAGCGCCGAAACGCTTATTGCTAAAAACATCATTGAACGTCACCTCATTTCAATCAGAATTTGATATTGACAATTTTTCGGATTAACAGGTACCCGATCAGCTCCATAACCATGGCAATGACAATCATCGCAATACCGAGATTGGATTCAAAGAAAACGGTCACATAATTTGGATTAAAAAGCATAAAGACCAGAATAATCGCCACCGGCATTAAGCCAACCACCAGACCTGAGGTTCTGGCCGTGGCAGTCAGTACTTTTATCTCGTTTTTTATTTTAAACCGCTCCTTGATAGTGCCCGAAATATTTATCAGAATTTCAGAGAGATTCCCCCCGGTTTGACGCTGAATAAGAATCGCTGAGACAATCATCATAAAGTTCTGGCTGCCTATTTTATCTGACAGCCGGGTTAAGGATGTTTCAATCGAGCTTCCTAATTTTAATTCCTTGACAACCCGGCCAAATTCTTCCGAAATCGGATTTGGCATTTCGGTTGAAATACTGACCAGGGCCTGTTGAAAAGTAAGTCCGGCCTTCAAACAACTGCTCATAATGCTGATGGCATCAATCAGCTGTTGTTCAAACAATTCGACCCGTTTCGCTCTTTTTTTATTGACATACAGGGGCGGGACTAATAATCCAAAAATCAACATGATCGTTACAAAGATAATATTAGCGCCCAGCATAAACAGCAGGGTTGAGGGAACAATCGCTAATAGAAACCAGAATAACAGAAATTCTGATGGCCTGATCAGAATTCCCGACATCGACAAGTCATTTTCCAGTTTTTTAAGAACCTTATGTTTGGATTTGTCACGATTTCTTTTGACTTTTTTCAAATTTTCTAAATCTGAACTTCTTTGGCTTGTCATTTCCTCAAGCCGCTTTTGCATCTGACGCTGATCGGCTGAAATAACGTATAGCAACAGCAATACCAGAAAGAAAACCGTGACCATAATGAGCAAGGTGATTATTATCGCATTCATTGCATTACCCCATTAACGTTTCTCTATTCAATAAACCAATCATCGTTGATCATCACCCCATTATGAGCAATTTTTTCTAAACATCGAGGTTTAATCCCCATGCTTTTAAATCGACCTTTAAATTTTCCATCAGTATCCAATTGTCCCGTCATTTCGTAGCTGAAAATATCCTGCATGACAATAACCTCCCCCTCTAATCCAGTGACCTCAGTAATATTGACCACCTTTCGGGTTCCGTCGCGGAGCCGCGATTGCTGAATGATGATGTCAATGGCCGAGGTCGTCTGATCCCGGATTGCCCGCAAGGGTAAATCCATCCCGGACATTAAAACCATGGTCTCAATCCGCGACAGCGAATCTCTCGGGGTATTTGCATGGATCGTAGTCAGGGAACCGTCATGGCCGGTGTTCATGGCTTGAAGCATATCAATGGTTTCCGCTGATCGAACCTCACCAACAATGATTCGATCCGGTCGCATTCTGAGGGCATTGACAACCAGTTCCCGAATCGATATCTTGCCTCTTCCTTCCAAGTTGGAAGGGCGGCTTTCCAGGGTGATGACATGATCCTGAATCAACCGCAGTTCAGCCGAGTCTTCAATGGTGATAATCCGTTCATTATCAGGAATAAAACTGGACAAAACGTTCAGCATCGTTGTTTTCCCGCTGCCGGTTCCGCCCGAAACAATGATATTCAGCTTGCCTTTGACGCAGGCTTCCAAAAACGATAACATTTTTTTTGAGATCGAACCATACCCCAGCAATTGATCGGTGGTGATCGGTTTTTTTGAGAATTTTCGAATTGTGATGACTGGTCCCACCAGGGAAAGCGGCGGAATCACGACATTCACCCGTGAACCATCCTGAGCCGAGCATCGACCATTGGGCTTGATTCATCAATGTGCCGACCCACCGATGAGACGATCCGGTCAATGACGTTCATAACATGCTGATTATCTTTAAAAACGACCTGTGACAGCTGAATCTTACCGTTTTTTTCAATGTACACCCGATTGTATCCATTAACCATGATTTCGGTAATGTCCGGATCATTTAAAAGAATCTCGAGCGGCCCATAACCAATAATCTCATTAAGCAATTCTTCTGTAATGCGGCTGCGATCGAGCCGGTTGACATTCTCCGCCTCAACGGTCATCACATTTTCCAGGATTCTTAATATTTCAATGGCATTTTCTTTGCCGACCTTTTCAACCTTATTGCTGTTAATTTCATTAATCACTTCCTGATGAACTCTGTTCTTCAGATCCTGATGAATATCAACATGAAAAACTTCCTTTTTTCCTTCTTCCTGGGCCTTATCTTTTTCTCCCAGCCGCTGTTGTTCCATTCTTTCCAGAAGTCCCATTTTTATTACCTCATCTATTGATTTTTATTAACTGACCCGATGGTCGATCGTATTGACAACATAATTAGCAAGTTTTTTAAGATCTTTGCCGACTTCTGATTTTGGCGCATCCAACACAATCGGAATGCCCTTGTTGTGAGCGGTCGTCGCCGTTTTAAAATCAAAAGCAATGGTGTTTTTAATCGTTTCATTTAAAACCCGTTGCATATCTTTTAGGCTAATCAGTCCCTTTGTTAAACGGTTGATCACTAATTCTGTTTTTTCTTTCTGCTGCAGGGATTCAAGAATATTGAGGGTGATTTTAGTATTACGTAAAGTCGAGATATCCTGAACCGATATCAATAGAACCAGGTTTGAATTCTCGATAGCCGTCATGGTAATGTCACTAAATACCGGAGCCGTATCAATTAGAATATAATCGTAAAACGGCCGCATCGTATTGATAATGGTTTCGATGTTTTTGGGCGACACATATTCGGCATACTCGGGACTCTTTGGTGCGCAGATAATACTGACACCCGAAAAATGCAAAGCCATCAACCGCTTGATGGCATCAATGTCCCCAGCATCATTACCCTGGGATAATTCCGAAATGGTATCCTTGGGGTCAATATCAAAATAGACATTGACATCCCCAAATTGGAGATCGGCATCAATCACAGCGACTTTCTTACCCATTTTTGCCAGTGACACGGCTAAATTTACCGTGATCGTCGTTTTACCAATCCCGCCTTTCGCACCAAATACCGTGATAATCCGAGATTGCATATTATTTGATGCCGATACATCCGAATTTTCCATCCGGGATTTTTCCATGTAATGGGCTAATTCAATATTTTCTGTCAATATCTCGGTATCAATCGGAAACTGCAGTACTTTTCTTATGCCAGCTAGCATGACTTTTTCAATCATATTGACATCAAAACTGTCACATAACAGGATTACCGCACAACCAGGAATCTTAATGTAGATCTTTTCAGCCAAATCGATGGCCGCTTTGTAGTCATCTTCACATTGAATAATCATCACATGGGGTTTTAAACTGATGGATTTCTCCAGAACATTTTCATCCAGCTTTGAAAATCCGATAAATGCGACCTTGTCATTTCGTAGCAGGCTCTTAATTTCATAGATCCGATTGTCATTGTTTCCGACGATCATTACTTTAATTTTTTCCATCGTTTCACCCCATTTCGTTCTTTAACTATTTAGCAAGTGTTTCGGTCAATTTATTAAACTATTAAGGCATGAAGGGTTTCGGACCTAAAATGGCATTATCAACTGGCGACCTTAGAACCAGGCGATATTTAGGCGTTTGATCAATTTTTAGCGCATAGTGTATTTTTTCAACTTCGCTAGCCGGAACAGAAACCGTAACCGAGGTGTACTCCCCGCCGCCATCTCCAGAACTACTTGGTCCAATCTTCAAAATTTCAATATTTTCGACGACATTTTCAGAAACAATTGTTTTATCATTTTTTATCCAGATGGTAACAAGATCAACACGATCGCCCTTCGTTAAATAACCACCCACACCCATTTCTTCATCAACCAGGATTGTTATTCCCCGATAATTCGGATCAATGGAGTAAGATAGATTATTGTTTTCCTGGTTGGTATCACTTAACCGACTTGAGAGGATCTGTTCATTGGCTTCAATGTTTTCTTTGGTAATCCGGCCTAAAACATCTTCCTGGTTGGCGATTGACAGTTGATGCACCATTTCAATCGGAATCTCTGCGGTTTTTAGCATTTCTTTTTCAATAACGGTGCCTTTGGGAATCGCCTGTGTCGCTAAAACAACCGGTTGGGTTTCCTGGTTCTTTCCTTTTTCCAACGATTTAGCAAACTGAAAAACGGCAACTCCGGTTATCAATGATACAATCAAGGCGATTATGATGAGTTTTTTCATAAATTTCTCCATTCGACTAATTAATGGGTTTACGCTTAACATATACCCCGAATTCAATTAATTAATAATTATTCTGACAGGATCAAATTATATAATCCAAAATCCCCTTCTGTGCCTTCCCCAACATTACTTCCCGAGGAGGCGCCATTTGATACCATGTTTAAGAATGATCCGGTAATATAACCATCATTTGTCTGGTTTTCCAGAAGAAACGCGGCAAAACCCTCCACCACCACTGTTTTTTTATCGACACCAAAGGAATAAATGGGAACCTTGACAATTCTCAGACAAGACGGCTCAAAGTTCTCGGTGGTACAGCCATCACCGCCGCTGAGAGCGCCAAAATGGGTACAGGATGCATACCGTTCCTCAAAACCCTGATAGGTGGGACCAACCATATTTCCACTTTCTTCCAGTAGTACATCGCCGACGCTAATTTCGCCGGCATAACCCTGGGTAATCCAGATTCGATAGTCACTGGCACCGCCACCCTGACCATCCAGATCGAGGGCTCCAAAAAATGAAGTGGAACCCCCTTGGACGCCATATTTTAAGGTGACATGAGTCAGGTTGTTGCTGGCAATTCGGGCATCCATTTCTTCTTTAGTCAAACCAATCGGGGCAACCCCACTGGTTCGGATGACTGGCGAAAGTTTTGCGACAGCACTTCTTGAAAGATCAAGATAGTCAATCCCAAATATTTTGGCAAAATACATCGGGACGGTGTTATCAACGGATACCCGTATTTCCGTGTATTGGCCATTGCTGATTTTACCTAAAACAATATCGTCTTGCGTTAAATCATCAAATCCATTCAGGCTGGCATAATCAACGGCACTATTTTTTATCTGATTGACCTTTACCGTATTACCGGTTTCAATGGGTAGCAACCGTCCCGCTGAATATACCGCCGCATCAGCCGCTTTTTGCTGTTCCCCGGTGCTTAAATAAGCCAAGCCCAGATCGATCACCAATGCTAATATTCCAAATATAAAAACCATCGAGACGGCTACAATAATCAATGCGTCGCCATGTTCTTCATTTTCTATCCTTTTAAAAGGTCGGTATTTATTGAATAATTCGATTAATTTTTTCATTTACTCTACCTTCATGGTACAGGATGAAGAAAGATTCATCGTTTCACCCTGAACAAAAACACCGACAATTGGTGTTAGTATGGCAATATCATCGCTAATCTCAATTACCACATCTCCGAGACGAGGGTTTGACACATTCGTAAAAGTAATCTTGATATCGACTGTACTGGCAATGTTTTCGGGAGCAATCGCCCGGATATGCTCTTCAATTGCTGTTTTACTGGTTGAATGAACGATTGCGTAGCGCGTGCCCTCTCGAGAGGCATAATCAATACTATTTTGGTTCATAAACAACCAACCAAAATCAATGATTGCGCACAAAATCATAATCAAAATTGGCAGGGTTAATGCAAGCTCAACAATGGCCTGTCCGTCTTCTTTTTTTATTTTTTTGATTATGTTTGCAAACATTTTCCCTCCCCGATCATTTATTTAAAAATGACACTGATTTTTGATATTACTAATTCAGAAACAATCATCGCGCTTTTTAAGCCCATTAAAAAAGGCATATTGATTACGTCCTGGCAGAAATCTCTACTCTGACGTTGCCAATATGCCACTGGTTTCTTCACAGCAAACACAATAACTACCTTAGACTTTATTTTGCTAACTCAGTTCCGATATTCGTAAAGAAAGCACTGATTTGCGGTCCTAGTAACCAAATCGCAGCAATGGCTGCCAAGGCGATCCCAGCAATAATTAATCCATATTCGACCAAACCCTGTCCATTTTCTTCTCTCATCATCCGTGTCAAAACGTTTTTCATTTCATTTTCTCCTTTTTAATTTTTTATTTATTTGTCTAACTAGGGTGTGTTGATTAAGTCTAAATCCTGTATATTATTTCAGTAGGATACAAATACAAGCAAGGTGAACAAACGCCAGAAAGCGATTTGCCAACTTATCATAACGTGTTGCCACTCGCCGG
>JAQUWM010000060.1 GCA_028692885.1 Acetobacterium sp. | reverse complement strand
CTGTCTCTGGAGCGGACCCGGGAGGTCATGGATCAGATTATGAACGGCCAGGCCACCAACGCCCAGATCGCCTCGTTTCTGACAGCGATGCGGATGAAGGGCGAAACCATCGATGAGATCACCGCCTGCGCGATGGTCATGCGGGATAAGTGCGCCAAGATTTTCCCGAAAACCGATGTGCTGGATATTGTCGGCACCGGCGGCGACGAGGTGTCGACCTTTAATATTTCGACGGTATCATCACTGGTGATTGCCGCCGGTGGGGTGCCGGTGGCCAAACACGGCAACCGTAGTGTCTCCAGCAAGTGCGGATCGGCGGATCTGCTGGAAGCGCTGGGCGTGAATATTGAACTGTCGGCCGAAAAAAGCGCCGTGCTACTCGACGAGCTGGGGATCTGCTTTATGTTTGCCCCCACCTATCACGCCTCGATGAAATACGCCGGACCGGTTCGTAAGGAACTGGGAATCCGAACGATTTTTAACATTCTCGGCCCGCTGGCCAACCCGGCGGGCGCCAATATGCAGCTGCTGGGAGTCTATGATGAAAACCTGGTCGAGCCGCTGGCCAATGTGTTAAACAAGCTTAACGTCAAGCGGGGAATGGTGGTTCACGGACACGACGGTCTGGACGAGATTACCCTGACTGACACCACCACCATTTGTGAAATTGCCGATGGCAAGATCAACAGCTTTTTTATCACCCCGGAACAGCTGGGACTAAAGCGCTGCGCGCTGGCTGACCTGATCGGCGGCGAAAAGGAAGAAAATGCCATCATTGCCCTGGATATCCTAAACGGCGAAAAAGGTCCCAAGCGCGATGTGGTGGTGCTGAACGCGGCCTTCTGCCTGTATATGTCCCACAATGATATCACCCTCCGGGATTGCGTCAGGATGGCTGAAGAGATTATCGACTCCGGCAAAGCCAAAGCCAAGCTGGATGAATTTGTCAAACGCAGCAATGCGCTGGCCATTGAGGTGCTGGTATGATCCTGGATCAGATTGTGGCAGCCACGGCCAAACGGGTGGCGGCGCTGAAAGAGACCACCACTTTGGAAACCCTGAAAAGTCAGGTCAAACGGTCGGAAACGCCCTTTGCTTTTGAGCAAGCCCTGGCCCGGAAGGCTGCGGCTGGGGAAATTGCTTTTATCTGCGAAGTCAAAAAAGCCTCGCCGTCCAAAGGGGTAATTGCGGCGGATTTCCCTTATCTGGAAATCGCCCGGGACTATCAGGCTGCCGGAGCCGATGCCATTTCAGTGCTGACTGAGCCGGATTATTTTCAGGGCGCTAATACTTATCTGACCGAAATCAAAGCCCAGGTAAGCATTCCGGTGCTGCGTAAAGATTTTATTATCGATGCCATCCAGATTTATGAAGCCAGCCTGATCGGTGCCGATGCGATTTTATTGATCTGTTCGATTTTAGATACCGACACGATCCGGGAGTACCTTGAGATTGCCGATGCGCTGGGGCTGTCGGCGCTGGTCGAAGCTCATGATGAAGCCGAAGTGAAGCAAGCCCTGGCCGCTGGCGCCCGGATAATTGGAGTTAACAACCGCAATCTTAAAACCTTTGAGGTGGATCTCCAAAACAGCATCCGGCTGCGCCAACTGGTATCCCCGGAGATCCTGTTTGTTTCGGAAAGTGGGATACGTACCGCGGAAGATATCGTTAAACTGCGGGTAAATGGGACCAATGCGGTGCTGATTGGTGAAACGTTGATGCGAAGTGGGGATAAGAAGGCAGAACTGGATAAACTACGGGGTTAGCTGCGGCTGTGCTGCGGGCGATCACGGATCACCCCGACAAACCGATGATCGGCAGCGCTGTTTACAAATGCACTAACGAAATGCATTGCCTATTGGCAGAGATGAATTTCGTGATTAGATAGGGAGAACACCATGACAAAAATAAAAATTTGCGGCTTATCCCGGATGGAAGATATTGAAGCAGTCAATGCTGCCCAACCGGATTATATTGGCTTTGTCTTTGCCGCCAGCAAGCGCCAAGTCGATATGGCAACGGCTCGGACCTTAAAACAGGCTCTTGATCCGGGGATTGAAACAGTGGGGGTTTTTGTCAACCACCCGGTGGCCGAGATCATTGCGCTGGCCGAGCAGAACATTATCGACATCATCCAGCTGCATGGCGATGAGGACGAGGCCACCGTCCGATTGCTGCAAACCCAAACCGGTTTGCCGGTAATCCGGGCCTTGCGGATCAGCAGTCCGGCCGACATCCAGGCCACCGCCGCCAATTACCGGCTTTTTGACACCTACGATCCCTCCCAATACGGCGGTTCCGGGGCGGCCTTCAACTGGGATCTGCTTCAGGGTGTTACCGGCGATTTCTTTCTCGCCGGCGGCCTCAACATAGATAATATCGCCGCCGCCATCCAGCAGGTGCGCCCCTACTGCGTTGATTTAAGCAGTGGCGTCGAAACCGACGGGTTCAAAGACCGGGAGAAGATTATTGAGATTGTGGAAATGATTAGAAAAATAGTTGATTAAAGAAAATAGAAGACACGAACAATCATAGCTTTGCTGTTGGCTCCAAAAAACAATTTTGTATATTTAAAGAACGAACCTGGTAATTAGCATAACCAAGTACCGACAATTGTTACATCATGTTGTACGCATCGGGGCGAACACGGCAAAGCCTGTTCGATCCCGCAGCGAACAACAGATTAACAATTGGTCGGTACGCCAGCGAAGTGCCAACCTCAAGTTCACCCAAAATTGTCCCCAAAACCGTCAGTAAAGCTCACGGCCGTTTAGTTAAGAAAAAGGAGAAAGAAAATGAGTAAAGGAAAATACGGGATACACGGGGGTCAGTACACACCAGAAACCCTGATGAATGCCATTATTGAAGTGGAAAAAGCTTATGAACACTATAAAAACGATCCGGCCTTTCAGGCCGAGTTAACCGAGCTGTTAAATGACTACGCCGGCCGCCCCTCGCGGCTGTACTTTGCCAAAAAAATGACCGCTGATCTGGGCGGGGCCAAGATCTATCTCAAGCGCGAAGATTTAAACCATACCGGCTCCCATAAGATCAACAACGTGTTGGGACAGGCGTTGCTGGCCAAGAAAATGGGGAAAACCCGGCTGATTGCCGAAACCGGTGCCGGTCAGCATGGCGTCGCCACCGCCACCGCCGCCGCGCTGATGGGCTTTGAATGCGAGATCTTTATGGGCAAGGAAGACACCGACCGTCAGGCCCTGAACGTCTTTCGGATGCGGCTGTTGGGCGCGAAAGTCCATGTGGTGACCTCCGGGACGATGACCTTAAAGGATGCTGTTAACGAAACCTTTCGGGAATGGACCACCCGGGTCGACGACACCCACTATGTGCTGGGGTCGGTGATGGGACCCCATCCCTTCCCGGAAATGGTTCGCGATTTCCAGAGCGTTATCAGCAAGGAAGCCCGGGAGCAGATTCTAAAAAAAGAAGGTAAATTGCCCAGTGCTGTGATCGCCTGTGTCGGCGGCGGCAGCAATGCCATCGGGGCCTTCTATAACTTTATTCCCGATGAAGAAGTCCGGCTGATCGGCTGTGAAGCGGCCGGCAAAGGGGTCGACACGGCCCTCCATGCGGCCACCATCGCCAATGGCAGCCTGGGGATCTTCCACGGCATGAAATCCTATTTCTGTCAGGACGAATACGGCCAGATCGCCCCGGTTTACTCGATTTCGGCGGGGCTTGACTATCCCGGGATCGGGCCGGAGCATGCCCATCTCCACGATACCAAACGGGCCGAGTACGTGCCAATCACCGATGATGAGGCCGTCGCGGCTTTTGAATATCTGTCCCGGACCGAGGGGATTATCCCGGCCATTGAATCGGCCCATGCGATTGCTTACGCGATGGTGCTGGCGCCGACGATGAGAAAAGACGAAATCATTATCGTCAATGTTTCCGGTCGGGGTGATAAGGATGTCGCGGCGATTGCCCGCTACAAGGGGGAAAATATCTATGAATAATACATTAAAAGCAAATATAATAGAAGCAAATATAATAGAAGCAAATAAAATCAAAGCCAATAAAATATCCGAGATCTTTGCCGACCAGAAAGCCTTTATCGCCTTTTTAACCGCCGGCGATCCGAGCCTGGATAAAACTGAAGAATTTATTCTCGCCATGGACGCCGCCGGGGCCGATCTGATTGAAATCGGGATTCCTTTTTCAGACCCCATCGCCGAAGGGCCGGTGATTGAAGCGGCCAACGAACGGGCCCTGAGCGCCTCCACCACCACCGATGCGATCTTTGACATGGTCGCCCGGGTTCGGGCCCAGACCGCCATTCCGCTGGTCTTTTTAACCTATATGAATCCGGTGTTTGTCTACGGGGTAGAACGTTTTTTTAGCGCCTGTCAGAAAAATGGGATTAACGGCATCATTATCCCGGATCTGCCCTTTGAAGAAAAAGGTGAGATTTTAAGCGTTGCCCAGGCCCATGACGTCGACGTGATCACGCTGATTGCCCCGACCTCTCAGGATCGCATTCAGATGCTGGCCCGCGATGCGACGGGCTTTATCTATCTGGTGTCTTCACTGGGGGTCACCGGGGTTCGCAGCGAAATCAAAACCGATCTGGCCGCCATTGTCAGTGATATCCGCGCGGTGACCCAGACGCCGATTGCTGTTGGTTTTGGCATTGCCACTCCGGAACAGGCCACGACGATTGCTAAGCTCGCTGATGGCGTCATCGTCGGCAGCGCCATCGTCCGGATCATCGCCGAGCACGGCGCCGCATCCACCCCGATCCTGATCGACTACGTTCGCAAGATGAAGGCGGCGTTAGTCTAGAATTTGATGTGCGCTACTGTATCGATCGATTTTTTATCGGTCTAGTTCGTAATTGTGCTTGAATTGTCAGGAATAAGCAAAAAAGTCAATTGATATCGTTTTTTTAACTTTCAAATGGGTAAAAACGTGTTATAGTATAATTTAGAGTACGAATAATGTTTATCGGAGGACGTTCTTATAAAAAAATTTATTAACGATGTCGAAAAGGTTGAAAATGAAATGCTGGAAGGTATTGTTCTGGCTCATCCTGAATATGTAGCCCGTCTGGAAGGTTTTGATGTATTGATTCGGGCTGACAAAAAAATAAACAAGGTTGCTTTGGTCAGTGGCGGTGGCAGCGGGCATGAACCCGCTCATGGCGGTTTTGTCGGAACGGGAATGCTTGACGCTGCAGTAGCAGGATCGGTATTTACGTCTCCGACGCCGGATCAAGTATTGGAAGCTATCAAAGCAGTTGATACCGGACAGGGAGTATTGCTCGTAATTAAGAATTACACCGGTGATATCATGAACTTTGAAATGGCGGCTGAGCTGGCCGAGGCCGAAGGCATTGAAGTAGCTACGGTGGTTACCAATGATGATGTCGCGGTTGAGGATAGTTTGTATACCACCGGACGCCGGGGCGTTGCCGGAACTGTTTTTGTTCATAAAATTGCTGGAGCCAGAGCCGAAACCGGTGCTAGCCTGGATGAGGTTAAAGCGATTGCACAAAAGGTCATTGCTAACGTCCGCACCATGGGTGTCGCGTTAAAACCTTGTACTGTTCCAGCGGTTGGAAAACCGGGCTTTGAACTGTCGGAAGATGAAATGGAACTGGGCATTGGGATTCACGGTGAACCGGGAATTGAAAGAAAACCACTCCAGACGGCTGATGAAATTGTTGATTACCTGATGAAACGGATCTTAAATGATATCGAGTTCCAAGTTGGCGACGAAGTGGCCGCGATGATCAATGGTGCCGGGGCGACACCACCAATGGAACTGTATATCTTAAACCGTCGGGTTTCGCAGATTCTGGCTGGCAAGGGTATTCGCGTCTTTAAAACCTTTGTGGGAAATTATATGACCTCCATCGATATGGCTGGCGCATCGATCACTCTGTTAAAGCTGGATGATGAACTGAAAGAACTGTTACTGGCTCAGGCTGATACCGTTGGCTTTAAAATGTGCTGAGATAACCATCTAAGAGAAATGAGGAAAGTGAATGGCAACAAAGTCAGACGTGCTTGATTTTATTCGGATTTATGCGGATAAAATGGCAGAACATCGACAAGAATTGACCGATTATGATCAGGCAATCGGTGACGGTGATCATGGCATTAACATGAGCCGCGGTTTTAAGGCCGTGATCGAAAAATTACCGGCGGTTTACGAAAAAAATATTGATGAGATCTTAAAAACTGTGGGGATGATCCTGGTTTCCACCGTTGGTGGCGCTTCCGGCCCACTTTACGGGAGTGCTTTTATGAAAGCCGGGGCTGCCGTTAAAGGTAAAGGTGAATTATCGAATGAGGATATTATTCTGGCGTTTGACGAAGCTGTTGGCGGGATCCAATTCAGAGGAAAAGCAGTCGAAGGTGAAAAAACGATTTTGGATAGCATGATTCCCGCAATCAAGGCCATTAAAGCCAGCATCGCTGATGGAAAATCAATGGCTGAGGCTCTAGTGGATGGGGAGAAAGCAGCCTGGGATGGTGTTGAGTATACTAAAACAATCATTGCCACCAAAGGTCGAGCCAGTTATCTTGGTGAACGCAGCATTGGTCATCAGGATCCTGGCGCCACATCCATGGCGTATGTCTTCCAGGCTGCCAAAGAAGTCGCAGAGAAGGTAGGGTGTTAATTTATGGTTGGAATCGTAGTTGTTTCGCATAGTCAGAAAATTGCCGAAGGGGTCGTGGAACTGGCAAAACAGATGTCGCCTGAGGCCAGCATTGCCGCGGCTGGAGGAATGGAAGATGGCAGCATTGGCACTGATGTCTCTAAAATTTTTGCTGCCATTAAAGCAGTGGATGAAGGCGATGGGGTAGTAATTCTAGTTGATCTCGGCAGTGCTGTGATGAGTTCGGAAATCGCCATCGAAATGCTCGAAGACAGCAACAACGTTAAAATTGTTGATGCACCGATCGTTGAAGGTAGTCTTTTCAGCTCGATGGAATCCTCGATCGGATCATCCTTTGAGGAAGTCATCGATGTGCTTGCTCGAGCTAGAGTATATAAAAAATTCTAAAACAAAGATCAGAAAAAACACCTCGGGCAACTAAGGTGTTTTTTTGTGGTGTATGATCAAGCAATTTTATAAATTGTGATGAAATTTCGCTAAAATTGTGGTATACTGCGGGTAAAGATAATTGAGATCGGTTTTTTTAGGCTCAGAGCATGGGTTTAGTTAGCTAAGAGAGCCATATTACTTATGAAAGGAGAATTACGATGGATCCAATTAGTTTAAATGCCGTTGAATTTCAAGGTTCAGCCCCGACACTTTCGAAAAAAATTGAAGCGATTACGATCAAACCTACGGCAGACAGCGTAAACGGGCAAAATGCAGCTAATGAGGCCAATTCTTATTACAAATACGACACCATGGAGCTTAGTCGGGAATATGTGGGGTATCGCATGAAGAGCGAAAATGCCACCGCCAACAGCGATACGGAGCAGAGCAATTCGACCATTGATCAGAAATCATCACGAATATCGAGCGATGAAGAAGATCAAAGCACGAATAAAAAAGAGACGAAAAGCCAGATCGCTGATGAAGAAAAAAAAGAAGATGACACGGTTTCCAGCAATCAGTTGGGCGGTTATACCAGTTCAGAATTAAAAGGCCTGGTTTTGTCCGGCAAAATTAGTGTGGCGGCCTATAATTCAGAAATGAAAAGCCGACAGGATGATAAAGAAACCGATCAGCAACAGACTAAAAAACCAATGATCAGCCAGTCAGGAAAAAAAGCGACAAACAGTATTTTTTAGGACATCAATTGAATAAGCAAAAAAAGAAAGAAGCGAAAATCTAGATCTCAATCATCTGGTGGAGCGCTTCTTTTTTATTAGCACCAATAGGTCGTCTATAAATTCAAATAAATTTATTTTGATGCTCTGACCCTTGTAAAATTATGAAAGAGCGCTTACTTAAAAAAGACTGCTTCAGATCGAGAAGCAGTCTTTCGATATTGTGGATTTCAGTCGTAGTGAATGCCGCCCCAATAAATTGGGTTTTTGACAATGGTGCGCAGATCCAACTCGACCCCTTCCATGGCCCATTTTTTATATTCTTCAAAGCCAGTACGGTCAATGATATAACCAATATGTTCTTTACCGCCGGGTGCTTCCCGGTCGATGTAATGATTGACAAAATCATAGGTGTTCTTGACAATTTTGATGATCGCATCTTCGGTCGCCCAAACCAGGAAGTCTTCGGCCAGGCGCGGATTCCGTTTTCCAGTTCGTCCCATCAGCACTAATCGGTAGTAGGTTTCCGGGCTGCGGGTCCAGGCTCGGGTCGGGCAGTTGATTACACATTCGCCACAACCAACACATTTTTCAGTGTTTCGGACAATTCGGTAATTTTCGACCGATAAGGCGTCCACAGATTTTTTCTGGCAGGCTTTCACACAGGCCTGACAGCCTATGCAGCGTTCTTTTTGATACTGCGGTTCGGTCATCCCGATGATCCCAAAATCCTGCATCCGGGTTTTGATGCAGTCATTAGCGCAACCGGTGAAGGCGACCTTAAAATGGAGATCGTTGGGAAAGATTTCCTGCTCCATTTTCTTGGCAAAATTAGTGGTGTTATAGGTGGCAAATGGACAGGTATTGCTGCCAATACAGGCGGAAATATTGCGTGTTCCGGCGGAGGTATAGCCTTTTCCAGGAATTTCCTGATTGATATCCAGCTTGTCAATAATCGGTTGAAGCAGGGCATTGACGGCCTCCATATCGGTAAATTTGATACCCGGGATTTCAAAGCCTTGACGGGTGGTTAAATGGATCCGGCCATTGCCATAGGTTTCGGCAATGTTCTGGATCAGCGGCAGCAGCTCGGCGGTTAGTAATCCTCCGGGAACCCGGATTCTTGAGGCGGTTTCCCCACGGACCTTGGTGATGCGATAAGCATTCTTCTTAATTTTTTTGGTATTTAGATCTAACATGGCACTCCTCCTAATCCTTTAAAAATTTTCCCTTGGTGTAATTAAATACTGGGCCGTCCAGACAAATATAGGTATCATCAATTTTGCAGTGTCCGCATTTACCGATCCCGCAGCACATTTTTCGCTCCTGGGAGATCCAGATGTTTTCTTCCTTGAATCCGACATTAAAAAGTTCGGTGATCGTGCATTTCATCATCATCGGCGGACCCACCACAATCCCAACTGCTTGATCAGAATTTTCGATGGGAATTTCGGGAATATACTGGGTAACCAGTCCGCATTTACCGCAATAGCCGTCGACCGGGGTATCCACGGTCATGATGACATTGAGGTTCTTTTCCCATTCTTCGAAATCCTTTTTAAAGAGGACGTCGTTGGGGGATTTAAAACCCACCAGCAGGGTAAAACTTTTGCAGTCATCCGGATGGGCCGAAAAATAATCGACGATTCCTTTTACCGGCGAAAGACCGGTGCCGCCAGCCACCAGAATAATTTCTTTGCCCTTGTAGTTGGCGATATCAAAGCCGTTGCCATAGGGTCCCCGTAGGAACAGGGTATCGCCGACATAATTTTCAAAGATCTCATCAGTAACCTTGCCGACCTTACGAATGGTCAGATCGACCGTGCCGTCGCCGATGCCGCTGACCGAAATCGGCGCTTCGCCAAACTTTGGCAGCGATACTTCAAAAAACTGTCCTGGTTTGACCTCCCCGCTATAGGTCATGCGGAAGGTAAACTCGATTTCGGTATGCTTGATTACAGCGACGATTTCCGAAAGGAAGGGAATATAAGGGTTGATAACAGTCATTTAATTTTCCTCCTTTACAGAATCGTTTACTAAGGTATTCAGCTTATTGATACAGTTGGCAAAAGAAATATATTCCGGGCAGACATCATCGCAGCGACCACAGCCAATACACATATGGGTGCCGAAGCGCCGTTTATAATCGTTGACCTTGTGCATCACCTTGAAGCGCATCCGCTGACCCTTGTCGTTTCTAAAAGCATGCCCACCAGCCATATCGGTGTAACCGTCGACATGACAGGAAGCCCAAACCCGACGTCGTTCGCCAGCTTTGCCGTTGTCAGTGTAGAAAATATCCTGCATCGTGAAACAGGTACAGGTGGGACAGACGAAATTGCAGCGTCCGCAGGCGATACAGCGGTTACCGTAATCTTCCCAGAATGGAGCGTCGAACAGGGTCTGGGGAACCGTTTCCGGGACCGTCACGACGGTGTTATTGGCAGTGACTGAATCGGGCATCACCGAGGCCTCGGTTGCACCGGCCAGGGCGGCGTCCAGAAGATCCCAATGGCTGTCCACCAGCACGGCATTGCCATCAACCTTGATATAAGCATCATAATCGTCGCTTTTCTGGGTACCCATGGAAACGCAGAAACAGTTTTCAAACGAGTTTTCGCAGCCCATCAAAATAAATTTAGTCTTGTCTCGCAGCCGTTTATAATAGGTGTCGACAGCGCCATTTTCGAGATAAATCGTATCCATCCGTTTCAGACCGTGCAGATCACAGCTACGCAAGAATACAATCGCACCTTTTTTTGGTGCATCGGCTTCTTTCATTTCATTTTCGGTAAAATAAAACAGCGTTTCGGAGATGGGGAGTAAGACCTCTTTAAACGAATAGTTTGATTTTTCGGCAAATTCGATTTCAGATAGATCAGTGATTTCACCATAACGGATCGTGTCGATATTGGTAAAGGTGCCATCGCCGACAAACCGTTTGGGAGCATAAATGACGTAGTCTTTTGATAAGTCAGAGAAAATAGCATTTATTTTCGCTAGTGTGGTTTGGTAACCCATAAACAAGTCCTCCTTCAAGTTTCTTGGTAATTCATTGCGGTAAAGAGTGAAGTCTGCCAAAGGCCCTTTTTAGGAGAGCTTTGACAGACTTTCAATTTAGGTAGAGATGATGTTAAAATTATATTAGGACGTTGGGATTAGCCCAGTAATTTTGCCAGGTCAGCTTCAGGGGTAGTGATTGGTCCGATATTGTAGTTTTCAACCAGCACGTTTAAGACGTTTGGTGAAATAAAGGCTGGCAATGATGGTCCCAATAAGATGTTTTTGATGCCCAGATGGAGCAGCGTCAATAGGATACAAACGGCTTTTTGTTCGTACCAGGATAAGACCATGCTTAAAGGAAGATCATTGACACCACAGTCAAAGGCGCCGGCCAGAGCAACAGCAACCTGAATGGCTGAGTAAGCATCATTACATTGACCCATATCCATCAGTCGTGGCAAGCCGCCAATGGTGCCTAAATCAAGATCGTTAAAGCGGAATTTACCACAGGCAAGAGTTAAGACAATGGTATCCGCCGGTGTTTTTTCAACAAATTCGGTGTAGTAGTTACGTCCGGTTTTAGCGCCGTCACAGCCGCCAACCAGGAAGAAGTGTTTGATATCACCAGCTTTAACAGCAGCGATGACCTTATCAGCGACGCCTAAAACAGTACCATGACCAAATCCAGTTAACAGCGTTTTACCGCCATTGATGCCAGTCATTTCCTTATCTTCGGGGTATCCGCCCAGTTCCAGCGCTTTGGCAATTACCGGCGCAAAGTCTTTTTCTTTGCCAACATGGATCATACCGGGGTATTGAACCATATCGGTGGTAAAAATACGGTCAGAATAGCTTTCTTTCACGGGCATAATACAGTTGGTGGTGAACAGAACGGGCGCTGGTACATCGGCAAACTCTTTTTGCTGATTCTGCCAGGCTGTTCCAAAGTTTCCTTTTAAGTGCGCATATTTTTTTAATTCTGGATAAGCATGACATGGTAGCATCTCACCGTGAGTGTAGATGTTAATGCCTTTACCTTCGGTTTGTTCCAGCAATAGTTTCAGATCATGTAAATCATGGCCGGTAATGATGATGAATGGTCCTTTTTCGATCGTTAATGGTACTTCTGTTGGAACTGGGGTACCGTAGGTTTCGGTGTTGGCCTTATCCAGTAATGCCATACATTTTAAATTGATTTCGCCGGTTTTCAGTACCAGTGGCAATAATACGTCCATGCCCAGGTCTGAGCCCACTGCTGCTAACGCTTCATAGAAGAAAGCATCGACTTCAGGATCTTTATAGCCTAAAATATCGGCATGGTGAGCATAAGCAGCGACGCCTTTAACACCTAAGAGAATCAGCGTTTTCAGGGAACGGATATCTTCGTTGTCATCCCATAATTTTGCCATATCGTAATCAACGGCAGTAGGATCAAGATCGGCTTTCATCTTGTCGACACAGTCGACCATAATTTTTAAGCTTTCGTCGTCAAAACTGACATTGGTGACCGTGGTGAATAAAGCTTTTTTGATACAGGCATCGGTCGACTCGGTGGCGGCTGTTTTTTGGACGGCTTTAGCCAGTCCAATACAGGCGCCGACTAATTTATCCTGGAGACCGGCAACTGGTGCTGTTTTACCACAAACGCCCTTGACCTCACATCCGGTTCCTTTGGCAGTTTGTTCACATTGAAAACAAAACATATCTTTCATCTTTGTACCTCTCTCGTAAAAATATATTTGTTAACCCGTATAAACGGGAAATAACCGGTTATAAAAATTCTTTCTTAAATAGATTACCCCTAAATAAATAATAATAAACATTTAATGGTTAATTTTTTTTATAAAAAATAAGATTTAAGCGTAGGCATTGATTTAATAAAATTAAATTAGTTAAGTATTATTTGGGGCGATCGGGTTTTTCAAAACTGATGATGGCATCATAATACTACATGTTTTTCCTTTTGACAATTGCAAATGCAACATAAATTAGAAAAACAATTTTTTTTATTGATATTGGCGAGCAACTCCCAGCTTTTATTCTGAAATCGATTGTGGTATGATTTGACAATAAGCTGAAAGAAAAGAGGAACACCATGAGCCTGAAAATGAGCAACCTGCTGGACATTGAAAAATACCTGTTGCTGGAACTGGTTTATTTTCATTTGCCACCGCAATACAAAAATCGGATTAGCCGGGAAACCCCGATGAAACTTGATGAATACATCGATCTGGTCGAGCAGTGTGGCTATTCGATCTATCCCGGTTTTATCAGCCGCTCTGGGCATGGTTACCAGTACAAAAAACGCCGACAGGCTCATTTTAAACGGACCTTTGCATCCAGTGACAATTTGGATGATGTTGTTATTACCGGCTATTGCAACGATAATTATGGTTCTTACGGTAACACCCATGATAAAAATAAAACCAGCTTTGTGGGCATCGCTCTGGAAGACTGTGAAAATAACGGGGCAGTGATTTTCAGTGGTTGTGAGCAGATGGATCCTACCAGCATGGTTCTGGACTGGGGTGGCTGTCTGATTGCTTCTTTGGGTGTTGTCACCGTTCATCATCACAAGGCCATGGATTTTTACGACCGCTACATGAGTGGGATTCTGGGCGAACGTAACATCCTCGGGCATTCCAAAGGCGGTAATCTGGCTACTTACGTTTATATCAACCGTCTCGATGAAAACACGAATGCCTATTGTGTCAATGCCCAGCCCTATTGCTGGTATACGATGACTGAAACTCAGAAGCAAGCTTTAAAAACGGATCGGTTTGAGTATATTGTCCATGCCAATGACCCCACCCGAAAGGCCAGCTATGTCTCTTATATCAGTCGAACAGCGCCCCTTAACCGCTATGCCACCCGGCGTTTTATTGATATTCATGGTTTTGCCGAGGTGAATTTTGATGAGTTCGGAAACCTGGAAGGCACCCGGGTCATCCGGGAAACCGTCAGCCAGCTGAAATCGCGGTTTTTCAACGACTATGCAGCCGAAAAGCGTCTGACCCATGACGAATGTATGGTGCGATTCCAGGAAAAACTAAATGAAATCAGCTCGCTACCGCGGTTGTTCAGCACTACCCTCGACGAGATCCTGCTGGTGACTGAGGCTCGGGCGGCGATTATCTGGTTCAGGGATAAAGACGATCGGGGTCCTTTTATTTATCCGCTGATCATCAAGTGTCCCGGAGCGGAGGATCTCTATCAGTTGAAACTGCGACCGGGTCAGGGAATTGCCGCCCAAGCTGTCTTTGCGGGATTGCCGCTGTATATCAAGGATTCCCGCCAATACCGATTACCAGTAGGAAGTCTGAACCGGGCGATGGGATTGACGATTACCTCGGAAATTGCGGTTCCCCTGGGGATTGACGAAGCAGATATTTTTGGCGCTCTGGAGCTGGTCAACAAACTCAACGGCGTCTTCTCACTGGAGGATTTTGCTCTGGTCAACGAGATGACTCTGGCGATGCTCGATCTCTTTAAAAAATCCGGTCAGTCGCTGGACAATTACCGCGATTTTTCCCTGTTACAGATCCGTAAAGGCGGCCAGCGAACTTTTGCGGTGGAAAAAAATGGCTTTAAGGAAAAAGCCTTTGCATCTCAGGCCGAAAAGAACGCTTTTCTTAAAAAAATATCTGGTCTGTCATTGGAACCTAATGAACGGTTGATTTTTAACCGGATCACCTTTACCAGGGACAAGCAGGAACAGTTAAAACGTCTGCGCAAACAGGAATATGCGATTATCTTTGAGAATCCTCATCGGCGGCATGCCAAAACCCGGGTCAATACGGTACTGCTCGCGCTGCTGCTTGATCTCCGCGAAAAGCGGGTAAACCTGAATACGGTAGCTAACATGATGGGGCTCCAGAATAAACTAAAAACCCGGATCAAAGATCTTACCGATGCTGAATATATCAAGCTCGAATATGGCATGGCCCGAATTCGGCAGCCTAAACTGGTCATCATCAATACCCCGCCCCAGAGACTTAACCCAGACGCTTATATGATTCTATGCAACCGGCTGAAAAAAGATTGCCAAAAGAAAGCCGTCACGGTGATTGTATTGAGAATAAATGAAGAAAACTGAGAGGTGTAAAATGATTAATCTGGAGATTCCCGGTCACGAGCCCATCACAGTGAAGCATGTGACCTTTGATTATAATGGTACCCTGGCGGTCGATGGTTATCTGGTGGATGGGCTCAAAGAAAGATTGGTGGCTTTGGCGGGGCAGGGCGTCGCTGTGCATATTCTCACCGCCGATACCTTTGGCTTGGTGCGGGAGCAATGTCAGGAGCTGCCAGTGACTATTGATGTTTTTTCGAAGGACACTATTTCAAAAAAGAAAAAGGCCTTTGTTGAGGCAATCGGTGGAGCGACTAACATTGCCATCGGAAACGGTAACAATGACGGAGAAATGTTTACCGCAAGTCGTTTGTCAATTGTGGTAATGGGAAAAGAAGGATGTTGTGTGAAAACGCTACTGGCCGCGGATATTGCCGTGAACAACCCGCTGGATGCCCTGGATCTATTGCTTAACACCGATCGAATGGTGGCTACTCTGCGAACCTGAAAATTTAGCAGGACTATCCAGAAAGTCGTTAGTTTTAAAAAGGGTAAGGGGTAAACTGAGATCATAAAAAGTAAGGTGTGTTAATTCTAGGAAATGCGGCTAACCCGCTCAAGCCGTGGCGATAGATGTTGACATTTTTTTTGATAAGGCGAATGTGTGCGATTAAACTCAGCGGCCAGAATCAGGGTATCGAGTTCTTCGATACAGGCAATTGAACCATTGTGAAACTTCAAGGCCTGGTAAAGATTATTGGCCATCAGACAGTCGGACAGCGCCCGGTGAGCATTGGTGTTCTGGGTAGCGCATTTTTCACACAGCGAAGTCAGCTGCGAATTGAGAACCGAACGCTGCCGTTCGCGGAACAGCTCTCGGATATCAATAAAATTATTGCTGAAATCATGGCTGAGGATGGTTTTGCAATAATCATATAAAAAATTCACATCCGAATTTACCTTATGGCCAATTAAAATATGATCGCCGATAAAGGAAACAAAGGTGTCCAGCACCGTTGCAATGGGATTGGCATCGATGAGCATATTATTGGTGATGCCCGTCAGATTGGTAATGTAGGAATTAATGGGGTTCCTTGGTTTGACCAGCATCTGAAAGACCGAAACAATTTTATTATTACAGACCTTGACGGCGCCGAGCTCAATGATTTCGCAGTTTCGGGGACTGAACCCGGTGGTTTCGATATCAATGATGACATAATCATCGGGAAATTCAACCAGGTTATTGCCTTTTTTTTCTCGGAGGGTTCCATATTTATTCATCGATTATTCTCCTTGTAAGATACATATAGGGTAAGTGATCAAAACTTTACCCGAATGTTCTTTGATAATTTTAAACTTATTGTTCGGATCAATCAGCGACACCAGGATTTGATTTCTTTAAACATCATGCTAT
>JAQUWM010000165.1 GCA_028692885.1 Acetobacterium sp. | reverse complement strand
GATAGATTTTTGAGTTCGGGATTTTTATCGTAATAAAATTCCCGGTACAAAAGCATGATCACATCAGCATCCTGCTCGATCGAACCCGATTCACGCAAATCCGACATCACCGGATGATGATCGGTGCGGGCATCTGGGGCCCGACTAAGCTGGGACAAGGCGATGACCGGGGCTTCCATTTCCCTGGCCAGAGCTTTAAGCCCGCGGGACATTTCGGAAATTTCATTTTGCCGGTTTTCGCTGCGGCCGCCGCCACTCATCAGCTGCAGGTAGTCAATCACAATCAGATCGAGGTCTTTTTCAGTTTTTAGGCGCCGACATTTGGAGCGGACCTCCGAAACCGTGATCCCCGGGGTATCATCAATAAAAATTTTGGCGCCGTAGAGGGTATTGTAACCAACCACCATCCGTTCCCAGTCTTCTTTGCTCAGGTTACCAGTACGGACGTTATTGCTATCCACCAATGAGGCCGCACAAAGCATCCGCTGAACCAACTGCTCCTTGGACATTTCGAGACTGAAAATAGCCACCGAGCGGTTATCTTTAATAGCGGCATTTTGCGCAATATTCAAGGCAAAGGCGGTTTTTCCCATCGACGGCCGGGCGGCCACAATAATTAGATCAGAAGGCTGCAAACCGGAGGTAATATGGTTGAGCTCGGTAAAGCCAGTTTCAATGCCAGTGAGTTTGCCTTTTTTACTTTCAATCGCTTCAATCTGGGCCAGGGTGGTACTCAGGGTTTCCTGGATGCTCTGAAAATCACCGGTTCGCCGACCTTGGGAAACCTTAAAGATTTCCTGTTCGGCGCGGTCAATGACATCTCCGATATTATCGTACTGGCCATAACTGTCTTCTAAAATCTGGGTCGCCGTATGAATAAGATTGCGAATTACCGCCTTCTCATGAACGATCTGGCAGTATTCCAGGTAATTCCGGTTGATTGGCACCATCTCAATCAGTTCACTGAGATAACCAATCCCACCGATTTTTTCCAGCACCCCACGATTTCTGAGCGAGTTGACCAGGGTCACCGTATCAATCGGTTTTCTTTCATTGTGGAGATCTAACATTGCTTCGTAAATTTCTTTATGGGCGCCCCGATAAAAATCATGGGGCGATAACAGCTCTTCAGCCCGGGCAATATTGGACTCATCCATCAGGATGGCGCCTAAAACAGACTGCTCCGCTTCGATATTATGGGGAGGGACTTTGGGATTCATCACCGCTTAGTCTCCTAGGCTTCGCCTTTGATGATGACGGTCAGTTTTCCAATCACGCCCTGATAGGTTTTAATTTTAACCTCCGCCCGACCCACATTACGCAGTGGCATTTCCAGTTCAACCTTACGTTTATCGACCTTGATGTCTTTTTGCTTTTCCAGGGCTTCGGTAATGTCTTTACTGGTAACCGATCCGAACAGCTTACCATCTTCGCCGGCTCGTTCGGTAATGATAATCTCCGTTTGATCAATTTTTTTTGCCAATTCGACCGCTGCCTGCCGTTCTGTTTCAACTTTTTTTGCTTCTTCAGCCTTGGTTTGTTCGGCCAGGGCAATATTTTCTTTATTACCAATAACGCCCTTCCCGGTTTTTATCAGGAAGTTTCGACCGTACCCATCTTTTACTTCAACAATTTCGCCTTTATTCCCAACATTCTTTACATTTTCTAATAATACTACTTTCATGATTCATTCTCCTTCTTATATTTTTTAATCGCGGTAAGTAACAGCTCTTTTCCGGTTTCGAGATTTTTTTCGCCCGGGAATTGTGCTCCGGCAATGGCCAAATGCCCGCCGCCGCCAAGTGTTTCTAAGATTACCTGAACATTGACTTCGCCCATCGAACGGGCACTGATGGCCAGACCCTCGTCATTTTTCAGAATGATAAAGGAGGCCACAATCCCTTTAATATTCAGCAGTTCATCCGCTGCCTGGGCGGCAATCACCTTGCCATAGTCGGTGTTGTTCTCAAAGGTTGAGATGGCAATGTTATCAAAATATATTTTAGCATTTTTGACCGCATCCGATTTAGCCGTATAGGTATTGAGGTCATCCTGCAGCAAAATTTTGCTGACTAAGGTATCCGCACCCTTGCGCTTTAAATAAGACGCCGCTTCAAAGGTTCGTACCCCGGTTTTCAGGGTAAACATTTTGGTGTCCATACAGATCCCCGCCATCAGGGCGTTGGCCTCAATGACAGTGAGCTGATTTTTCTCATCAAAATACTGCAGCAGCTCGGTAACGAGCTCGCAGGTGGATGAGGCATAGGTTTCGGTATAGGTCAGTAGGGTTTCCTTGATCGCTTTACCGGAACGCCGATGGTGATCGATGACGACAATTTTAGGAATCTGTTCGGCTAGGCCTGGTATTTCCAGATAATTCACCGTTTGGGTATCGACAATGATCAGTAGGGTGTTTTTAGTCGCATAGCTTTCAGCTTCTTTAGGGGTGATAAAGGCTTCCTGATAAGCTTCATTCTCCAACAAATATTCAAAAAGTGATTTAATCGAGTAGTTGATTTCTCGAATAACTATTTTTCCTTCTTTTCCAAGCGCTTTAACGGCTCCCAATAAACCAACCGCCGAACCCAAACAATCCATATCCGGGTTCTGATGACCCATCAGCAGCACGTGATCTGACTCTTTAATTAACTCTTTTAAACCGTAAGCCTTAACCCGAGCCTTGACCTTGGTTCTTTTTTCGGTAGCTTCGGTTTTACCACCATAAAAGGACATTTTTTCATCCTGACGGATCACCGCCTGATCGCCCCCGCGAGCTAGGGCAATGTCCAGAGCTGAATGAGATAATTCCTGGGATTCAACAATCCCCAGAATACTCTCCGTGATACCAATGCCAATACTGAGGGTAATGGGAACCTTTTCGTCATTTTCAATTTCCCGAATCTCATCCAGAATTTTAAAATTTTCTTTTTGCAGGGCACAAATTTTCCCGCGTTCAAAAATTATCAGGTAGCGATCACTTTCATACTTGATAATGGCACTGCCCAGCTGCTTGGCCCATTCGTTAATCTTAAGATCAACCTGACCCAAAATTGCTGATCGCTTATGGCTGGGGATCTGTTCAATAATATCATCGTAGTTGTCAATCACAACATAGCAAAATAACGGCGAATTTTTTCGATATAGCTGCCGCTGTTTACTTTGTTCGGTGATATCAAAAAAATGCAGCAATTCAAAGCTGTGAACCTTGTCAGAAAAAGCATTGGTCACCACCCCGTAATCCCGCTCTTCGTAATGAAAGGTAAATTCATCTGCCTTAACCGCATCTTCCAGATTAAAATCTAACTCATTGATGATGGACTTTTTGAATAAGCCTTCTTTTTCTTTCTTAAAAGCCTTTCCGAAAGCCTGATTATACCAATAAATCATCCCCTCATTGTCGACAATGGCCATCGCAATCGGCATTTCATACATCCGCTCCTGATTAATCTTATCGAGATCGC
>JAQUWM010000059.1 GCA_028692885.1 Acetobacterium sp. | reverse complement strand
AACGTTCCTTGGCTTTTTGATAGGCTTCTTCCTGAGCTGCGTCGCGCTCGGGAATTTCAACGGATGGTTTTTTTCGTTGTTCTGTTTGCGGTTGATAGGATTTTGAACTGTGTATTTTTTTATGGGAAGCCGGCCGTGTTAAAGGCTTTTTCGGCTCATCACTAAGCTCTTTTTTACTGCCTTTAGAGGCATTGGGATTAGCAGCCGCCCGTTTAGCCGCCAATTCAGCCTTTCGTTCTTCTTCCGCTTCGCGAACCCGGCGTTCAGCTTCTTCGATGGAAATATCCGGTTCCGGAATTTTCATCATAATAAATTGCTGGACAAAGGTAAAGATGTTCTGGACGACCCAGTAAAGGGCGACCCCAGCCGGCATCGATATCGAAATATATCCAATCATCAGCGGCATCGCATAAAGCATAATTTTCTGAGTTTTAGCATTGGGATCATCCGGATTGGTATTTGGTGATGATGCCATGGTAAATTTTTGAGTAATAAAGGTAAATAACGCCGCTAAGATCGGCAATACATAAATCGGATCCGGTACGCTTAAGCTTTCCAGCCATAAAAAGGACATATCAATCCCACTGATACTTCCATTGACGAACACCCAGGTTCCTGGATTCAACAACGTCTGATAAAGACCAATTAGGATTGGAAATTGCAATAATAGCGGTAAACAGCCGCCGGCTGGATTGACCTTAAAGGTTTTGTAGAGTTTTAAGGTCTCTTCATTTAATTTTTCTTTATTATTCTTATACTTTTTGTTAAGCTTTTGTAATTCCGGCTGAAGGCGTTGCATATCCTTCATCGATTTGGTTTGTTTAATATTAAGCGGTAGTAATAAAACCTTCATTAATATTGTAAAAATGATGATTGATAATCCATAATTATGGACAATTCCATAAATCTGAAATAACATCCATCCAAAGATCTGGTATAAAAACTCCATTCATTAACTCCTTAAGTTTTTCTCCCTAACATTCTAAGGAAGGGGGTCATATCCCCCGGGATTAAAAGGATGGCATCTAAGAATGCGTTTTCCACCCAAATAACTGCCCTTTATGACACCGTATTTTTCAACGGCCAAAATAAAATACGCTGAACAAGTGGGACTGAAACGACAATTATTTCCTAACAGAGGAGAAATAAATTTCTGATACCCTCTAACAATTAAAACCAGGAATTTCTTGAACATCTTACGGCCTCATGAGATTCTTCTTATAAAACAAATGTTTCAACGATTTTTCCAAACTACGATACGGCACTTCTTTAATAGATTCCTTAGCAATTAAAATAATATCATACCCTTTTGAAAAAGAATCTTCATTAAGACGATATGCCTCTTTTATTCGTCTTTTTACCTTATTTCTAATCACCGCTTTTTTAGAAACTTTTTTACTGACTATTATTCCCAAACGATTGAGATTCTCTTCGTTTTTAATATAATAGATCACAAAAACTTTGTTTCCAAACACATCCCCAGCTTTAAAAACACGTTTAAATTCATTTTCCTTACTCAGGGATTTTATTTTCACCAAAGGAATGCTCCTTAATTTTTATTAAACAAAAGACCGCTTGTAAAAAACGGTCTACAAAGGATTATGCTGATAATTTTACTCTTCCTTTTTGTCTTCTCTTCTTCAAAATAAGCTGACCGCTTTTAGCAGACATTCTTTTTCTGAAACCATGTTCTTTTTTACGTTGTCTAACTTTTGGTTGATAAGTTCTTTTCACTTCGACACCCCCTGACTAAACCTTTATATTCATTTGTTTATAAGCTAATAAGACTTTTACCCTAGAATTATATAATCTCGCTTATTTTATGTCAAGTCATATTATCAAATCTGCGGCATTTTCGCAAGCTTTATGTTTATTTTAATTATATTGAATGCCTCATCACAATTTGTTATACTAGGTTTATCAACAAAAATGTGGATAAGTTCTTTTGATTTGTCCAGTTAATCCACAAATTTCGAGATTATGTGGATTAATTGGGGATAACTTGTCGGTATTTTTTAACTTTCCGTTTATTTTCATCTTTTTTTATTGGTAAAACTTTTTTAAGTTATCAACAGTGTTTCTTATAATTTGCTTGATTTATTTGGCTATTCACATTAAAATAGATTCTCTGTGCATAAGTTAAAAATTTATCCACAATGACACGACTTAAATTTATTAGAAATTGGAGGTTCATTTAATGGACACTTCTTTTAAAAAAATATGGGATGCCGCACTTGAAATTATCAAACCGGATATTAGTCCAACCAGTTTTAACACCTGGTTCTTAAAAATAAAACCCATAAACTACGTTAACAATACTTATTATTTTTTATCAGAAAATGAATTCGAAAAAGGAATCCTGGAAAGTCGGCACATTCCCTTAATCACCAATGCCTTAGCCGAGGTTACCGGAAAAACCGGCCAGGTGAAAATCGTTTTAAAAGAAGAAGATGCGATGATCCCCCAAAATGACGCTTCACCGCAGATCTCCATCACCAATGTAGAGGATAAAATATCAAATTATCAGAATAACTCGATGAATCCCAAGTATACCTTTGATAGTTTTGTTATCGGCGAAAACAACCGTTTCGCCCATGCTGCCTGTGTGGCCGTTTCCGAAGCACCATCGGAACGTTACAACCCACTCTTTATTTATGGCGGTGTTGGGCTGGGAAAAACCCACCTGATGCAGGCAATCGGACATTATATTTTATCCTATGCCCCCCATAAAAAGGTTGTTTACGTATCCTGCGAAAAGTTTACCAACGACTTTATCGATGCGATCCAGAATAAAACAAACATCTCTTTTCGCAATAAATACCGCAGTGCTGATATCCTGTTGATTGATGATATTCAATTTTTAGCTAAAAAAGAAGGAACTCAGGAAGAATTTTTTCATACCTTCAATACCCTGCATCAGGAAAATAAGCAGATTGTCATCAGTAGTGACCGTCCACCCAAAGAAATACCAACTCTTGAAGAACGACTCTGTTCCCGTTTTGAAAGTGGTCTGATCACTGATATTTATGCCCCCAATTTTGAAACCCGGATCGCCATCATCAGAAAAAAAGCTGAATCCTTTAGCGATGAGATCCCCAATGAGGTGCTCAGTTTTATTGCCGACAGCATCCATTCTAACATCCGGGAACTTGAAGGCGCCTTAACCACTGTGTTTGCTTATTCAAAACTGCATAAGGCTCCGATCAATCTGGAATCGGCCAAAAATGCCCTGAAAGATATCTTTAGAAAAAAAGAAGACATTGTCATTACTGGCGAATACATTAAAGAAGTCACGGCGAAATATTTTAATATTACTGTTGACGATATGAATTCCAAAAAAAGAACCCGCTCCATTTCTCTGCCTCGTCAAGTGGCCATGTATATTACCCGCGAAATCACCGATCTGTCTCTACCTCGGATTGGTGAAGAATTCGGCGGCCGGGATCATTCAACAGTAATCCATGCCTGTCAGAAAATCGCTGAAGAAATGGATACCAATACCGATTTTAAAAACCTCATTCTCCGGATTGAGCGGGAAATTAATGGCAATTAACAACTCCCCCGTCTCTGCCGGATCAACAAAGAGGTTATCCACAATTTATCCCCCGGTTTTTTGATGTTTTTTTGTACTGGCAACTCATTTGCAGAGTTGTTAACATTATCCACACCCCCTACTACTATTACTACTATTTTAATCTATATATTTATATATAAAAGGGGTTTTCGAATTTTAAAAAGGGAGCGATTATTATGAAATTCAATTGTTCAAAAGAAAGTTTGATTGCAGCATTATCGATTGCTCAAAAAGCAGTTTCATTAAAAACAACAATGAAAATATTAGAGGGTATTCTTTTTAGTGTCGCTGATAATAAATTATTATTAAGAAGTACTGATCTGGAAATTGGTGTCGAAGTTACAATTCCGGCTGAAGTGGAAAAGGCTGGCGAAATTGTTTTAACGGCTTCGATCATCAGTGAGCTGATTCGTAAAATGTCCGGTTCTGATATTTTCTTTGAAAGTGATGAACATCATCAAATTAAAATTGAGTGTTTGTTATCGAATTTTACACTGAAAGGATTGTCTGATGAAGAATTTCCGGATTTCCCGGAAGTCATCGACGACCATATTTTTACGATTGATGCAGCTGTTTTGAAAGAACTGATCAAAGGAACCTTATTTTCGGTGGCCACCAATGAAAATATTCCGGTTTTGACCGGCGTAAAAATAGAACTTCATGAGGACAATATCAATTTGATTACCCTTGATGGGTACCGATTGGCGCTCAGATCAGGTAAAATTAAAAATCTGCTGGCAGAGGACCTCAGCGTGATTATTCCGTCTAAATCCTTATCTGAAATCAATAAGGTGCTGGCCAGTTACAATGGTGATGTGGTCGTTAAGTTTTCAAAAAATCAAATCTTTTTTGAAATGGATAATACCCAGTTTACCTCGCGGCTGCTGGAAGGCGACTTTGTTAATTATAAGCAAATCATCCCCGGAGAAAAATCTACCCAGGTTAAGGTCAACCGTCGCCTGCTGCTCGAAAGCAGCGAACGGGCGGCGTTGTTGGCTCGGGAAGGTAAAAATAATTTAATCAAAATGGATTTCAATCAGGATCAACTGATTTTAACCTCCAATGCGGAAATTGGGGATGTTTTTGAAGTAATTCCGATTGAGAACCGCGGCGAGTCTTTAAAAATAGCCTTTAATTCTAAATTTCTGATTGAAGCCTTACGAGTGATCGAAGGGGAAGAGTTGATGATTGATATGACAACCTCGGTGGGACCGGGCGTTTTGCTTCCGATCGAAGGAAATGATTTTATGTACTTAATCCTGCCGGTTCGGATTGCTGAAGAAAATTAACGATTTAAGTTAAGCTGGTGATTCAAAATAGTGAATCAAACAGTGATTTTAAAATAGCATTAAAAGTAGTTTAAAAGATCAGAATTATGTAAATGATTCGTTGATTTTTTAGACTATTTTTTGTTTTTATGTTATAATAGATTAGTTAGATGATAAATATATAAAAATTTAATCAATTTTGGCATAAATAAAGGGGATTCGTGTAATGCTCTTTCATTTTTGCCAAAAATATAATGAGCGGGGAAAAATATGCAAATAATTGAAATTAACACAGAGTTCATAAAAATTGATCAGCTCATCAAATATGCCGGCATTGTCGGCAATGGCAGCGATGTCAAATTGATGATTTTAGATGGCTTAATTCGGGTGAATGGGGAGTTGTGTACCCAGCGAAATAAAAAAATAAGAGATGGTGATCTGGTAGAAATAAAAGATTATGATACCCTGCAAGTAAAAGGGATCGGAAAACCATGTTTATCGAAGAATTAAAACTCATTCATTATCGCAATTATGAAAATGAATGCATCACACCGCAAAGAGGAATTAATATTATTCTGGGCGAAAATGCCCAGGGAAAAACAAATCTTATTGAAGCTATGTTTTTTTTATCCCGAGGTTACAGTCATCGTGCTTCAAATGTGGCAGAACTTGCCCAATGGGATCATGATGATTTTTTTATGACTGCCCGGGTTGTCAGCGATAGGGTCAAACATATCCTCACGGCCAAAAGTCAGCAGGGGAAACGTCAGTTTCTACTGGATGGAAAGGTGAAAAAAAGAGATAAGATCAATGGGATTTTCAATACCATCCTCTTTGAACCGGACGATTTGAAAATAGTTAAAGAAGGGCCTGATAAAAGACGGCGGTTTTTAAATCAGGAAATATCCGGTTTCCGGCCTGAGTATCACTATATTTTAAGAGACTATGAAAAAATATTAAATCAGAGAAATTCACTGCTTAAAAATATTCATTATCAACCCAGTCTGATCACGACCCTCGACGTTTGGGATGAACAGCTTATTCAAACTGGGGTTCGGTTAATGAATCATCGCATTCGCTATCTCCATCGGCTTAACCGGGAAGCAAATAGTCTGCATCAAATACTCAGTCTTGGCAAAGAAACGCTTTCATTATCCTATCTGAACAATATTATCGATTCTTTGGAAGAATTGTCAGAAATAAAAAATTTATACAAAAAACGGTTAGAATCCAGCCGGGAGGAAGAAATTTTACGGGGGGCCACCATTTATGGACCTCACGTGGACGACATGATCATTCAAATTAATGGAAAAGATGCCAGACGTTATGGATCCCAGGGTCAGCAGCGTTCAGCCGCCATTTCCCTCAAATTATCGCAAATAGAGATATATTATGACAACACCGGAGAATATCCGGTGGTCCTTTTGGACGATATCTTTTCTGAATTGGATGAACATCGCCGCAAAAGCATACTCTCGCTTTTAAATAAAACCCAGGCCTTTATCACCTGTACCGAAGATATCTTAAACGATGGCGAAGTTACGTCAGAAAACCGCCATATCATTGAGATTGTTCAGGGCAAGGCCCAGGTAATCATTAAACATTAATAAACCATGAAAATCAGGAGGAAAACATGCCAGAAAACAAATCAGATAATTATACAGCTGATCAGATCCAGGTCCTCGAAGGATTAGAGGCTGTTCAAAAAAGACCGGGAATGTATATCGGCAACACCGGCTCCCGGGGCTTACATCACTTAGTTTATGAGGTCGTCGATAATAGTATTGATGAAGCCTTGGCGGGCTATTGTAAAAATATCAGTGTCACCATCCATCAAGACGACTCCATTACCGTTGTCGATGATGGCCGGGGGATTCCCACCGGGATGAACCTTGCCCAGGGCAAAACCGGGGTTGAGCTGGCCTTAACCGTTCTTCATGCCGGCGGTAAATTCGGCGGCGGCGGATATAAGGTATCTGGTGGTCTGCATGGGGTTGGGGTATCGGTTGTTAATGCCCTTTCGGAAAAATTAACCGTTGAAGTTAAACAAAAAGGCCAGATCTTTTTTCAAACCTATGAAAAAGGTAAACCAATCGGTGATCTGACCGTCACCGGCACCACCAATCGCACCGGCACGACCATTTATTTTAAACCGGATAAGGATATCTTTGAAGAAACCGACTATGACTTTGATATTCTGGAGCATCGTTTAAGAGAACTGGCATTCCTGAATAAAGGGGTTTCGATTAATCTGATTAATGAGAAAGAATCACCTAAACGGAAAGAAACCTATTATTATACCGGCGGGATTCATTCTTATGTGGAATACATGAATCGTAATAAAGATCCCCTTTATGATAAGATTACCTATTTTGAAAAAGAACAGGACGATTATGCCCTGGAAATCGCCTTTCAATATACAACCGGCTATTCGGAAAATATTTTTTCCTATGCCAATAACATTAACACCCCGGAAGGGGGAACCCATCTTAATGGATTTAAGAGCGCACTGACCCGAACCGTCAATACCTATGCGAGGAAAAATGGCTTTTTAAAGGGAAATGATAAAAATCTCACCGGGGAGGATGCCCGCGAAGGTTTAACCGCGATTGTCAGCATCAAGCTGCTCGATCCGCAGTTTGAAGGTCAAACTAAATCAAAGTTGGGAAATACTGAAGTTAAGGGAATTGTTGAAACCATCGTCGGCGATCAACTGTCGGCTCTGATGGAAGAAAATCCCAGTATCGCTAAAAACATTATTGAAAAAACCTTATCGGCCGCTAGAGCCCGCGAAGCAGCTAAAAAAGCCCGGGAGTTTACACGCCGAAAAAGTGCTTTGGATTCTACTGCATTACCAGGGAAACTGGCGGATTGCCGGGAAAAAGATCCGGCACTTTCAGAAATATATATCGTTGAAGGGGACTCGGCGGGTGGCTCGGCCAAATCTGGCCGAGATTCCAAAACCCAGGCGATCTTACCCCTGCGTGGTAAGATCTTAAATGTCGAAAAAGCCCGATTGGATCGGATTCTCACCACGGATTCCTTAAAGTCGATGATTATTGCCTTTGGCACCGGGGTTGGGGATGAATTCAATGTAGAAAAAGCCCGTTATCATAAAATCATCATCATGACCGATGCCGATGTCGATGGAGCTCACATTCGAACGCTGTTGCTCACCTTCTTTTATCGCTATATGCCAGGTCTGATTGAGGCCGGCTATGTCTATATCGCGCAGCCGCCACTGTATAAGATCACCCGCGGAAAACAGGTTGATTATGCCTATACTGACCGGGATCTGGAGAAAAAGCTGGAAGGTGTGGAAGATCGTTCCCGTATCAGTCTGCAGCGCTACAAAGGTCTGGGCGAAATGGATGCCCAACAGCTCTGGGAAACGACCATGGATCCGAGCGTGCGAACCTTGCTTCAGGTCAATATTGAGGAAGCCTCCTATGCGGATGAAATTTTCACCATTCTGATGGGCGATAAGGTTCAGCCGCGTAAAGAGTTCATCGAACGGAATGCTAAAAAAGTTAAGAATTTGGACATCTAGTCAAGAAGGAGTAACGTTAAATGCAAGAAATAATTGAATTTGATCGGATAAAATCGATCAATATTGAAGAAGAAATGAAAACTTCCTATATTGACTACGCCATGAGTGTCATCATAGGTCGAGCCTTACCGGATGTCCGGGATGGCTTAAAACCGGTTCATCGGCGGATCATTTACGCGATGAGCCAACTGGGCTTAACTCCCGATAAAACCTTTCGTAAGTCGGCCCGTATCGTCGGGGATGTTTTAGGTAAGTATCACCCTCATGGTGATTCGTCGGTTTATGATGCGATGGTACGGATGGCTCAGGAATGGTCGATCCGTTATTTGATTGTTAATGGCCAGGGAAACTTTGGCTCAGTCGATGGTGACAGTGCTGCAGCGATGCGTTATACTGAAGCGAAGATGGGCAAAATAGCCGCTGAATTGCTGCGGGATATCAATAAGGAGACCGTCGACTTTATTCCTAACTTTGATGAGTCAGAAACCGAACCTTCGGTATTGCCATCTAAGTACCCTAACCTTTTAGTTAATGGCTCCTCGGGGATTGCGGTCGGGATGGCCACCAATATTCCGCCCCATAATCTGGGCGAAATCATTGATGGCACCATCGCTTTTATTGATGACCCGGAGATTACCATTGATGAACTAATGAAGCATGTCAAAGGACCAGATTTCCCGACCGCCGGGATTATCCTGGGTAAATCCGGTATTAAAAGTGCTTATCGCACCGGCCGGGGCCGGATTAAAGTTCGTGGTAAAGTTGATGTGGTAACCACCAAAAAAGGCAAGAAACAGATTGTGATTACTGAAATCCCCTATATGGTCAATAAATCCAAGCTGGTTGAAAAAATTGCCGAACTGGTTAAAGAGAAAAAAATTGAAGGGATCTCTGATTTAAGAGATGAATCCGACCTGAAAAAAGGAATGTCGATCATCATTGATTTGAAACGGGATGCCAATGAAACGATTATTTTAAATCAGTTATATAAGCATACCCAGCTCCAGGAAACCTTTGGCGTAATCATGCTGGCTTTGGTCAACAATGAACCCAAGGTGCTTAATTTAAAAGAGATCCTCTTTCACTATATTGAACATCAAAAAGAAATCATCACCAGACGGACTATTTTTGATCTAAAAAAAGCCGAAGCTCGAGCGCATATTCTGGAAGGCTTAAAAATTGCTCTGGATCATATCGATGAAGTGATAAAGTTAATCCGAGCGGCTGCCGATGGCAAAGTAGCGAAAGAGCAATTAATTGAACGATTCAATCTTTCTGAAGTTCAGGCTCAGGCAATTCTGGACATGCGTCTCCAGCGTTTAACTGGTCTGGAACGGGAAAAAATTGAAGAAGAATATAAAGAACTGATGGTCACCATTGCCAAACTAAAAGCCATTTTAGCTGATGGTCAACTGGTTCTCAATATCATCAAAGAAGAACTAATCGAAATCAAAGAAAAATATGGCGATAAACGTCGCACTAACTTTGATATTGATGTCGAAGATTTTGAAATCGAAGACCTTATCGAAGAAGAAGAAGTGGTCATCACGATGACCCATATTGGTTATGTCAAGCGGATTACGGCCGACAATTATCGTTCACAAAAACGCGGTGGCAAAGGAATTACCGCCCTCAGCACCCGCGAAAATGACTTTGTCGAACACCTCTTTACCACCACGACCCATCACTATCTGATGTTCTTTACTAATCTTGGTAAGGTCTATCGTTTAAAAGCCTTTGAAATTCCCGAAGGTGGACGAACTGCCAGAGGAACCGCCATTGTTAACCTCCTGCCATTGGAAGCAGGTGAACAGATTGCCACGATGATTCCGGTCAAAGAATTTACGGCTGACAAGTATCTGATTATGGCGACCAAACAGGGGATCATCAAGAAAACCGATTTAACTGAGTATGACACTTCCCGTAAAAATGGTATTATCGCGATTAACTTGCGAGAAGGGGATGAGCTGATCAATGTGCGGTTGGTTGAACAGGACGAAGAAATCGTCATGGGAACCCAGTGTGGTTATGCGATTCGCTTCAACTCGGAAGAAGTAAGACCGATCAGCCGAACATCGATTGGCGTTCGCGGTATTGATCTGCGCGAAGATGACGTGGTCGTTGGGATGGATATTGTCAAAGAAGAGCTGTTTGTCCTTTGTGTCAGCGAAAACGGCTATGGAAAACTCAGCGCATCTGATTTATACCGTCCGCAGAAACGGGGCGGTAAGGGTGTTCAAACTTACAAGGTCACCAAGAAAACCGGTGAACTGGTCGGTTTCTGCGTAATCAGCCGCGATGGCGAAATCATGATGATCAATAATCAGGGTGTCGTGATTAAGTTAGAAGGTAATGACATTACCGCCGTTGGTCGTAACACCCAGGGCGTTCGTCTGATGAAATTAAAACCGGAAGAAGCGATTGCCACGATTTCGAAAGTTTACAAGGAGGATCCAGTGGATGATCTCGACGACGAAGGCGAAAATCAAATCACCCGCGTTGACACCACTGAAAAAGAATAATGAGCTCATTAATCCATATCGATCGCATTCAAGTCAATTGTACGGTCAATGATCAGTTTGATGCCATTGCGCTAGCAGCTAAACCGCTGCTCGCGCAGGGGTGTATCACTGAAGATTTTATTGAAGCAGCAGTGGAAAGGGAGAGAACCTTTCCTACCGGCTTACCCACCAAAATAGGGGTGGCTCTGCCCCATACTGAAGCGAAATATGTATTAAAAGAAAGTATCTCCATTGTGACATTAAAAAACACCATCGTTTTTGCTGGCATGGGAAACCCCAAAGAAAGTATTCCGGTCCAGATTGTTTTTTTGCTGGCTATTAATAATCCCGAAAAACAACTAAAGATATTGCAGACGATTATTACTATTATTCAGAATGAAAAAATGTTAAAAAAAATAAAAGATGCAAAAGAACCACAAATCATTTACAATCTGATTAAGACATTTTTATAATCCAGTTACAGGAAAATTAAAAGAAAGTGAATAATTATGAATACTAAAATAGCACCCTCGATGCTCAGTGCAAATTTTGCCAATCTGGAACGGGATCTAAAAGAAGTTGAAAAAAATGGCGCCGATTATCTCCATGTGGACATTATGGATGGCCATTTTGTGCCTAATATCACCATCGGTCCGGATCAGGTGGCGCAGCTGCGAAAGGTGGTAGCCATTCCCTTTGATGTCCATTTGATGATTACGGAACCGCTTAAGTATATTGACCAGTTTGCCGATGCTGGGGCAGATATCATTACGGTTCATGTCGAATCAGATGGGGATACTCAGGCTTGTCTTGATGCCATTGTCAAAAAAGGAGTCAGCCCCGGGTTGGTGGTTTCTCCCGATACATCCCTGGATCTCATCAAACCGTATTTAGATCAGCTCAGGATGATCCTGATTATGAGTGTCTATCCGGGTTTTGGTGGACAAAGCTATATTCCCGAAAGCACCGAAAAAATAAGAACTTGCCGCCAAATGATTGGCAACCGGAACATTGACCTTCAGGTTGATGGCGGGATTAATTTTAATAATTTAAGAGAAGTGGTGGACGCCGGGGCCAATGTGATTGTTTCCGGATCTTGTTTGTTTAAAGGTGATATGAAAGAAAATATGGGACAATTTAGAAAAATCATCCAGGGATAAATTTTAAAATTGAAAGAGGGAAAGACGATGAAACTTGTTTTAGTTGCGTGTGGAACTGCCCTGGCAACCTCTACTGTGGTTGCCAAAAAAATTGAACAAATTGCTCTGGAAAATGGCATTGAGTGTCGAACCGTTCAAGCCAAAGCGGTTGATGTATTTAAAAAATACCAAGAATTAGGTCCTGATGTGATTGTCTGTACCTGTCAAATCGAAGGGAATATTGAGGTTCCAGTGATTAATGGTCGTGCTTTTTTAACGGGGATTAATTTACAAAGTACCATTGACCAGTTGATTGAGATATTGAAGAAATAAAATCAGCAGAGGCGTTAAAAATTAAGTCCATCTAATTCATAGGCAATATATTGTTTTTATCTAAAACACGTAACGGATATGTTTTATGTGAAATTAGCTAAAATTAATTTTGAGACGCAAATAAAAATTGACAAATTAAATAGAGTTAACTTAATTTATTTCAGTTTGATTTAAAAACAAAGTGATCATCAATATAAAACGCCATGAAGGTTAATTTTAGGATTAATTTTCGTGGTTTTTTTGTAAAATGGGAAAAAGGGATCCTTCTAAAAAATCGAATAAGCTGATGTTTGTTAAAAATAAAAAAATAAACATCACATTAAGTGCCACATCTTGCAATTATCAGAAACTATTATATTATAACTCAAACTTCGCACATAATAATCGAGCAAAATCATCGTAAATCCGATGTTGCAAACATAAAAATAGCATGAACACACCAGATTTGTTATAATTGAATTAACGAAAAACAAACAAACAACCTGGAGGCTCATGCTATGAAAATTATAACACAAACCGGCACAGACTTGAATTCCAATTTAAAAATTGTCACCCGTTTTTTAAAAAAATATCAGGTTAGCCTGCTTTTAAAAACATGCAACGCTTATAAAATCAAAGGTTTTTCAGTAATTTCGGTTTTTGAATATCTGTTGAGTGTCATTTTTACCAACCGATCGCTGTACATGAATTACGTGACCAATCACCATTGTCCGGAGTTTCGAAAAGATACGATCTATCGCTTCATGAACTCCCCCAAAATCCATTGGCAGAAATTTACCACGTTGCTGGCCGCCCGGGTGACCAATCAGAGTCTTACCCATCTTACCAATGAATCCCGGGAAAATGTTCTGATTGTTGATGATACCCTGTTTGAGCGAGACCGCTCAAAAAATGTGGAGCTGTTGTCGCGCGTCTTCGACCATGTGAAGCATCGCTATACAAAAGGATTTCGCCTGTTGACGCTGGGGTGGTCTGATGGGAACACCTTCATTCCGGTTTCCGGTTCACTGCTGTCATCATCCGATGATAAAAATCTTCTGAACAAGGCTGATGACAGTCTGGACAAACGCAGCATTGCAGCCAGACGACGAAGCCAATCGGGACGCAAAGCGACGGAAGTGATGCTTGAGCTGATCCGATCTGCCCTGAAATCTGGGATCAATGCCAGCTATGTGCTGTTTGACACCTGGTTTTGCAGTCCATCCGCCCTGATTGCAGTCAAAAAAACGGGGATTGACGTCATTGCCATGGCAAAGAAGACACCCAAAATTCACTATCTTTTTGATGGCGAAAAGAAATCTGTTAAAGCCATCTATTCAGCCTGCAAAAAACGCCGGGGGCGATCACGATACCTGCTTTCAGTGGACGCCGCGATTCAAAAAGATGACATCACCATACCGGTCAGACTTGTCTTTGTCAGAAACCGAAATAAACGAAATGATTACCTGGTTCTGATTACAACCGATCTCACTCTTTCCGAAGATGACGTCATTCGCCTTTACGGAAAACGCTGGGCAATTATGCCGATATCAGCATAATTGCCCTTATGCCGATGTTTCAATTATGCCGATATTTTTTAGGATGGATACCATATCATAAGCATGCGGAAGTACCCCCCCTATCCATTTGTCGGCATAACTTATTTCAGGCCGCTGAGCTTTTTCAGGATTTCCTCGTCATCGGCATACTTGAACGTAATATCTTCCCTGAAAACAGATTTCTCATCATCAGCCAGTGTTGACGCCGCTTTTCGCTTCATTTTCAGAGAGGCTTGTGCATAATAAATCAGTGTCGTTTCCAGATTTGAATGACCAAGCCATTCAGCCACGAGAGGTAAAGGAACGCCTGCCATGTATAGATGCAACGCACGACTGTGGCGGAAAAGATGCGGATGCAGATGTGGCAGTGTCGGATCTACACACTGGGCTGATTTCTCGTACACTTTCATGAACCGCTGAACATTGTCATCAGACATTTCCGCAGTGAGTCCATTACGAACTGTATAGAAAAGTAGCTTGTCCTGGGACTCCTTCATATCAGAATGATAATCGTTACAATATTCTCTAAACAGCCTTGCTACCTCGCTGGTGATAGGAGTTACGCGATATTTCTTGCCCTTTCCCAGAATACGGATTTCAGCATCATTATTCTTTGTGACGGCAAAGTCTTTAACCTTGAGATTCAGGATCTCCTGGTCTCGGCATCCGCTGTCATAAAGCAATGCGATAAAGAACCTGTCCCTCCTACCGGTTTTCTTCATAATGTCAGGCTGTTTGAGGACAAGCTTTGTCTGCTCAATACTAAGGCAGACCAGTTCCTGCTTGCGCTGATCCTTAATCCTCGAAATCAGAGCAATATCATTAAGGTCGGAATAGGCAATTTTTCCATTCTTATGGAGATATTCACAAAAGGTACGTAAATGCGACAATCGTTGATTGATAGTGGTACATTCGTTATTCCTTTCATTTTTCAGCCATTCCATGAATCCGTGGATATTTTCCTGCGAAAAGTCACCACACAGGACTTCTGAAAGAGCCTTTTTATGCTTTTCCTGGACATATGCAAGGTACAGATTTAATGCATACCGGTATGAGTCAGCCGTGTTATCGCTTCTCTGCCGGATGGAGAGCAGATAACTGCCAAGGAATTTCTTGATTAAACGGAACAATTCAGGATCCTTAATTGTTTGCATTTTATTCATCGTCCCTGAAGATGGTATCGAATTGGCTCCAATCTATTCCGGCAGATTTACGGAGCCTTTCCGGCAGGATGTGCACATAATAAAGGGTGTCTCTGAATTTGGAATGTCCCATATACATGCTAAGATACGGCAGCATTGACATAACTGTTATCCAGCAAATTATACGCTTTAGATTTCATCATTATCAGTCAAAATAAAAGAAGGTATCGGATAAAATATTCTGCAGCATAATGCGTCAGATTGTTTGATCCGGTACCTTCTTGTGTTATCATAAAAATACTATTTTTGATTGAGTGGCAGAAACAACCCTAACAAAGTCCATCTGCCACTCATGACATCACAGAGAGGTTGTAGCCTCGCTATAACAGTTTATATGATAACGATTTTTACGGATAATTGCAATCCCATTTCGCAAATTTTATATGATCAGACGCTTAATGCTCTTCAGTTCCACCAGCTTACATGCAGCTGTGGCTGTTCAGGCTGTCTTTCCGTCCATGGCTACTACAAGCGCAGCATCAAGGTTGAAGCTTACCTGGTGCCACTGCGGATCTGCCGGGTGAAGTGTGCCGTTTGCAAAAGAACCCATGCCCTGCTGCTGTCAGCAATTGTCCCTTATTCTCAGATTGGTCTTTCCGATCAGATCCGAATCCTTTCCTGTTATGAATCTTCCGGCGACTTGGCTGCGATTATGAACGGTCATCCGGCGATTGATGAAAGTAATATCCGACATGTGATTCGCCAGTATCGTTGCCACTGGCGTCAACGGCGGCTTGCCATCGGGCTGACGCTTTCGATGACCTGTCACTTCATCAGCCAGTGTTTTAAAAGCTTCGGCCGGCAGTTCATGCAGATTAAACCGACCCCGAATGTTTTCTTTCCAGAACCCACATAAGCTGACACGATCCCTCCGACATTTTTTCATATAATGGATGAAAAACCAAGGAGGTTTCAACCATGAACCAGAATAAAGCTCAGGCAGTCGCGCTGATGCGCTATGCTGTCATCGCTCCCCTTATTTCAGGCCTTTCTGATGCGTATCCGTCCAACGAGGCTTTCTTTCGTGATGCTTCTCTTAAAGGGGTGCTGCTGGCTGACGGATCAACCCGGCACTTTGCACCACAAACCATCAAGTACTGGTACCGCAATTATCTCCATAACGGCTTTGATGGCCTGCTCCCTTCGTCCCGGTCGGACAGTGGCCAGCCACGCAAACTGGATGACGATCTTCAGGCCCAGATCCGGTATCTGAAAGAAAACTATCCGCGGATGTCGGCGGCGGCCATTT
>JAQUWM010000058.1 GCA_028692885.1 Acetobacterium sp. | reverse complement strand
TTTTCTTTTAATTTACCACATAAAACACAGATAAGTCAAATAAAATGTATTAATTATACATTTTATTTGACTTATCTGTGTTTCGATTTAAGAACAAGTTTATAAGTTGGTGTCAGGTAAAGTATCATCTTAGCGATGATAAAAATCAATACGGCGTTTTGACAGGCCTGGCCTTGCTGAATAAATGGGGGCTCACCACCCAGGTTCCCAACGTCATAGAAATTTCAACCAACAATGAAACCAACCGCAAGCGACAGGTTTGCATCGGGGGTCAAGCGGTAATCCTCAGACGTTCCCGCACACCGATCACCAATGAAAATGCAACCCTGATTGAATTTCTCGAAGCCCTTTCAAGCATTGATTTTAACAACGGCGAACAGGTTAATTATTTGTGCACCTACCTCAAAAACCAAAGCTTTTCCCGGTCACTGCTCGATCAAGTGCTTATCGCCTATCCGAAACGCATTTATCAAAAATTGGTTGAAAGTGGGATGATTAATGATTTTGCATAAGGATGAAGTCAATTTCAGAGAGAGTGTTTTAAGAACCAGTGGACATTTTAAGATTACATTCGATATTATTGTTAAGGATTATTTTGTTACGCTTTTTTTAAAAACGCTGAAAACAAATTTGCCAAATTTTATTTTTAAAGGCGGAACCTCTTTATCCAAATGTTATAAAGCGATCAATCGATTTTCAGAAGATATTGATCTTTCGTACTATCCGATTAATGATGGAAAAATCACACAGGGTACAATCAAAGAAACAAACCGAAAAATCAAACAGACGATTGAAGATCTTGGATTTGAGTATTTAAATGCTGCTGATTTCAAATCCGGGCGCAAATTTCAAAGATTTCTGGTTCAGTATACCTATCAGGAAAACCATACTGTTGTCCGAGATCATATTGTCATTGAAAATACACTCCTCACCCTGGCTTTTCCTGTACAGGAATTAGAAATCAATTCCTTGATCACCGATTATCTTCAGGTTCAGCAATTTTCAGAAATCATCAAGGCCTACCATTTACAACCCTTCCCGGTTTATGCTCAGGATATTGGACGTACCTTTATTGATAAGGTCTTTGCCATCTGTGATTATTTCATTGAAAATAATCCTACTGAACATTCAAGACATCTCTATGATTTATCAATGATCATTGGCCGGCTGGGTAATCTAGAATCCCTTGTTCCGCTGATTGCTGAAGTCCGGATTGAACGACACAACAATCCCCGCTGCCATTCAGCCGACAAAGATCTGAATGACATTCTTACCCAGATTATTGAAGAAAACTTTTACCGAAGAGATTATGAAAAAATCATATCGAAGTTATTATATGAGCAGGTAGTCTATGATGACGTCATTCAGACTTTGAGAAGGATAATCGAATCCCGGCTATTCACCATTGATTGCTGATTCTGGATACGAGGACAACGATTGTTATAAGATAACATGGATCATTCACGCTGCCTGCATCTGCAGCAGCTGCACCCCCAGTTTTTGAGCTTCATGACTCAGCGTCTCCAGAATCCGGCTGTAGCCGGCATCAATGCCCTCCTTTAATTCCTGGACCCGGGTGTCCCGGTTGCTGGAGGGCAGGAAAAAAATGGCAAACGGAATCAGACCCACCACCAGATTGGCCAATAATTCACAGACCACATCAACCCGATCCCGGGGAAAATCAAAATCCGTGAACTGCCCCCATTTGGGTTTGCCGGTGCGCTCCCCGGCCAGAGCACTGAGCTGATTGGCGAGCTGGCAATAATAGGTGATGGCCGCAGCCATTTTTTCCTCGCCGTATTGGCTGATAGACTCATAAACCGCCTCAACCGAGCGCCCGGCATAATCATTGATCCGGTTGACTGTCCTCAGGGATGAGGCATTAAAAACCGTCGCCGTTTCCTCGATATAGTCATACAGATCGTTCCGCCAGCTTTCCATTAGCAGCTGAGCATGGGTCAAGACATTCGCCGGAACCTTGAGACAGATTGATTGCCACAGGTTTTTACGAATATTATGGATGACATCTTCCAACCCAAACGGCTCGGACTCAAGCCCGCCCAGCAGTTTTTTAGAGACTGAACAGGCTCGAACTATATTGCGCTTGTCAATGCCCAGGTCCTCAAGAATGGCTTCCATCTGATGGATCGCACCATCGACATTGGGGAGATCGCAATGGGTCAACACCGTTATCACCCGATTTCCCTGATCGATCAGCTCCCGGATAATGGCTTTTTCAAACCCTTCAATCCGGGCTGACTTGGCTGAAAAAACATAGATGATGGTGTGAAACCACTCGGTGATGTGTTCGCAATCATGGCGTCGAACCTCGGTTACAATCAGATCTTTCCAGCGCTTTGCCTGATTGGCTTCCAGCCCCCAGGTGTCATAAAGGTTGATGGTAAAGGCCGTCCCGCAATCGTAGCCATGGTGGTAAAGCCCTGCTGCTGTCACCGGTCGACCGATTCCGGTCTTTTCCTGCTCCAGCCCGAAGATATAGTTTAACAGGCTGCTTTTGCCGATGCCCGATTTTCCAATCACCAACATATTGGTTTTCAGTTTCTTATCCATTGTTTTTCACCCTCCCCATGGCAACATCAAAAATATCATTGAGTGCATCCGCCTTAAATTCGATTCCCATTTCATTTCCGCCCTTGCTTTAGGCCTTTTTTATCATCGCCAGCCGACTTATTCTTCCGATTCTTGCGCTTCGTCGTCGTCTGATGCCGCTTCGTCATCACTGTTGCCGCCAAAAATCAAAGATGCTATCAGCACAACCACCCCAATGATCAACAGCGGGATACCCAGATAGACAAACACCGCGGACCAAAACACCAGACAGGAAAAGAAAATTATCGCCCAGAACGACAGGATCTTCATTCCCAGATCCAGAGTGTTTTCGCCCCAGATCATCACCTTTAATAATCCGCAGATCTTAAAGGATGAAATCAGACTGACGATCAGAATAATGGTGTAAAAAATTGTTTGCATGTGACACCTCCAGATATGTTTTTAGCCAGCTACACCAGTTGCGCATGCAGTAACCGGATAGGTTTGGTAAGCAGCGTTGCCGCTCGCCGCTGGCTTGAGATTATTATATGATAGGAGGGTGGACAGGAATTGGGTTGGTGGGGGGATTTGAAATAATTTTGAGGGTTTTTGGGTATTAAAAAACCGCCGAGACGGTTTTTCTAGAGAGAGGGATTTAACCTTTGTTTATTTTTCATGACCGAATTATAGAAATTGTTTCAGACTAATCTTCGATGCTTTCATAGTAGGTGCTTTTCTAATCAGCGCTTTGAACGTTGTTAAATCAATTTTATTGATTTTCTCAAAAACCAAATACGCTCGCCATGCCTTTAAGAAATTTAGAAGCTGTCGATTTTACCTTATCAACTCCTGCTTTGACGAAATCCTGAGCGACATCACGGATTTTCTGGACGCCTTTTACAACAGCTTTACTAATACCGGAGCCAGCCATATAACCGAGGGTTCCTCCAACAAACCCACCAACTGCTGTACCAACTGGTCCCAATACGGTCCCAATAGCCGCTCCGATAGCCGCTCCTTTTGCTGACGCCACAATCCCGGCTACGCAGGAAATTGTTGTTTGCTGCATTTCATCAAGACCTTCTTTAACTGTCAATTCACCGGATGCGATCTTTGTAGCTATTTTGACGTTCTCAACCGCTACAAAAGCGATGTTTGTCAATGTAGAAGCCGGTGTGCCTTTGGGTATGACCTTAATCAACTCCTTCTCGGCAGCAACTTTCAGGGCTCCGGCGGTTACCGTTTTGACTCCGAAATCGGCGCCGGACTTAATTGCCGTTTCCAACACTTCTTCACCTTCGATAGGTTCGCCGTTCCATACCTTGGTAGCAATATTCATCCCGGCACCAACAGCCGCCCCCTGTAAACAGGCATAACCGGCTTGTTTGCCAATTCCCATGGCGATATCTTTGGCTACATAATCATTCCAATCGGCATCCAGCCAATTTTTATTTTGAGCTTTTTCCTGAAGTTCTTTGGCGTCCTCTTTGGTTAGTGGTTTGCTTTTTACCTCGCCTTCCCCGATCTTTGCCGTAACCTTCCGTTCCGGAAATGCTTTTTGTACTGCTTCCACCTGTTCTTCCGGTACAAGCAGCTGCTGGCCACGATAGTTTCCTTCTTTAATATAACGGATCGTATCTTCAGCTGTTGCCCCATATTTCGCCTGATAGCGATTGACAATTTTTCCGCTACTGTCTTTAATCACAATATCGACAGTGTTTTTCCTGTAGATTTCGCCCGGCTTAGGCTTGAGAACTTCTGCATACAAATCACTGCCCGTTGACTGCGCTTTCAGATTGAAACTGTTGGCATGATGATGCTCGGCAATAAAACCATCCAGATTTTTATTCAGATTTGGCAATCCTACCTTTGTCGTGATTGTGTCATACATGGCTTCGTTGGCATTTTTCACGGCATCATCCAATTGCTGCAGGTATTTGGCACTTTCTTGAGCCGACATCGACGATGTCGATTCTTTCAATGACGCAGCCAGCCAACTCTCTTTGCTTCTGCCTGCACTAACAGCCTGCTTCAGGGACTTGTTTTTATTTTCTGTAACGATCAGCGCATCAATAATTTCGGTACTCATCTCATTGATTCGTTCTTGAGGACTTTCCGGTAGCTGTTTCGCCAGTTCCAGCGGTAACCACTCCTTGACTTCCATTTTATCTTTTGATGTTATATAGCTTTCCAAAAGCTCTCTTTGAATAGCCAAAACCGCATTCGCCTCGTCTTCCGAAATCAACCGATCAGAAAAATCATATTCGTATTCTATTTTCTCTTTATTCATTAGCTTTTCCTTTAAACCAATCCATAATAATGCCAGTGCTATATTATGAATTGCTATTCATTTATTTCGTTTGTTTCGTTTTTTCATTTTTGTTAATTCCGATTTTATTTTCCAATATTTCCTGTCTTACTAACAGCTCGTCAATTTGGAACCCAATTAAACTAATTTCTTCAATGTTTTCAAAATCAGCAGCAAACTCTGCTTCCCCTAAAATCTTCTTTACTTGTCCTAAATGTGAAATCTTATCACTGACCAACAATCTCTCCGCTTCAATTTGAACAATCTCATCATATATACTCTTATCAGCACTATATGACTCTTCAGCATATAATTTCGTTGTCCACTCCGATTTTGTTATTATTTTTTTCAGCTCTTTTCGAATCGTTTCTAATCCCTCATCTGCATTTTTCATCTTTTTAGTCGTGACACCATCCCCATCATGCAATTCACCTAAACTCTTTGTTTCATTACTATCCCCATCAATCCCATCATTAACTTTCTCACTATCTTCATCTTTGTTTCGTATTTTTCTGCTTGGCCGCACCGCCCGGCTGCCATCTGTCCGGCTTGCTGGTTTCAAGTCGATTTCTTTTACCGATTCCTGAATCTCTTTTATCCGTTGCTGCAGTGTACTTGAAATTGATTTGATATTTTGTTGGGCTGACTTCAAATCAGCAGTTGTAATCTGCTCCCGTCCATCAATGAAACAGCTTTCAATGGCATCTTTGACAATCGCTTCCAGATCGGCACCATTATAACCCTCAGTTACTTTAACCAGTGAAATAATATCCAGATCGCGATTCCACTTGTTTCGCTTTTTCAGATGGATTTCAATAATCTTCCGGCGTTCTTCATCATTGGGAAAGGTGACATAAAACAATTCGTCAAATCGCCCTTTTCGCAAGAATTCCGGCGGGATTTTGGAAATGTCATTCGCTGTGGCAACAATAAAAACGGTATTTTCTTTCTCCTGCATCCATGTCAGAAATTGCCCAAACAACCGTGTCGTAACATCGCTTCCACCGCCAGTGCCACCAACCCCAGAGAAAGCTTTCTCAATCTCATCAATCCAAAGTACGCAGGGACTGATCGCCTCGGAAAGCTTTAATGCCTTGCGCATATTTTCTTCCGACTCACCAATGTACTTACCCATTAGCCGACCAACATCCAATCGCACTAGCGGAATATCAAAGAGCTTGGCCGATGCTTTTGCCGCTAAACTCTTACCACATCCTGGCATCCCAACAATCATAATGCCTTTGGGCACATCGACCCCAAATTTTACTGCTTTGTCAAGCTGACTGAAGATCATTTCTTTCCGGTACAACCATTCTTTCAGGTTCTCAAGACCCCCAATGTCCTCAATCGTCTCATCAATCAGGATCATTTCCAGCAATCCGGCTTTTTTTATCAATTGTTCCTTCTGTCTTAGGATCAGTTGCTTATCATCTGAATCAATGCATCCACCATCCTGATAGGCCAAATTAAGAATTTGCTTGATCTGAAACTCATTTAACCCCTTAAAGGAAAATGCAATTTCATTGAGCACATCTTCTGACACATCGATACATAAATCATTTTTAAACGCCGTCATGATTTCGCTGATTTCATTAACGGTGGGAGTCGATATGTCAAAGACTGTAATCAGATCTTCCAGCTCTTCCGGGATAATTAGCTTACTTGAAACAATAAAAATGGTCGCATGATAATCATCATTATAGAGATTTCGCTCAGCAATATATTTTAACAGCGAGATGATCTCCGGGCTATCAAGCAGCTGATGGGTATCCTTTAAAACAATATACATGGAATCGTCATAGCCATCATCCATGACCAACTTTAAGAATTGAAACAAGTCACACTCTTTTCTAAGTGATTTGGTTTTAAAGTCGATGATGCCCAGACCATTATTAAACTCAATCACTTTTCGGCTTTCACTGATATCAGCAATGATCTCATCAATGATCTTGAAATCAAAATGATCAATATAAATAATCGGATAAAGGGCGTCAACATAAGAGGCCAGCAAATCTCGTGCACTGTTTTTCATGCTATACCTCCATATACAGAAGCTCTAATGTTTCATCATTACATTGATACTCGAGACCCTTTAGTTTTAAAAATTGATAATTGACGTCTGACGAGCCAAGTTTTTCAGAAAACTCGCCGGCATTTTTTATGAACGTATTATTTTCAATTCTCAAAACCATTACCTCAATCTCTGACCGTTCAATCGGATCCCACATGGCCTGGGTATTACGTTTAATAATTTTCAAATCATTGCCAAGCACTTCCTTGATTTTTGGAATCGGTAATAGCTTGCTTTTAATCGTTTTATATATCCCCTCATTGGCTGTTTCACCAATCCAATAAGATCGAAAAGCATCACAGGTCAATAAAACAAAAACTGCTTTTGGTGCATCATTGTGAAGTTTTTCAAACAATGCAACATGATCTAAAATAAAAAGACCCAAGTATTCCTGTTCAAGAATGATCGCATCCGCTTTGAGCAGAGCCACATTGTTCATGTTTTCAATCATATGCTCAATCAGGACATCGTAACCGCTATGATAATCCAAAATGATCTGTTTCTTCTCAAAGGCATTTTCCTTGTACTCTTCATTTAACCGTCTTGTTTCATTCCGGTAAGCATAAATTGCAATCGCCTTTTCGATTAAACTTTCATCCATTACAATTTCAAAGATCTTAATCAATTCCCTGATAATTTCCTGATCTGACGTGACCTGTATTGCTTTGACCGCATCATGCTTGGCCTGATACTCCCGGACATCAAGCCAACGTAACAACAAACCATTTTTGTAATACATTAGCATATCCTCAATCGAAAAGTGTTCCTCAAGCCCATCCAGATTTCTTACCGGATTACCATCGAGAATCAGATTAAATTTTATTGTCTTTGCCATTTTGTTCCTCCAGTGTTGCTTCCTTGTTAATTTTTTTTAGTATTCTTTTAGCTACTTTAACAGGGATAATGATGTTATCTTTAATCATAAAGCTATAATATTTTTTAGGGTCAAACCTGGGAAGATTCGGAATCAGGATTCCTAATTCCTGATTATAGATCGGTTCGTTCTTTGCAATTGTCATCCAATTGATTTTTTCATCAGTTTCATCCGAATAAAAATAAGAAACAATTTCATGTGCAACATTACCTTTCACGCATGAAACCTCTTGATTTCTAACGTCCCAGTAAAATAAAGATTTTATATACGCTTCTTCGATGTCAGCATTCGTTTCAACATTTTCAATTTGTTCGTTTATTTTTTTTATCGTGTTCATCGTACTTTCCTTTATGGTCTGCATCAAAATTAGTTATCCGTATTTTTTTGCAATAAATTGACTTGCAAATTGTTTCTTGCATGACAAGATTCTAAATTCATACCCAAGACTGACTAATTCGAACTCGACTCATCACACTGCTACCGTAAGCTACAGACACCTGCATCGTCAAATACTTCTAAGTCTCCATCTGAAATTCTTTAGCGGCTCTACTTAGATATTCCCCATAATAATCAAGCGATCCCACTCAGCTTGAATATCGGTGTCAAATTCGTCCAATTTTTTCAAATGAGCAATCACTTTGATCTCAGCATCAATTTTTGTTTGATACACCCTGGCTAAATTGGTGAGCTTGTCTTTGATCAGTTTTTCTGAATTCATATCTTTATCCTCGTTTTTAATCATTGGCGCTGTTTATCTGAATCTTTTCTACGCAGAACCACCGTCCTTTTGTATCCTCAAAAGTATTTGCTGTTTATTTCGCTTCCAGAAAAGCAACAGCTTTGTTTATTGCTGTATTTGAATCGGCATAATTTATCAAATTCTTTTCATTATCCGTTTCCGAAGCAAGTACGAGTTTAACTTTACACATATCGTAAAGCAACCCAACAGCAAGAACGGTGTTTTCAGCGTTTAAACGCTCTTCTGGTAAAAAATCATTCCAGTTATTTTTACCAGAGTCTATCGTTGCTTTTAAATTACCGAACCATTCTTGATAACGCTTGTTGACTCTTTTTAATGTTGCTAGATAGTTTTTTGCGACACCTTCTAAATCATCAAGGTATGCGCATAACTCATTAATAATTTTTTCTTCCTCTTTCATTTGGTCATACGCTTTATCAGCTTTATCTGATATAGAATTACCTGTAATAGAGAATACTACGCCACCGATAAGCAATCCAACACCAAGTGTTGATGCTCCAAGAATCGTTGCTCCTAGAGCCATTCCTCCGCCACCTGCCGCAATTGCACCACCACCTATTGCAGCAAGTGTCGCATTTGTTGCAGCAACGCCAGAAAGCGTAGAAATAGCCGTTCCTGTTGTTGCTGTGCCAAGCGCCATTACTGCCGAGGTTGTTGCTCCGGCAGCTGCAAACCCGCCCGCTGTACCAACTGCTGCACCGCCAAGACCGCCAAGCAACACTCCGGCACCTACAGATACCTTACTCAATTCATCAGCTGAATACTTCGTAATTTTAATATTACCATTATCAAAAGAACGAAATTCAGGTTTATTATGAATTTTTTCCCACGTTACTGAAAATTTTTCGAAATCATTTAGAATTTCAAGCTCGGTTTTGCCGACTTGATCCATTGCTTGGCTTGTCGATATATTTGCCAATTCAAAACGTTCGACATTTTTGTCGTGGCGTTCTTTTGCTAATGCCATCGTCTCATTTGCTTCTTTCATTTTCAGACCACCATTAATACCTGCTCCGATTCCTCCAGCGGCTGCTATTGCAGCTCCGATTCCAAGAATAATAGGAATTGCCATCGTAAATACCTCATTCTTTCTTTTTTTATTTAGTTATTGATTTTAATAATTTACAAGCTTTATAGTTCTCTTCTTGATACTTCTCGATACTCATATACTTTTCAAAATATATTCTGTAAGCTTCGTTAACATTACATAATAATGGTCGCTGTTCGTAAATAGTGCAAAGATTAGTGTCCTCGTTTAAATATTTGCAAACCCCGTTGCCTTTATCCATCGCAGTAAAATAGAATGATTTGTCAATGTTGCGACAACAAGCGCCGCAACAATCACACTTAAACTTATCCAAAGGTTAATACCCCGCTTTTATTTTGCATAAATTCGTCTAACGAACCTTCTCCCCATGGACACGGAATTCCAAGATACTTATAGGTTGATTTTAACATTAGATTGAAGTCTTCCGCACTGTGATCTTGGCTGATATGTTCTCCAACAACATTAAAATTATCAGTCTCGCGTTTGAATTTATCTAAGTCAAAACTCATGAGCCGTGCCTGATATTCTTTTAGAAGCATTATTTCATTACTGAGCTGCAGTGAAAATGCATCTATTTCCTCGTTCAACACTTTCATTCCTATTGTGTAATCGTATATTGCACTTCCCACAAGAGCACATACCAAACCTCCTATTAATGGGCCAACTAATACGCCGCCGATTGCTGCCCCACCCATAACAGCGGAACCAATAAGCGCACCTTGTGCAGATACCAAAAGCATTGTGCCATTTTTACCAATTTCCTGAAAAAACTCATATGCGTTAATCTCACCCCTGCATAACCGTGCAAGAGATTTAACCGTCGAAATTGCGGTCTGAATAATATACGCTGGTGCATTTGATTTCCCTAGCGAACGCACAATTTCCTTTGAGGAATTCTTCATTACACTTGCGATTGCGGTGTTAGCAACTCCTGTACCATAACTAGTTACACCTGCTTTTAAAGTGTCTACCCCTGTATCAGTTAGAGCTACTTCAACATCTTTCTCACCTTTAATTACAGCAAAGGTGTTTGTTATAAGCGAAATTCCGCCACCGACACCCGCTCCAATTTTCGCTGCGTTAACACCAGCTTCATGTGATACTTTTGCGATTTCTTTGATTGTAACTTTATCGGGATTTATGCGTGCTTCAATTGCTTCTGTTTTTGAAACTTCGGATTTTTTTAGGTTCTTTTCGACTTTTTTCAAGTAATCAAGCTGTTTTTGTTTCTCAGGTGTTAATTGCTGTTTTTCAAGAGCTGCGATTTTTTCTTTTAAACCCGCCTTAATCGCATCATATTGATCGGCTGGAACACTGTATTTACCATCAGGATAATGCTCTGAGTACTTCTTTTGGCTTACATTGTTTATAAATGCGTCGTCATTTTTTAGAAATTTCATCTGAACTTCAGAACCTGATTTGACATTTCCAAATTCATCAAGTATCACTTGGTCGGCTTTGGTATCATTTACTCTGCCTAAATCATCAGTTCGTGATGCTCGTTCTGAACTTCCATTTTTTATATTTTGGGCATTTTGTTTTGCTGTATCTAAAACCTCAGCAGAATAACCAGCCTGCTGATTAATATTTTGGTTGGCATAATCAGGATTAACCTTACTCTCAGCTATGCTTTTTAATCCTTGATGTAACTTTTGGCCGGTTTCGTGGTCAATACCGTCATAAGCTACTTTGAATTGTTTGCCTGCTTCACTATATTGATTGAGCATCTCTGAGTTTGCACCCAAAGACACTGCATCTGCGATATTTGAATTATTTTTTTCCTTTTTAACTTTATCAACAGATGAATTTTCCATCCTTTTTTCTCCTTAATAAGTGACCGGGAAATCACGTATTTTTTCTTTGATAATTACAAATGATCTTGGAAGTCAATAACTAAAACTTGCATGCTTTTTCGGCGCTTTCACAGGCACCGTCAAGGCTATTCTGCATTTTTTTATTGCAAAAATACTTACGCATCGTGTCATTTTCCACTTCATTTCCATTGTATACTATTTGACTTTTTTTCACATACGGATTATAGATAATTGTTACTATCATTGATACCTCACACAATCTGAATTTATTTTATTCCTCCCCATACTTCCCCCGCATCCGCTCAATCATCTCCACCATCTCTTTGCGATAACTCGGCGGGCTTAATACCTCAACCCAGTCCCCCTGAGAAAGCAGCCATTTCTTAACCCCTTCCCCATAAACCAAAGCTGACACGGTGGCGACGCCGTCTTCGCTTGTTTTCACATCGGCCGTCGGCAGTCGATCCCGCACCGCCTCCAGGGACGGGCCGGAAAAGCGGAAGCGGATGGTGGTCAATTTGCCGGTGTACATAAACTGAATTTTCTCCCGGAATTTGCCTTCTTCGAAGCGCGTGCCGTAATCAGTGGTAAAACGCAGATCGTCCTCACAAAAAGCATAATTGAGAAAACGATCGAGCCGGAACACCAGTGAAACGGGATTCTCCTTGCCATTGATCTCGGCGATCACATAAAAATAATACTCGTTGAACAACAGCCCCAGGGGATTGATTTTGTAGGCCTTAACAGTACCATCCTGTTTTTGATACTGCACATCCAGCACCTGATGTTTCTGGACACTCTGGCTAAAAAACCAGATCCGTTCAATTAAGTCCTGGCCGTGTTTGATCGGCTGATAACACTGGCGTTCATTGCCAATGGCCTGCTCAATCGCCTTGCGATTATAGGACAGGCACAGCAGATGATCGAGGATTTTTTCCATTTCTATTTTGTTGAAAGGCCGGGCATCGAGCAGTACCTTGGCCACCGCAAAGATATCGTGATCCGACAGCGCCATACTGCCTTCCCGAAATAACCGGTGACCCTGACGCTTGCGGTCATAGGCAACCTCGCTCTCGGGATAAAGTGTTTGTAGATACTCTTCGATTTCCTTTAGATCCCGCTGGATGGTTTTATCGCTGACTGCCTGTTTTTGGGCCCACTTCTGTTTGTTGACGGTCTCGCCCCGGATGATCTGATCATAAATGGCCAGGATCCGGGCGGTTTTCTTTTCATCATGTTGTGATCCCATCCTACCGTTCCCCCTTTCTAAGCGCCGCGCTAGATGCGCACATTTTTCTTGCAGCTTTTACACACCTGCACCGGTCCAAGCGGCCCTGGCATCGTGGTTGTGGCCGGATTCTGATGGCAGATCTGACACAATGGCTTCTGCTTCTTTTTCTGATCCTGGTCTTTTTTATCGAAAATCATCGTCATTCCCCTTTTCCCTTGATTAATTTGATACCATGATTATACCGGAATGGAATGGACAGTTTCTGTCCTTAACGATCAATTTGTCATATCTTTATTTATCGCTCATCGATGATCCATCGCCACAGTTGCTGTTAATCGACCCCCTGCAATTGTCGATATTCTACTATTATATTTCTTAACCGCAACATTAATCGCCCGATATGCTCCTGGCATTTATTGTTATCATCTTCTTTGAATGAAACACTACGATAGCAAATATGATTTGTTTGCTACAATAATCAGTGCTTTGTTCATTATACGCCTTTTTATAACGTTTGCAAAACATTTCTTGGATAAATTTGTGCCTTTTTCTCACTATTTAAAAACATTTGACCGATGTAAAAGATTTGAACTCATTTTGCGGGAAACGCCTCCTCGTCTTCACTCATCTCATCATACACTACTCTCTGAAAAAGACAAGATGTGGCAAGTCGTGTGTCAGATTTTTTTGTAAAATTCAAAAATAACCCGCTGCTAAAAGTTCGATTGTGCAACCGCTGCCTGATCGACAACGCTGGTAATTCATATTTTATTCGATATATCGAAAATTATTATATTTATAAGCAAAAGTTTTCGATATATCGAAAACTTTTGCTTGTAAATATGTATTTATTCGATATAATAATAAGATAAAATAGATCGGAAGTGTACATTTTATGATAAAAAGAGAAGCCTATCTACAGCAAATCAGACCTTTTATTGATCAGAATGTCGTTAAGGTGTTAACTGGAATCCGAAGATGTGGAAAATCAGTGATGTTAGATCTTATCCAGGCGGAATTAATGAATAAAGGCGTTGGAATGAATCAAATTATTTCAATCAATATGGAATCAGGGGAATGGCTACTAAAAAATCAGGCCATCCAGCTCTATGATTATGTGAAAGAGCATATCAACAAGGTGAATAAGACCTATCTGTTCCTCGACGAAATTCAGGAAGTTCATGGATGGGAAAAAGCAATCAATGCATTTCTCGTTGACTTTGATATTGATATTTATATTACTGGTTCAAATGCTAAATTGCTTTCCGGAGAACTTTCCACCTATCTGGGTGGACGATATGTAGAATTCAACATCTATCCTTTTTCTTTCAAGGAAGTTTGTGAAATTAGCAAGGAAAAGCATAACGATAATGACGTACAGAAACTATTTCGCAACTATCTCCGCATGGGTGGAATGCCTTTTATCTATGAATCTGATATTGATGAAACTTCACAAAAAAAGTATTTATCGGATATTTATGATTCCGTCGTGCTAAAAGATATTGTTACCAGAAACAAGGTTAGAAATGTTGATTTACTCATGCGTATTCTGCTTTTTATGATGGTTAATATCGGCAACCCATTTTCGGTACCGTCGATGATCAGATTTTTAAAGAATGAAAAAAGAAGCCTTTCTCAGGAAACAGTTTATAATTATATCAATTATTGTGAAGCAGCGTGTTTTTCTCATCTCGTCGAAAGAGAAGATATCATTGGCAAACAAGTGCTGAAGTTTCCCGAAAAAATCTATTTGACAGACCATGGCTTCAGAGAAGTCATTTATGGAAATAATGAAAAGGATATCCAACAAGTTCTGGAAAATATTGTTTATATGGAGCTATTAAGAAAAGGGTATACCATAAAAATTGGCAAGGTATCAACGACAGAAGTTGACTTTGTGGCGGATCGGGGCAACGAACGGATATATTACCAGGTTGCCTATATTTTAGCTGAAGAATCAACAGTTGAAAGAGAATTTTCTCCTTTAGAAGCTATCCCGGATAATTATCCAAAGTTCGTGCTGACCATGGATGAATTCGACCGCAGCCGGAACGGCATTCAACATTTAAATATCATAAAATTTTTGCTTCAAGATTAAAATTGACGATAAATGAAGCGCTATCAATCCAATTTTTGTATTATGATTGTTGATATTGATCATTTTAAGTATATTAATGATCGATATGGTCATCCCGCAGGCGACGAACTCCTAAAAGCATTTTCCTTAATTTTAAAAGACGAACTAAGAGATATTGATACCGTTGCACGTTGGGGGGGGTGAAGAATTTATCATCATGCTCCATAATACACCTGCTCAAGATGGTGTTCCGGTAGCAGAACGTATAAGATCCGCCATAGAAAACAACAAGTTTTTAATCGATGGACATGAAATCCGAATTACTGCTAGCTTTGGAATTTCAGAGCTGCTTCATTCTGATGCCGATTGGCTAGACACAGCTTATAAAAAGGCCGATAAAGCATTGTAAATAGCCAAAAATAACGGCAGAAATCAATGCGTTATTGAACTCAATTAGTATTGAAACGGATCAAAATTACCAGTTCTTCCGCCCGGCTTCCCGATTAACCAGCCAGATCCCGACGCTGACACAGGCCAGCGAAACGAGAATCCGCAGATTAAGAAAGGCTTCCCCGAGAAAAATCCCAGATAGCATTACTCCAAAGACCGGGATCATAAAACCATAAATGGCCACGATTCCCACCGGATTATGTTTGAGCAGGATCGTCCAGATGGTAAAGGCCGTCGCTGACAAGGCAGCAAGATAACCGAGCAGCAGCAGTCCCGGAATGTTGATCTGGCTGATCGTTCCGCCCATGATCAAGCCGACGGCAATCAGCACCACCCCGCCGATCATCAGCTGATAGGCAGTCAGGATCATCGCATCGCTTTTCTTGGTAAAGACCCGGGTCATCACGGCGCCCAGGGCCGAGGCAATACAAACCAGAAACAGAAAGCCATCGCCGATCAGCGAAAAGCTACTGTCGATCGTTCCGCCTTTGAGCTGGATAATGATCACCCCGGCCATCCCCAGAACGCAGCCAAAAATCCTGGCCCGGGTCATCTTTTCGTTTTTTAAAATCAGATGGGCAAAGAGAATCGCAAAAAAGGTGGCGGTAGCATTGATAATTGACGCCTTCACGCCGGTGGTATTGGCCAGGCCGATATAAAAGAAAATATACTGAAGGGTCGTCTGGACCAAACCCAGGCTGACCATCCGGCCCCATTCGTCCGCTCGGGGCAGGACATTTTTTTTGTAATAGACGCTGGTGATAATCCAAGTCAGAATCCCTGCCAGGGTAAAACGATAGCCGGCAAACAAGATCTGGGCGCCGGTTGTCTCGATATCAAAAAGCACGTAGCCGATTTTCACACTGGGATAGGCACTCCCCCAGAGCAGGCAGCAGAGGGTTGCCAGGGCCAGAACAAGGCCTTTGTTTTGCAGTCTACTTGTCAATTTTTGCTCCTGTTGATGCTATTTTATTTGCCTTGAGAAACTGAATCACAACTCACGACCCTGGACCAATTGTCTATTTAAGTTAAATTAAATGATGTTACAAATTGAACTGGCAATTGCACAGTGTGCGGGCGATCACGTATCGCCCCTACATGATAATATTTAATTCAACCTATATTTTCAGTTATTTTTTTTGATCACTTTTATTCAACCAAACCGGCCACC